>DATKEH010000403.1:0-8330 GCA_035546355.1 Thermoanaerobaculia bacterium
CGGGGACCAGCCCCAGCACCACCAGCAGGCCGTAGATCACGGCCACCGACTTGAGGTAGGTGCGGCTCGCCGCCAGCGTGCGGTAGGCGACGAAGCCCCAGACCCCGAACAGCAGGTGCACCAGGTTGTGCAGCACGTTGACCGGGAACAGCCCCAGCAGGTAGCCGTAGCCGCTGTCCACGGTCAGCTCGGGCGCGCCCGGGGGCGGCGCCTGGGTCGCTCCCGGCACGAAGGCCAGGATGGCGATGGCGGTGAACACGATGCCGAAGATCAGGGCGATCGTCTTCGCGTTCATGTCCCTCCTCCTTTCCGACGGATGGTACCCCGACGCTAACACGATTGGGGAGAGAGGGATAGATCCCCCGGGCGGGCGCGGAGGCCCGCCCCTACGACGTTCGCGGCTCCCTACCCCATCGGCTGCCAGGCCGAGAGGCGGCGGCGGGCGGCCCACAGGGCGGCCGCGGTGAGCAGCAGCGAGAGGGCCGGGGCCAACCAGGGGGCGCGGGCGAAGGGGGTGAGGCCGGTGGCGCCGCGGACGCGGCCGCGCAGCAGGCCCTCGTCGAAGGGGCCGAGCTGCGCCTCGACGCCGCCGTCGGCGGCGACCAGGGCGGAGATGCCGGTGATGGCGGCGCGCGCCAGCGGGCGGCGGGTCTCGGCGGCGCGGAAGCGGGCGGCACGGAAGTGCTGCCAGGGCGCCGAGGTGTCGCCGTACCAGGCGTCGTTGGTGATGGTCACCAGGGTGGTGGCGCCGGCCCGCACCGCCTCGGCCACCTCGCCGGGGAAGGTGATCTCGAAGCAGATCGCCACCCCCAGCCGCTCGCGCCCCCAGGGCAGCAGGGTGAGCTCGTCGGCGGCGGTGAAGTCGCCGGCGTTGCGCGCCAGGGTGCCGGCGAAGGGCAGCAGGCGGCGGCCCGGCACGTACTCGCCGAACGGCACCAGCTTGCGCTTGTCGTAGCGTTCGAAGCCGCCGCCCGGGCTCAGCAGCAGGGCGGCGTTGCGGGTGCCGTCGTCCTCGTCCCAGGCGGTGTTGAGCAGCAGCGGGCAGCCGGCGGCGACCAGCGCCGAGAGGTCCTGGCGCAGCTCCGGCTCCCCCTGGTAGCTGAACGGCCAGGCGGCGCTCTCGGGCCAGATCACCAGCGCCTCGGGGGCGTCGCACGCCTGGCGCGACATCTCGAGCACCTTCTGGTAGTTGGCCAGCACCACCGGCCAGTCGACCGCGGTCAGGTTGGGGATGTTGGGCTGCAGCACCCGCACCGGCTGGCCGGCGTGGGGCGACCACCCCGGGTCGGCGGTGGCGAAGCGGCCGGCGACGGCCAGCAGCAGCAGCGGCGCCAGCACCCCCACCAGTGCCACCGGCCAGCGGCGGCGGGCGACGCCGAGGGCGATGCCGGCGTTGGCCCACAGCACCAGGTAGCCGACGCCCCAGGGGCCGATCCAGGCGGCCAGCGGCAGCGCGCCGGGGACGTCGACCCAGGCGTAGGCGGCGAGGTTCCAGGGGAAGCCGCCGAGGAACCAGCCGCGCACCCACTCGAGCGCCACCCACAGCGCCGGCAGCCCCCACAGCGCCACCCAGGTGCGGCGCCGCCAGATCTTGCCGCCGAGCCAGCCGAAGACGGCGCCGTAGAGGCCGAGAAAGGCGGCGAGCAGGGCGAGCAGCGGCATCGCCAGCCACCAGGAGAGGCCGCCGAAGGTGACCAGCGTCGGGCCTATCCAGGGGATGGCGGTGAGCCAGTAGACGAAGCCGTGCAGCCACCCCCAGCGCGCCGGGCGGGCGCTGCCGAGCAGCAGCATCAGGGGGGTGAGCGCCAGCCAGGGCGCCACCCGCAGCGGCTCGGCCTCGAACTGCAGCGCCCACAGCCAGCCGCCGGCGGCGGCCATCAGCGGCGTCAGCAGCGGCAGGCGGAAGGCGGGCTCGGTGAGGCGGCCGGCGGGCGCGGCGGCGGGGGTGGCGGCGGCCGGCTCGCTCGCCGCCGGCGCGGGCGGGTGCGGCGGCCGCTCGCTCAGGGGGCGGTGATCCAGGTGTCGACCCGGAAGTCGCGCCGTACCCGCGCGGCGACGGCCTCGGCCTCGTCGCGCGCCGTGAAGGGGCCGATGCGCACCCGGTACATCGTGTCGCGGCCGGCCTCGGCCGGCGACAGGTAGGCGGTGAACCCGGCCCCGCGCAGCCGGTCGAGCAGCTTGCGCGCCTGCTCCTGGTCGCGCGAGGAGAAGACCTGGATGATCAGCGAGCCCGCCGGCATCGCCGCCTCGGGGGCGCCCGGCGCGGCGGCTCCCGGGCTGGCCGGCTGCTGCCCCGCCGGCGGGAGGTTGGCCGGCGGCTCGGCCGGCGGGCGGTCGGGCTGCGCCGGGGCGCCGACGTCGGCCGGCGCCCCCTCCTCGCCCTCGTCGGGCCCCGCCTCGAGCCCGAGGTCCTGCGCCAGGGTGGTGTCGGGGTTGGGCTCGCGGGCCAGCTTCTCGAGGTCGGGGCGCTCGGCGGGGGCCGGCGCCTGGCCGCCGCGGTTGAAGAACTCGAACTCCTCGGCCTCCTGCTCGAGCGGCGATTCGGCGACCTGCTCCTCGGCGGCGGGGGCGGCGGCGGCGCGCGCCGGCTCCCCCTTCCCCACGTACACGCCGGCGAAGAACGCCGCCACCACGCACACCAGCAGGATGACGAAGGCGATCAGCACCTGCCGATTGGTGAGGGCGATCTCGTAGTAGCTGGGCTCGTGCTCGTGCAAGGGGTGCTCCCGAGGGTGGCCCGCGGCCGCGGGGCCGGGCGGCCGGGACCCCTAGGCTATCCCGGCGCGGGCGACCGCGCTACCGGCTCACTCCGACTCCGGCGGCTTCTTGAGCAGCCCCATGCCGGCGAAGATGTCGATCGGGATCGGGAAGATGATCGTCGAGTTCTTCTCCGCCGAGATCTCGGTCAGAGTCTGCAGGTAGCGCAGCTGCAGCGTGGTCGGGTTGCGGGAGATGATCGTCGCCGCCTCGGCGAGCTGCTTGGAGGCCTGGAACTCCCCCTCGGCGTGGATGACCTTGGCCCGCTTCTCGCGCTCGGCCTCGGCCTGGCGGGCCATGGCGCGCTGCATCTCCTGCGGCAGGTCGACGTGCTTGACCTCGACCATCGCCACCTTGACGCCCCAGGGGTCGGTCTGCGTGTCGATGATCTCCTGCAGCTGCTCGTTGAGCTTGTCGCGCTCGGACAGCAGATGGTCGAGCTCGGCGGTGCCCAGCACCGAGCGCAGCGTGGTCTGCGACAGCTGGCTGGTGGCGTAGAGGAAGTTCTCGACCTCCACCACCGCCCTGAGCGGGTCGATGACGCGGAAGTAGACCACCGCGTTGACCTTCACCGACACGTTGTCGCGGGTGATGATGTCCTGCGACGGCACGTCGAGCACCACGGTGCGCAGCGACACCCGCACCGCCCGGTCGATGATCAACCACACCAGGGTGATGCCCGGGCCCTTGGGCTTGTCCACCAGGCGCCCGAGGCGGAAGACCACCAGGCGCTCGTACTCGGTGACGATCCGGATGCTCAGGATCACGTAGCCGATGATGAGCAGGACGAACAGTCCGATACAGCCGATCGCACTCATGCCAGGTCTCCTCCGCTAGCCGGGTGCGCGTTGGCCGGCCCGCCGCCAGCGGCGGCAGGCGGTGTCAGCGGCCGCACCCTCAGGTTCATTCCCTCGACTCCCACTACCTCCACCTCCTGCCCGGGCGCCACCGGCTCGGCGGCGACGGCGCGCCAGATCTCGCCGTGCACGAAGACCTTGCCCCGCGGCGCCAGGGATCCCCGTGCCACCCCCGTCTTCCCCACCAGGCCCTCGCTGCCGGTCGTCACCCGGGCGCCGTGGGTGCGCACCACCAGCGTCGCCAGAAACACCGCCGTGACCAGCACCGAGGCCGTCATCCCGCCGATCAGCCACAGGCTGACGCGGATCGCCGGGTCGGGGCTCTTGAACAGCATCAGCGAGCCGAGCACCAGCGACACCACGCCGCCGACGGTGAGCAGCCCGTAGCTCGCCACCTTGATCTCGGCGATGAACAGCAGCACGGCGAGCAGCATCAGCGCCACGCCGGCGTAGTTGAGCGGCAGCACCGACAGGGCGTAGAAGGCGAGCAGCAGGCAGATCGCGCCCACCACCCCGGGCAGGATGGCGCCGGGGTTGGCGAACTCGAAGTAGAGCCCCAGGAACCCCAGGGACATCAGGATGTAGGCGACGTTGGGGTGGGCTATCGCCGACAGCAGTCGCTGCACGGGCGTCATCTCGACGCGGTGGACGGCGGCGCCGGCGGTGGCGAGCAGGTAGCTCTCGCCGTCACCCTTCTCGACGGTGCGGC
The DNA here is from genome assembly GCA_035546355.1 of Thermoanaerobaculia bacterium. GTDB lineage: Bacteria > Acidobacteriota > Thermoanaerobaculia > Multivoradales > JAIOJS01 > DATKEH01. The sequence goes on from DATKEH010000403.1 coordinate 4,324, forward strand.
CGTCGATCTCGGCCAGCAGCCGCGGCAGCGAGGGGGCGATCAGGTCGATCAGCCCGCTCTCCAGCGCCTCCTCGGCGGTGAACGAGCGGCTCTCGACCACCGCTGCCTCCGCCAGCTCGACGTCGCGCCCCTTGCGCGCGGCGAGCGAGCGGATGGTGGCCGCCGCGTCCTGCTCCACCTTCTCCCCGAGCGTGCCCTCGATGTTCTCCCCCTGGCCGCCCACCGGGTGCGCGGCGCCGGTGTTGGTGCCGGGCGCCATCGCCGCCACGTCGGCGGCCATCAGCAGGAAGAACCCCGCCGAGGCGGCCTGGGCGCCGGAGGGCGCCACCCACACCACCACCGGCAGCTCGGCGCCGAGCATGGCGGTGGTCATCTCGCGGGTCGACTCGAGGAGCCCGCCGGGGGTGGCGAGCTCGATCACCAGCGCCTGGGCGCGGCGCGCCTGGGCGGTGGCGATCGCCTCCTGCACCACCTCGCTCGCCACCGGGTGGATGATGCTGCGGATGGCCACCACCACCACCTCGTTGTCGGGGTGGGCGGCGGGGCGGGCGGCGTCGGCGTCGTCAGGGGGAGCGGCGGTGTCGGCGGGAGCGGCGGCGGCGGCGGGAGCGGACGGGGCGTCGGCCGGCGGGTCGGCCGCCCGTTGCTGCGGCGGCGCGGCGGCCCCCTGGGCCAGCGCAGGGGCCGGCGGCAGGGCGACGAGCGCCAGGGCCAGGAGCGCGGGGGCGCTCCCGGAGATGCGGCGGAGGGAGCGGCGGAGTCGCATCGGTGCGTCCTCAGTATATGGCGTGCCGCGGGCAAGCGGCGCGCTCACCTGACGATACGGGCGGCAGGCGGGAGGTATTCGCGCCGCCCCTCGATGCCGTGGCCGTGCTGCGCCCCACCCCGGGCCGGCGCGGAGGCCGGCCCCTACGACGGTTCGGAGACTCCCCTCCGGTCGTAGGGGCGGGCCTCTCCTACCGCCCGCGCGGCGGCTCGGGCACCGTCAGCTCGGCCGGCGGGTTGCGCTCGAGCTCCGCCAGCAGCACCTCGATCGCCTCGTCGAGCGACGGGTCGATCCCCTGCACCACCAGATCCGGCCGATCCACCACCTCGATGTCGGGCTCCACCCCGACGCCCTCGACCGCCCACATCCCCGCGGGGTCGACGAAGCGGAAGTTCGGCGCCAGCACCGCCCCGCCATCCATGAGCGGCGGGTTGCCGGAGATGCCGATCAGCCCGCCCCAGGTACGGGTGCCGATCAGCGGCCCCAGGCCGCGCTGGCGGAAGTAGTAGGGGAAGGCGTCGCCGCCCGAGCCCGAGTAGCCGTTGATCAGCGTCGCCTTGGGGCCGCGGTGGTAGTAGCCCGGGGTGGTGAACGGCCGCAGGTCGCGCCGCGCCCAGTACGACAGCAGCGGCCGCTCGAGCAGCTCGATCATGTGGAAGGGGATGAAGCCGCCGCCGTTGTAGCGCGCATCGAGGATCAGCGCCGGCTCGTGGGCCTGGGCGTAGAACCCCTTGAACAGCTCGCGGTACCCCTCGACGGAGGTGTTGGGCAGGTGGATGTAGCCGATCCGCCCGCCCGACTTCTCGGCGACGTAGCGGCGCCGCGACTGCACCCAGTCGAGGTAGCGCAGGTGGGTCTCGCGGCGGATGGGCCGCACCCGCTCCTCGCGGGCGCCGCGGCCGGAGGCGTCGGCCGCCACCCGCAGCGTCACCACCCGGTCGGCCTTGTTGGCCAGCAGGCGGTAGAAGTTGTCGACGCCCCGCGTCGAGACGCCGTCGACGGCGAGGATCAGGTCCCCCTCGGAGACGGCGACGCCCGGCTCGGTGAGCGGCGAGCGGAAGTCCTCCTGCCAGTTCTCGCCGGGGAAGATCTTCTCGACGCGGAAGTAGCCCGACGGGTCGGCCGCCACCACGGCGCCGAGCAGGCCGGTGTCGCGGCGCTCGACCTGCCAGTCGTCGGAGGTCTGCACGTACATGTGGCCCGAGTCGAGCTCGCCGCCCAGCTCGCCGAGGATGTGGTCGAGGTCGGCGCGGTGGGCGACGTGCGCGACCAGCGGCTCGTACTTGGCGCGCATCGCCTGCCAGTCGAGCCCGTGCATCCCCGGGTCGTAGAACCAGTCGCGCAGGATGCGCCAGGCGTCGACGAACTCCTGCGCCCACTCCGCCCGCGGCTCGACGAGTGTCTCCATGCCGGCGAGGTCGAGGGTCTTGCCCTCCTGCTCCGGCTGCGCCGCGACGATGCCGTACGCCGAGGCCGGCGGGCCGGGCTTGCGGAACAGCATCTTCTCGCCGCTGGCGCTGAGCTCGAACCCCACCACGCCCTCGAGGACGGTCTTCTCCTCGCGCGCCTCGAGGTCGTAGAGGTGGAGCTTGCCCTCGCCGCCCTGGCCGCGGACGTAGAGCGGCCCCTTGGCCACCGCCCCCAGCGGGCCGTAGTCGCCGGGGCTGCCGGGGATGGCGCGCACGCGGCGCTCGAAGCCCGCCGGGTCGATGCGCACGGTGACCGGCTTCTTCGCCGCGGCCCCCGGTTCCTCGTCGCCCCCCTCCTGGCCCCTCTTCTCCTTTCCCCTCTCGGCGTCGGCGACGCGATCGCCCGGCGGCGGCTCCTCTCCCTCCGCCACCTCCTCCTCGTCGCTCTCGGGAAGGAACAGGGCCGGGCCGTCCGCCGCCAGCACGCCGACGTAGACGCGGGTGGCGTCGGTGTAGACGAAGTCGAACTCGAAGTCGCTGAATTCGAGCCCGAAGTCGCGATTGGACAGGAAGTAGAGGTAGCGCCCCTGGGGATCGAACTCCGGCGCCGACTCGTGGGTGTCGCCGCTGGTGAGCTGGTGGGTGCGCCCGCCGTCGCGCGACCACACCCAGACGCTGCCCAGCTGGTTGTCGCCGAGCTTGCTGTAGGCCAGCCAGCGGCTGTCGGGCGACCAGGTGGCGTCCTGGATGTCGGCGAAGGCGCCGCGGTCGGCGTCGACGACGCGGCCGCTCGCCACCTCCAGCACCCGCAGGCGCGCCTTGCGGTCGGCGAAGGCGATGCGCTCGCCGTCGGGCGACCACACCGGCGCGTAGCGCCAGGTGGGGTCGCTGGCGCCGTCCTCGGTCAGGCGCCGCGGCTCGCCGCTGCCGTCGGCGGGGCGCAGGTAGAGCTCGTACTCGCCGCTGGCGTCGCTCCAGTAGGCGACCGAGCGGCCGTCGGGCGACCAGGCCGGGTCGCGCTCGCGCACTCCCGGGGTGCGGGTGAGGTGGCGCACCTCGCCCTTCTCGGCGGGGACGGTGAACAGCTCGCCGCGGGCGGCGAAGACGGCGCGGGCGCCGGACGGGGAGATGCCGGCTCCCTGGATGTTCTTGGCGACGCCGGCGAAGCGCGGCAGGGCGCCGGCGAAGTCGCCGTAGAGGCGGATCGGTACCCGCACGCTCTCGCCCGCCGCCGGGTCGAAGCGCCAGATCCAGCCGCCGGCCTCGTAGACGATGCGTTCGCTGCCCGCCGCCGGCCACAGCACGTCCCAGGTCTCGTGGTGGGTGACCTGGCGGGTGTCGCCGCTGCCCAGGTCGTGGGCCCAGAGGTTCAGCTTGCCGCCGGCGCGGTCGGAGGTGAAGTACAGGGTGTTCCCCACCCACATCGGCTGGTTGTCGGTGGCGGGGTCGTCGGTGATCTGCCGCGCCTGGCCGGCGGCGAGGTCGTAGGTCCACACGTCCTGGGCGCGGCCGCCGCGGTAGCGCTTCCAGGTGCGGAACTCGCGCTCGATGGGGGTGTAGACGAGCTTCGTGCCGTCGGGCGAGAACATGCCGCCGCTGCCCTCCGGCGGGCCGAGCGGGCGCTCCATGCCGCCGGCGAACGGCACCACGTAGTGCACCGGCATGCGCTCGCTCCACGGCAGGCGGTGCGGCAGGAAGAGGATCTCGCTGCCGTCCGGGCTCCAGTCGAGCACCAGGTTGTCGACGCCGCCGCGCGGCGGCAGCTCGCCGACGTCGTTGTAGAAGGTGAGCTGCCGCGGCTCGCCGCCGCCGATCGGGATCACGTGCACCTG
>DATKEH010000404.1:0-2156 GCA_035546355.1 Thermoanaerobaculia bacterium
CCGAGGGCGATGGTGGCGTCGTTGCCGATCACCTGGGCGCAGACCATCAGCACCGACTCGGGGATCACCGGGTTGACCTTGCCCGGCATGATCGAGCTGCCCGGCTGCAGGCTGGGGAGGGTGATCTCGCCGAGGCCGCAGCGCGGTCCCGACGCCAGCCAACGCAGGTCGTTGGCGATCTTGGTCAGCGACACGGCGAGGGTCTTGAGGGCGCCGGAGGTCTCGACGGCGGCGTCCTTGGCGGCCAGCGCCTCGAACTTGTTCGGCGCCGGCACGAAGGGCTGGCCGGTGCGGGCCGCCAGCCGCTCGATCACCCGGTCGGCGAAACCGGGAGGGGCGTTGAGGCCGGTGCCCAGCGCGGTGCCGCCCAGCGCCAGCTGCGACAGGCGCGGTTTGACCGCGCCGACGCGCTCCTGCGCGTAGCGGATCTGCTGCGCGTAGCCCGAGAGCTCCTGGCCGAGGCGCACCGGCACGGCGTCCTGCAGATGGGTACGGCCGATCTTGACGACGTCGTCGAATTCGCGCGCCTTGCGCTCCAGCGCCACCGCCAGCTGCTCGAGCGCCGGATCGAGCGCCTCGACGATGGCCAGGCAGGCCGACAGGTGGATGGCGGTGGGGACGACGTCGTTGGAGGACTGGCCGGCGTTGACGTGGTCGTTGGGGTGCACCGACTTGTCGCCGAAGGTGCCGCCGAGCAGCTCGATGGCGCGGTTGGCGATCACCTCGTTGGCGTTCATGTTGGTGGAGGTGCCCGAGCCGGTCTGGAAGACGTCGAGCGGGAAGTGCTCGTCGAGCTCGCCGGCGACCACCTCCTCGGCGGCGCGGCGGATGGCGTCGCCCAGATGCTCCGGCACGATGCCCATCTCGGCGTTGACCGCCGCCGCCTCGGACTTGATCATCGCCATGGCTTGGAGGAAACGGCGCGGCAAGCGCAGCCCGCTGACCGGGAAGTTGCGTCGCGCCCGCTCGGTCTGGGCACCGTAGTAGGCCCGCGCCGGCACCTCCACCGGCCCCAGGCTGTCGCGTTCGGTACGGCTCTCCATGGCTGGCTCCTCCACCGCTGAGGCCCCGAGTCTATGGCAGTGGACGGCCTCGTAGCCGGCAAGAAGTCGCCGCAGGCTCGGCGAGGTGGCGGGAACCGAAGGCGTTCGCCGGCGGTGGATGGGGGGGATCCCCCAGCGGCACGGTGAGCAGGTAGGTCCGCTGCTCCTCGAGCCCACCCGGCGGAGGGAGGCCCCCGGCGACCCCGTTGAAGAAGAAGTGGCCGTCGAGGACGAAGCCGGTGCTGTGGAACATCCCTCCGGGATGGCGGCCGTTGAGGATCTGGGTCCGCAGGATCGTCGCGCCCGCCTCGTCGAGCCAGAAGCGGACGATCCGGTCGTGGAAGGGCTGATTCTGCACCGCGATCAGGGTTCCCTCGTGCCAGTAGAGCCCGTCCGCCCCCACCGACACCTCCCCGGGCGGAACCGCGAGCCACTCCTCGGCGCCACTGGTGGTGTCGATCCTCGAGATGCCGGCGGCATGCGCCACGTACAGCGTGGTGCCGTCGCCGCCGGTGGTGATGCCGTTGGCCAGCGGCAGCCGGTCCGAACGGAGGAGGAGCTCCAGCCCGGGGCAGGCGAGACAGGTCCGGAGCACGGCGCCCTGCAGCGTCTCGGTGACGAACACGGTGCCGTCGGGCGTCACCGCCAGGTCGTTGAGCAGCACCGGGGCCGCGCCGGCGGCGAGCTCCTTGCGGGCGACGACGTCGCCGCTGTCGAGACCTACCGCCACCACCGCCGGGGGAGGGCCCTCGCCCTCGCCGTCGGAATTGGAGGTGGCCCACACCACGCGGCGGACCGGGTCGACCCGGATTCCGGCGACCCCTCCCAACCTCCCGGCCGGCAGCAGCTCCTCGGTGGAGCCATCGAGGGCGGCCGTGACGAGCTGCCCGGTGGAGAAGCTGCCGAGGACGACCCTGCGTCGCCGGCGGTCGAGGTCGATGCCTTCGGGCAGCAACCCCGGGGCGTCGAGCTCACAGACGATCTCCGCTCGCGCGATGGGAGCGCGGTTCCGCTCCATCGCCTGCAGCAGGCTCGCGAAGCGGGGGTCGCCGGCGAGCCGGGCGAGCTCCGGGGAGGCCACGAGGTCCATGCTGACACCGCCCGCCGCCAGCC
>DATKEH010000405.1:0-9120 GCA_035546355.1 Thermoanaerobaculia bacterium
GGTGGAGCGGGTGGGTGAGGGGATCCTGGTGACGTTCGACACGGGGCTGCTGTTCGACTTCGATTCGTCCGTGATCCGCGGCGCGTCGGCGACGAACCTGCAGGATCTGGCGACGAGCCTGAACCGGTACCCGGACAGCGAAGTTCTGATCGTGGGTCACACGGATGCGACGGGTACGGACAGCTACAACCAGAGTCTGTCGCAGCGGCGCGCGGCGTCGGCGGCGCAGTATCTGGTGTCGCAGGGTGTGGCGTACGACAGGATCCGGCAGACGGGCCGGGGCGAGAGCGAGCCGGTGGCGTCGAACGAAGACGAGTACGGCCGCCAGCAGAACCGGCGAGTCGAGGTGGCGATCTTCGCGAGCGAGGAGTACCGGGAGCGGCTGATCGGCAACCGGTAGGCGCGCAGGCGTCGTCGCAAGGTGGAACGCCCGGGGGGAGACCTCCGGGCGTTTCGTCATCCCGGTGGCCGGGAGATCGACGCCGGGCGCTCCGTCATCTGGCCGGACGGATCGGTCGGCGCGAAGCTTGCCCCGGGGCCGTCCCCGTACCCAAGACGCGAGGGAGGACGGATGGGGAGGAGTCTGTGGGCGGCGGTCGTGCTGTCGCTGCTGGCCGCTCCGGCGGTGCGTGCGCAGAACGTGTTCGAGATCGTGTACGGGGACGTGAAGAACTTCGTGCTCGATATCGGCGCGGTGTGGACATCGCCGTTCCGTGGCGAATGGTCGGACTACAGGACGGCGGGGCTGGTGCTGGGCGGGGCGGGCGTGCTGGTGCTGGTGGACAAGCCGGTCGCGGACTGGGTTCGGGACCATCAGCACACGGCGCTGCTGGAGGCCTTCGATCCGCTGCGCGAGGGCTACGACCCGAAGATCGAGAAGCTGGCGACGGCGCCGCGGCTGGATCAGATCCCGCTCGCGCTGTACGGCGCGGGGCTGCTGGTGGGCTCGCGGAGTCTGCGGGACGCGGCGACGGGGTGTCTGGCGGCGCACCAGGCGCAGGCGACACCGCGGTACTACTTCTACCACCTGCTGGGCCGGGAGCGGCCGTGGGTGGTGGAGGGGTCGGAGCGGCGGGCGCCGGACGAGTCGATCGGCCGGCCGGGCGACCACCTGCACTTCAACGTGCCGGGTGTGAAGACCTGGTACGACAACTCGCTGCCGGGCGGGCACGTGACGAACATCGTGTCGTGCGTGTCCTATCTGAACCATCGCTTCGATCTGGGTGTGGCGGAGCCGGCGCTGTGGACGCTGGCGCTGGGGATCGGCGTGGCGCGCATGGCGGACCAGCGGCACTGGCTGTCGGACACCGCGCTGGGCAGCGTGCTGGGGATCGCGCTCGGAAAGTACCTGGCGGAACGGTCGCTGGACCGGCTGCGTGAAGACGAGGGTCCGCCGGGCGGCGCGCGCGAGGAACGGCCGATGACGCCGGAGCTGGTGGTGGCGCCGGGACGGGATGGCACGCGGGTGGGCTGGCGGATCCGGTTCTGAGGGGCCCGAGGGAGGACGGCGATGGCGGAGCAGCGTACGAACGGCGTGAAGCTGCAGGTGGCGGGCGCGAAGCCGCAGGATGTGGGGACGGGGACGGCCAGGCTGCAGCGCGGCGTGCTGGAGCGGCTCGGCCTGCGCGAGGGTCAGGTGGTGGAGATCGCGGGGAAGCGGGAGACCGCGGCCCTGGCGCTGCCGCCGTATCCGGAGGACGAGGGGCTCGAGGTGCTGCGGCTGGACGGCCTTCAGCGGGGCAACGCGGGTGTGAGCATCGGCGATCACGTGGAGGTCCGGCCGGCGGAGACGAAGCCCGCGCGTCGCGTACAGCTCGCGCCCGCGCATAAGAACCTGCGACTGGTCGGCTCGGGGGAGATGCTGCGACGCACGCTGTTCCAGCGCCCGCTCGTGGCCGGCGACGTGATCTCGACGTCGATCTACCGGCGTGACCCATCGGGCGGCCCGCAGCGAGGCAACATCCCGGAGGACCTGTTCCGGATGTTCTTCGAGCAGCCGGCGTTCGGGCTGCAGGAGATCCGGCTGCGCGTAATCACGACCGCGCCGCGTGGCGTCGTGCAGATCGCGCAGGACACGGAGATCGATCTGCTGCCCGAGTTCGTCGAGGTGCAGGAGGACGGTCCTCGCCGGAGCGACGTCACGTACGACGACGTGGGCGGGATGGGCGAGTCGATCGGGCAGGTCCGTGAGATGATCGAGCTGCCGCTCAAGCACCCGGAGCTGTTCCAGCGGCTGGGCATCGACCCGCCGAAGGGGGTGCTGCTGTACGGCCCGCCGGGCACCGGCAAGACGCTGCTGGCGAGGGCGGTGGCGAACGAGGCGGCGGCGAGGTTCTTCCACATCGCGGGCCCGGAAATCATGGGCCGCTACTACGGCGAATCGGAGCAGCGGCTGCGCGAGATCTTCCAGCAGGCGCAGCAGCAGGCGCCGTCGATCATCTTCATCGACGAGCTGGACTCGATCGCCCCCAAGCGCGAGGAGACCCGCGGCGAGGTCGAGCGACGGGTGGTGGCGCAGCTGCTGACCCTGCTCGACGGCCTCGAGCCGCGGCTCAACGTGGTGGTGATCGCCGCCACCAACCGGCTCAACGCCGTCGACGAGGCGCTGCGCCGCCCCGGGCGCTTCGACCGCGAGATCGTCATCGGCGTCCCCGACGTGGCGGGAAGACAGGAGGTGCTCGCCATCCACACCCGCGGCATGCCGCTCGCCGACGACGTCGACCTCCAGGAGCTGGCGCGCATCACCTACGGGTTCGTCGGCGCCGATCTCGCCGCGCTGGCCCGCGAAGCCGCCATCGACGCGCTGCGACGGCACCTGCCCGAGATCGACCTCGAGGCGCCCGAGATCCCCGCCGAGGTGCTGGAGCGGCTGCGGGTCGTCCGCGAGGATTTCATGAACGCCAACAAGCGCGTCCAGCCCTCGGCGTTGCGGGAGATCATGATCCAGGTTCCCGACGTCGGCTGGGACGACATCGGGGGCCTGGACGAGGCCAAGCGGTCGCTGTGCGAGGGCGTCGAGCTGCCGCTCAAGCACCCCGAGGCCTTTCAGCGGCTGGGCATCCGCCCCGCCAAGGGATTCCTGCTCTTCGGGCCGCCGGGCACCGGCAAGACCCTGCTGGCCAAGGCGGTGGCGCGGGAGGCCGAGGCCAACTTCATCGCCGCCAAGAGCTCGGACCTGCTGTCGAAGTGGTACGGCGAGAGCGAGCAGCAGGTATCGCGCCTCTTCTCCCGCGCCCGTCAGGTGGCGCCGGCGGTGATCTTCATCGACGAGATCGACTCGTTGGCGCCGAGCCGCGGCGGCGGCCTGGGCGAGCCGGCGGTGACCGAGCGCGTGGTCAACACCATCCTCGCCGAGATGGACGGCCTCGAGGAGCTGCAGGGAGTGGTGGTCATCGGCGCCACCAACCGCCCCACCCTGATCGACCCGGCGCTGCTGCGCCCCGGTCGCCTGGACGAGCTGGTGTTCGTGCCGGTGCCGGAGCGCGAGGGGCGGCTCAAGATCCTGCGCATCCACACCGCCGGCATGCCCCTGGGGGCGGACGTCGACCTCGAGGCGCTGGCGGAGCGCACCCAGGGCTACACCGGCGCCGATCTCGAGGACCTGGTGCGCCGCGCCGGGCTGCAGGCGTTGCGCGAGAACCTGGAAGCCAGCGAGCTGCCGATGCTCTACTTCGAATCGGCGCTCAAGGAGACGCGGGCGTCGGTGACGCCGGAGATGGAGAAGGAGTACCAGCAGCTGGCGGAGAGCCTGAAGCAGGAGAGCCCGCGCGGCCGCCGCATCGGCTTCGAGCCGCCGGCTTCGGCGACCGCGCCGGCCGCGGCCGGCGCGGAGGGGTAGGCGCCGGGCGGGTCGGGCCGGAGGCTGCTCCTCTCCCCATGCTGCCGATCCGCGACCTGAACCCCAGCCGGCGGCTGCCGGTGGTGACGGTGGCGCTGATCGCCGCCAACGGGATCGCCTTTCTCTACGAGCTGTCGCTCGGGCTGGACCTGCAGCGGTTCCTCATGGCCTCGGCGTTCGTGCCGGAACGACTCTTCGCTCCCGCGGGCGGCGGCGACGTGCAGCTCGGCGGTGCGCTGCTGTCGATGTTCCTTCACGGCGGCTGGGCGCACCTGCTGGGGAACATGCTCTTCCTGTGGATTTTCGGCGACAACGTCGAGGACCGTCTGGGCCACGTCCGCTTCCTGCTCTTCTACCTGCTCTGCGGGATGGTCGCCACCTATGCCCACGCCTTCGCCAACCCCCGCTCGGTCCTCCCCACCGTCGGGGCCAGCGGCGCCATCGCCGGCGTCCTCGGCGCCTACCTGGTGCTGTATCCCAAGGCCCGGGTGGTGACCCTGGTGATCCTCGGCTTCTTCATCCAGCGGGTCGAGCTGCCCGTCCTGCTCTACCTGCCGCTATGGTTCCTGCTGCAGTTCGTCTCGGGCCTCGCCTCGCTGAACGCCGCCACCAGCGCCGAGGCCGGCGGGGTCGCCTGGTTCGCCCACATCGGCGGCTTCATCGCCGGACCCGTACTGCTGCTGCTGCTCGGCGGCCTGCGAAGCCGCCGCCCGCGTCGCCGATCCGGCCGCGACTGGCGGTGAGGGCAGCGGTAACGGGAGCGGAATGCCTCTTGCTCTCTCCGACCCGCGTGGCGCGGCCTTGAAATATAACTGCATCACTGATAAGTTATACAGACGCATGGCGACCTCGGACCTCACCTACCGCCAGCTCCTCGGCCGGATCGCCGATCGCCTCAAGGCGATGGCGGAGCCCACGCGCCTGCAGCTGTTGCACGAGCTGGAAGGTCGCGAGGTGTGCGTGAGCGAGCTGGTGGAGCGGCTCGGTTGCAGCCAGGCCAACGTCTCCAAGCACCTCGGGGTGTTGCGCGCCGCCGGCCTGGTACGCTGCCGCCGGAAGGGCCTCAACGTCTATTACACCATCGAGGACCAGGGCGTCTTCGAGGTCTGCCGACTGATGTGCGGCTGCATCGAGCGCCAGGCCAGCCGCGAAGTGGCGGAGATCGGGGAGGCGGCCGGCTCGCTTGCGGCCCGCAAGGGAAACTGAAACCATGCGGCGCCGCCACCGCGGCGCCAGCCGAGACAACGACGCGCGACGGACGAACGCCCGCGCCGCAAAGGATGGAGGCACGAGATGAGCGATGTGACGATCCAGGTCGGCGATCACGACTTCCAGGAGAAGGTTCTGGGCGCCGACCGACCCGTGCTGGTCGACTTCTGGGCCCCGTGGTGCGGTCCCTGCCGCATGGTGGCGCCGATCCTCGAGGAGCTGGCCAGCGAGTACGGTGGCCGACTGACGGTGGCCAAGGTGAACACCGACGAACACCAGCGGATCGCCGGCCAGCTCGGCATCCGCGGCATCCCGACGCTGATCCTCTTCTCGGGGGGGCGGGAGGTGCAGCGCATCGTCGGCGCCCTGCCCAAGGGCGCGCTGCAGGAGCGGATCGAGGGCGCCCTGGCGGCCGAAGTCAGCTGATGCCCCTCTACGAGTACGCCTGCCGCGACTGCGGCGAGCGCTTCGAGGTGCTGCAGCGCCTGGGCGAGGGGGGTGAACGCCTCACCTGCCCGCGCTGCGGTGCCCCGCGTCCCGAGCGCCGGGTGTCGACGTTCGCCGCCTGCTCCGCCGCCTCCGGCGCCAGCGACCGGGGCGCCTGCGGCGGCGGCAGCGGCTTCACCTGAGCGCGCTGAGCGGCGGCCCGGGCGGCCGCCTCGCAGCCCTCACCCCCCCGTGCGCAGACAGCCCCAGGCGCCCGGCCCCAGCGCGGCCGGGCGCTCCGCGGCCTGCGCCGGAGTGCCGGGCTCGCAGTCCAGCCGCATCACGTCCTCCCCCCCGATCTCGGCGCGACAGTAGAGCGCCAGCCCCTGCAGCGGTCCGCGGTCGAAACCGGTGAGGTCGAGGGCGAGAGCCCCGGCCTCCGCCTCGGCCTGCCAACGCAAGGCGAAGCGCTCCTCGCCGACGTTCCACTCCAACGCCCCGTCGCCCGAGAAGACGAAGCTGGTCTCCGGGGCCGCCCCCGGTTGCTGGCACATCCAGCGGCCGACGAGGGCGCCGGCGTCTGCCGAGGGCGACGCCAGCTGCGGCGCGTCGACGACGGGGGCAGCGCCGGCTTCCCCGGGCGGCCTCTCGGCTCCCGCGCCGGCGTCGGGCTCGCCGGCGGCCTCCCCTGCCTGCGGTCCCCCGGCCGCCGCGCCGGCGGCGAAGTCGCCGGCCTTGATGACGCTGAGCCTCTCCAGGTCGAGGTGCCGGCGAACGGCGGCGTGGACCTCCTGCGGCGTCAGGGCCGCCACGCGGGCGTCGATCTCGGCGTCTCGCTGCAGGGTGCGGCCCCGGTGCAACTGCGCCTGCAGCAGCGCCGCCAGCTCGTCCTCCTGCGAGCGCGAGACCTGCCGCCGCTGCAGCCAGCCCTTCTTGGCCGCCTCCACCTCCTCGGCGGTGAAGCCTCCCTCCACGATGCGCTGCATCTCCTCGCTGAACGCCGCCTCCAGCCTGGCCGCGTTCTGCGGCGCGTAGATGGCGTAGCTCATGAAGGTGGCATCCTTCTCCCAGGGGCTGGCGGAGAAGCTGGAGGCGGCGGTGTAGGAGAGGCCCTCCTGCTGGCGCAGCCGGGTGGCCAGCCGCGAGTTGAGGAACCCCCCACCGGTCATGTAGTTGGCCAGCACCAGGGCCAAATAGTCGGGATCGGTGTCCTGCAGCTCGAGGGGCATGCCGGCGACGAACACCGCGCTCTCCTTGTCGGGCGTCTCGAAGGCCTGGACGATGGGGGCCACCTGGGTGTAGGGATCGGGGATCCGCTGATAGGGGGTAGCGCCCTCCCAGCCGTCGAACAGCTCGCGCAGCAGAGCCTCGACCTCGGCGGCGTCGAAATCGCCCACCACCGCCACCTCGCTGGCCGAGGCGCCGTAGAAGTCGCGGTGGAACTGGCGGATCTGGTCGCCCGTCACCGCCTCGGTGGCGGCGATCGCCTCCTCCGGCGTCGGCACGTGGCGCGGGTCCCCCTCGGGCCACTGCTCGAGGTGGCGCCGGAAGGCGGTGAAGGCGATGCGGAAGGGGTCGGTCTTGCCCTCCTCGAGCTGGGCCAGCGCGGCCTCCCTGAGCTGCTCGAGCTCGCTTTCGGGGAAGGCGGGGCGTCGCAGCACGTCGGCCAGCAGCCGCAGGGCCGCTTCGAGGTTCGGCCGCGGCACCTCCAGCCTGGCCTGGGCGCCGCTGGCGCCGCCGAACACCGCCAGCTGGGCTCCCAGCCGGTCGAGCTCGTCCTGGATCTGCTGCCGGCTGCGGCTCTCGGTGCCGCGCATCAGCATGCCGCCGGTGAGCTCGCCGATGCGGCTCTTGCCCCACAGGCTCTCGAGGTCGCCGAAGTGCAGGGCGAGCACCAGCTGCACGACGTCGCCGCGGCTCTCCCTGGGCACCAGCGCCACCTTGATCCCCCCGGGCAGCTGGAGGCGCCGAGTACGGGCTTCGATCGCCTCCGGCGAAGGGTCGAAGGCCTCGCCCTCGGCCAGCACCTCCCGCCCCTCGTAACCCTCCACCAGGGCGGCGACGTCGGGCGTCTCGGGGATCGCCACCCGCTGCGCCGCTTCGGTGGGCAGGAAGCGTCCCAGAGTGCGATTGTTCGGCCGCAGGTAGGCCTGGGCCACCCGCAGCACGTCCTCGGTCGTCACCTGCTCGACGCGGTCGCGGTGCAGGAACATCAGCCGCCAGTCGCCCATCGAGGCCCACTCGGAGAGCTCGATGGCGGCGCGCTCGCTGTCGCGCAGGGTCGTCTGCCAGGAGGTCAGGCGGCTGGCCCGCGCCCGGTCGACCTCCTCGGCGGTGGGGGGCTCGGCGAGGATCCGCTGCTCGACCTCGGCCAGCAGGGTCTCCTCGATCTCGGCGAGCGGCCTGTCCTTGCGCGCCTCGGCGAACAGCAGCAGCACCCCGGGGTCGGCCAGCTGAAAGGCGAAGCCGCCGACTCCGGCGGCCTTGCCGGTCTCGACCAGGGCCTTGTGCAGCCGCCCCGCCGGGGTGTCGGCGAGCACGAAGGCGAGCAGGTCGAGGGGGGCGAAATCGGGATGGGAGCCGGCGGGGATGTGGTAGGCGGCTCCCAGCAGCTGCACCTCGCCGACCCGCCGCAGCGTGACGGTGCGCTCGCCGTCCTGGGCCGGCTCCTGGGTGTAGAGCCGGGGCAGCTGCCGCTCCGGCCTGGGGATGGCGCCGAGCTCCCGCTGGATCAGCTCCAGGGACCTCGCCCGGTCGAAGTTTCCCGCCACCACCAGGATGGCGTTGTCGGGCTGGTACCACCGCCGGTAGAAGGCCTGCAGCCGCTCGATGGGCACGTTCTCGATGTCCGAGCGGGCGCCGATGGTGGTGTTGCCGTAGTTGTGCCACAGGTAGGCCGCCGACAGCATCCGCTCCATGAGCACGAACTGGGGCGAGTTCTCCCCCATCTCGAACTCGTTGCGCACCACCGTCATCTCCGAGTCGAGGTCCTGCTGGGCGATGAAGCTGTTGACCATGCGGTCGGCCTCGAGATCCAGGGCCCACTCCAGGTTGTCGTCGCTGGCGGCGAAGGTCTCGAAGTAGTTGGTGCGGTCGTACCAGGTCGAGCCGTTGGGGCGGGCGCCGCGCTCGGTCAGCTCCTGGGGGATGTTCGGGTGGTCCGGCGTGCCCTTGAACAGCAGGTGCTCGAGCAGGTGCGCCATGCCGGTCTCGCCGTACCCCTCGTGGCGCGAGCCGACGAGGTAGGTGACGTTGACGGTGATGGTCTGCTTGGAGCGATCGGGGAAGAGCAGCACCTTCAGGCCGTTGGCCAGGCGATACTCGGAGATCCCCTCCACCGACGGCCCGGCGGTGACGCCTTCGGGGAACGCCATGGTCTCGGCCGGCGGCGCGGCGGCCGGGGCCTGCGCCACGGCGAGGGTCGGGCAGAGCATGATCAGGGTCGCGAGAACGCGTAGGGGCTGCGAGCGCATGTCGAACCTCCAGGGGTGTCGTTGGATCGGGCGCGGCGGTCGACCGGTCGCACCCGCACCCATGCTACCCCGCGTACTCGGCCAGGCGCTCCCCGGGCCGCGATGCTCCCGGGCCGCACGCTCCCGGGCCGGGCGCTCCCGGGCCGGGCGCTCGCCGGGCCGCACGTCTCGGCC
>DATKEH010000406.1:0-12691 GCA_035546355.1 Thermoanaerobaculia bacterium
GCTACGCCGTGACCCAGGTGCCGGTCTTGCCTTCCAGCGCCTGCGGGAGCTTGAAGACGTCGGTGATCAGGGTGCGGCTTCCGCCCCCCTCGACGAAGCGGCAGGCCGCCTCCATCTTCGGCCCCATGCTGCCGGCGGGGAAGTGCCCCTCGGCCAGGTAGCCGCGGGCCTCCTCGACCGAGACGATGTTCAGCGGCTTGGCCCGGGGCGTGCCGTAGTGCAGCATCACCCGCTCGACGCCGGTCAGGATGATCAGCTCGGGCGCGCCGAGGGCGAGGGCCATCACCGCCGACGCCAGATCCTTGTCAATCACGCACTCGACCCCCACCAGGTCGCCGGTCGGCGTACGCGCCACGGGGATGCCGCCGCCGCCGCCGCTGATCACCACCGCCCCGCTCTCGGCGAGGGTGAGGATCTCCTGCCGCTCGATGACGTCCTTCGGTTCGGGCGAGGCCACTACCCGCCGCCAGCCGCGGCCCTGATCCTCCTTCATCACCCAGCCGCGCTCCTCCTGCAGTGCGTCGACCTGATCGGCGCGGTAGGGCGGGCCGACGAACTTGGTGGGGTCGGCGAAGGCGGGATCGGCGGCGTCCACCTCCACCATGCACAGCAGGCAGCAGACGCGATGGGCCATGCCCCTGCGGCGCAGCTTGCCGCGCAGCACCCGCTCGAGCATGTAGCCCAGGCCGCCCTGGATGTCGGCGCCGATGACGTCGAGCGGCAGCAGCGGCGCCTCGTCGCGGGCGAGCTCGACGCGGATCATCTGGTTGCCGACCTGCGGGCCGTTGCCATGGGTGAGCACCAGCTCGTACCCCCGCTCGAGCAACGACACCACGCTGTCCAGGCTGCGCTCGAGGCTGGCGTAGTCCTGCTCGACGGTGCCCTCCTCGCCGGGCCGGGCGATGGCGTTGCCGCCGAGGGCGATCACCGCGCGCCGGCGGTGCAGCTCGCGGAACATGGGAGCGGATTGTACAGGGTCGGGGGCGGAGGGGGCGGTGGCGACATCGGTCGTCGGGGCGAGGCTCCCTCCCCGCCCGGGCCGGCGCAGGCCCACCGCTACGGGGGTCGGGGCTCGCGGGAATCCGGTCCCTCCGTCCCGGCCGCCGCCACGATGGCGGCGACCAGGGCCGCCGCCGTCGGCGCCGCCGCCTCGGCGACCCGCTCGCGGGGTACTCCCAGCTGGCGCAGGGCGCGGCTGGTCACCGGGCCGATGGACGCCGCCCGCAGCGTCTGGCGGCGCCGCCTCCAGGCCTCTGCCGCCAGCCCGGCGAAGGCGCGGGCGGTGCTCGGGCTGGTGAACGTCACCCAGCCGAGCGGGCCGGTGGCGAACAGCTGCGCGAAACGCGCCGCAGCCTGTGCCGGCAGCCGCTTGCCGTAGGCGATCACCACGTCGACGGCGACACCGGCCTGCCGCAGGCCGTCCGCCAGGAGGGGCCGCGCATCCTCGGCCTGCGGCAGCAGCACGCGCTCGCCGGGCGTGAGGCGGGGCAGCAGCTCCGCCAGCAGCCCTTCGGCGCGGGGCGCGCCAGGCACCAGATCGACTTCGATCCCGCGGCCCTGGAGCTCGGCGGCCGTGGCGCTGCCCACTGCCGCCACTCTCGGCCATCGCGACGGCAGCTCCGCGGGCGGCGCGTCGAGCAGGGCGGACACCGCGTTGGCGGAGGTGAACACCACCCAGTGGTAGGCGGTGAGGCCGCGGCGCGCCGCGGTCAGGAGGGCGGGCTCGTCCGGGGGCACCACGGCGAGCAGGGGCAGCGGCTCGACGCTGGCGCCGGCCGCCGCCAGCAGCCCGCGCAGCTCGGCGGTCTGGCTCTCGGCCCGGGTCACCACCACCCGCGTCCCGGCGAGGGGTCCGGCGCTCACGGCTGCGACCGCTGCGCCAGGATCTCGGCCGCGCCCTGGCGATGCAGCTCGGCGGTGCATTCCCCCGCCACCGCCTCCGGGTCGCGGCCGGTCGCGGCGGCGCGAGCCACGCGCCGCCCGTCGGGGGTGGCCAACAGCGCGGCGAGACGGATGGCGCCGTCGTCTGCGGCCTCCGCCCACGCTGCCAGCGGCAGGGTGCAGTCGGCGCCGAAGGCCGCCACCACGGCCCGCTCGGCGCGGGTGGCCAACGCCGTCGCGGGGTGGTCGAGCGCCCGGCACAGCGTCTCGGCGGGCGTGCCGCGGCGCACCTGCAGAGCCAGCGTGCCCTGCCCCGGCGCAGGCAGCATCAGCCGCGGCTCGATGGGGTGGGCAGGCAGGTCGTCGATCCCCAGCCGGGCCAGCCCCGCCGCCGCCAGGATCAGCCCCGCCGCGCCACTCTGGCGCCACTTGCGGACCCGCGTCTCGACGTTCCCCCGCACTGGCTCGACGCGCAGGTCGGGACGCGCGGCGCGCAGCTGCGCCTGGCGGCGCAGCGAGCCGGTCAGCAGCACCGCCCCCTCGGGTAGTTGCGACAGGCTCGTCGCCGTCTCCGAGATCAGCGCGTCGCGGGGATCAGCGCGGCGCGGGAAGGCGGCGAGGAGGAGCTGCTCGGAAAAGCCGACGGGGAGGTCCTTCAAGCTGTGCACCGCCAGGTCGAGCCCGCCGTCGAGCAGCCGCTCCTCCAGCTCGCGGGTGAAAAGGCCCTTGCCGCCGATCCGCGACAGGTCGCCGGGGCGCCGGTCCCCTTCGGTGACGATCGGCACCAGCTCGACGGCGAGGCCGGGGTGGGCGGCCTCGAGCGCGCCGGCGACCATCGCCGACTGCGCCATCGCCAGCGCGCTGCGGCGCGTCCCCAGCCGCAGGGTCGCCGCCGTCATCGCTCCTCCTCCCCCTCGTCCCCGAGCTGGAACAGCTGGCGGGCGAGCTCGATCCGCGCCAGATGGTCGGCGTCGCCCGAGGTCCGCAGCTGCTGGCTCGGGTGGTGGAGCAGCTTGCGCACCAGCGCGCGGCTGAGCTTCTCGAGGTCTTCGTGCACCTCGGGTGGGAAGCGGCCGCGGGCCGCCTCCAGCTCGCGGCGCCGGATGGTCTCTCCCTGACGTTGCAGCCGCGCCACCATTGGCTCCGCCCGCAGGCCCTGGTACCAGGCCAGGAAGCACCGCAGCTCCTCGCCGACGATCTCCTGTACCCGGGGGATCTCGGCGCGACGGCGGGCGAGATTGCGGTCGACGAGCTGCTGCAGCGAATCGAGGTCGTGCAGGAAGACGTTCTCGACTCTCCCCACCGCCGGGTCGACGTTGCGCGGCACGCCGAGGTCGACGGCGAGCAGCGGCGTGCCGGGTCGCCGGCGCATCGCCTGCTCGGTCTCGACGGGGCGGATGACCGGGTCGCCGGCGGCGGTGGCGGCGACCAGCACGTCGCTGTCGGCGAGGGCGGCATAGCGTTGGTCGAAGGGCACGTGCTCGGCGGCCGGGAGCTCCTCGAGGAAGGCGCGGGCGCGGGCGGGATCGCGGTTGGCGAAGCGCAGGCGGAGGACGCCCTTCTCGAGCAGCGGCCGCGCCGCCGTCGCCGCCATCTCGCCGGCGCCGAGGATGAGCACGCTGTGGCGTTCCAGTCGGGAGAAGATCTGCCGCGCGACGTCGACGATGGCATAGCCGAAGGAGATCGCCCCGGCGTTGATGGCGGTCTCGGCGCGCGCGCGGCCACCGGCCCGCACCGAGGCCCGGGCCAGGCGCTTGACCACCACCCCGGAGCTGCCCACCGCCTCGGCCAGCTCGGCGGCGTGCTTGACCTGGCCGAGGATCTCGGGCTCGCCGAGCACCATCGACTCGAGCCCCGCCGCCACCGCCATCAGCCGCCGCGCCGCCTCGCGGTCGTGGTGGACGAAGAAGTGGCCCCCGGTCTCGATCTCCGGCGCCTTGCGGAAGGTGAGCTCCATGGCGCGGCGGAAGGCGCGCTCCTTCTCGCGCGGCAGCAGGTACGCCTCGGTGCGGTTGCAGGTCGAGAGCAGGTAGATCTCGCCGAGCTCCGGGTGCTCCTTGCAGCTCCGCAGCAGCTCCTCGGTCTCGGCGGTCGACAGCGCCACCTTCTCACGCAGCTCCAGCGGGGCCGACTGATAGTCGACTCCGACCACCATCAGCGAGGGCTCGGCGGTGGCGGGCAGCGGCGGCGCGACCGGCACGGGACGAGCCATCACAGCACCCGGTGGAACCCGGTGAACAGCACCCCGGCCACCAGCAGGGAGGTGACGATCACCCCCAGCCCGGTGAGGCTGGCCAGCGCGGTCTGCCGTCCCTGCCAGCGGTGCAGGCGCCGCAGGACCAGCGCGCCGCCGTACAGCGCCCAGGTGGCGAAGGTGAGCAGGATCATGGGATCCCGCCACCAGCCGGGCTTGCCCAGCAGGCTGGCCCACAACATGCCGTCGAGCAGGGCGACGGTCAGCGCCGCCAGCCCCACCGCCAGGGCGCCGTTCATCATCCGCTCCAGCACCTGCAACGGCGGCAACTTGCCGTAGAACAGGGTGAAACGCCGCCGCTTGAGCTCGCTGTACAGGCGCAGGAAGAGGAACCCGTAGCTGGCCGCCACGGCGAAGGCCGCGTAGCCGAGCAGGGCGAACGAGACGTGGATGCCGAACAGCGGGTTGCCGAACGTCTCGCGCTGCGCCGGCTCGGCGGCGGAGAGGCCCACCGCCAGGAGCTGGAAGAGCAGCACCTGGGCGAGCAGCCAGAACCCGGTCGAGCGCTCGCGGCCGAGCCACTCGAGGAAGGCGTAGATCAGGGCGATGGCGAAGGCGACCGCGGTGAGCACCTGCCAGACCGCGGCGATGGGGAACTGGCCCCAGTACCAGGTGATCGCCACCAGGTAGGCGAGGTGCAGGGCGAGAGTCGTCAGCAGCGCCGGGGTGGCGACACGGCCGGCATCGCGCCGGCCGCCGAAGAAGAGCAGGCCGTAACAGCCGACGACGAGGGCATAGGCCAGCAGCAGCACGAGGGGCGCGTATGCGAGGAGGCGATCCATGGCGGGCAGGGTCGGCGCCGGGCCGCTGCGCGGCGGGATGGTACCACCGCCGGGCGCCGACGGCGCGGTGGGCCCATTGTGTACCGCCTCCGCAGCCGGGGCGCCGCGCAGCGGGGTGGGCAGGCCCTCACCGTGGGGGTGGCGGCGAGGGCTCGTCGCTTGCCGCGCTCCGGTGAGCTTGCTACTGTGGCGCCGGCTTCCCCGGCCTCGCGGCCTCTGGGAGCCGGTCCACCAGCCATGGCCAACACAGTCGTCGTCGGAATGCAGTGGGGGGACGAGGGGAAGGGGAAGATCGTCGACCTCCTGTGCCCGGCTTTCGACGCGGTGGTTCGCTTCCAGGGGGGGCACAACGCCGGCCACACGGTGCGCTTCGGGGACCGCCACTTCTCCCTGCACCTGGTGCCCTCCGGCATCCTGCGCCCGCAGATGCAGTGCGTCCTGGGCAACGGCATGGTGGTGGCACCCGACGCCTTCTTCTCCGAGGTCGAGCGGCTCGAGGGGATGGGGGTCAGCGTCGCGGGTCGTCTCTTCGTGTCGGACCGGGCCCACCTCATCCTCGAGAGCCACGTCGCCCTCGACGGGCAGCGGGAAGCGGCGGCCGGCAAGCAGCGCATCGGGACCACCGTGCGAGGCATCGGGCCGGCCTACGAGACCAAGGCGGCGCGGCTGGGGTTGCGAGTGGGGGATCTCGGGTCGGACCTGCTCGAAGAGCGGCTGCGCGCGCAGCTGGTGCGCATCGAGGCGGAGTTGGTGGCCCTGGGAGGGCAGCCGGTGGGCCATCCCGTCCACCTGGCCGACCGCTGCCGCGACTGGGCCGAGCGCTTCGCCCCCTTCCGGCGCGACACCGTACATCTGCTCCACCAGTGGATCCGCTCCGGCAAGCGGCTGCTGTTCGAAGGCGCCCAGGGGTCGCTGCTCGACGTCGACCACGGCACCTACCCCTACGTCACCAGCTCCAGCGCCGTCGCCGGTGGTGCCTGTACCGGCACCGGCGTGCCGCCGGCCCGCATCGACGGCGTGCTCGGCGTCCTCAAGGCCTACACGACGCGCGTCGGGGGCGGCCCCTTCGTCGGCGAGCAGCAGGGCGAGGCGGGCGAGTACCTGCGCAAGCGCGGCAACGAGTTCGGCACCACTACCGGCCGACCGCGCCGCTGCGGCTGGCTCGACCTGGTGGCGGCGCGCTACGCGTCGCGGCTCAACGGCGTCGACTGCATCGCCCTCACCAAGCTCGACGTGCTCGACTCCTTCGCCGAGATCCCGGTGTGCATGGGCTACCGCTACCGCGGCGAGGTGCTGCGGTCGTTCCCTTCCGATCTGCGCGTCCTCGAGGCCGCCGAGCCGGAGCTGAAGGTGCTGCCCGGATGGCGGCGTGAGACGGTGGGGGTCACCGAGCTCGCGTCGCTCCCGGCCGCGGCGCGCGACTACGTCGCCTTCATCGAGCAGGAGCTGGAGGCGCCGGTCGGGGTGATCTCGACCGGACCCAGGCGGGAGGAGACGGTCCTGCGCCGGCTGCCGGCGCTCGATCGGCTCACCGGCGGGGCCCTGGCGGACAGCGGCGGCGCTTGACGGCCCGCCGCGGCGGGGCCGCCTCTCTTCCCCTGCGCCGCTCCGGGGTCAAGGGCTGGCGCGCAAGGCGTCGGCGAGGCGGCCGACGCCCTCCCGCAGCGTCTCCTCGGCGGCGGCGAAGGAGAGGCGTAGCCAGCCGCGGCCGGCGGAACCGAAGGCCTCGCCTGGCACCACCACCACCACGCCGCGCCGCGCCAGGTCGAGGGCCAGCGCCTCGGTGCTCTGCCGCACCCGCGCTCGCACGTCGAGGTAGAGGTAGAAGGCCCCTCGCGGCTCCTGCCAGCGCACGCCGCCCGGCAAGGAGGGCAGCAGCCCGCGGAGCACCTGCCAGCGCTGGCGGTACAGCTGGCGCACCGGGTCGAGCGCCGCCGGTGGCAAAGCCAGGCCGGCCAGCGCCGCGGCCTGGGCCAGCGAGGGAGCGCAGGTGACCAGGTGCTGGTGCAGCGGCAGCAGCCGGCGCACCAGGCCCGGCGCGGCGATCAGCCATCCCAGGCGCAGGCCGGTGAGGGCCAGCGACTTGGAGATGCCGCCGACGTGCAGCACCCGCGCCCCCTGGGGGTAGCGGGGGGGCTCGTCGCCCAGCCAGAGCTCGTCGTAGACCTCGTCGGAGAGCAGCCAGAATCCGCTCTGCTCGGCCAGCGCCGCCAGGCGCTCCCAGTCCTCGGCCGGCGCCACCTCGCCGGTCGGGTTGTCGGGCGAGGCGAGGACGAGCAGCCGCGTGGCGGGGGAGACCGCCGCCGCGAGCCGCTGGCGGGGAGCCCGCACCGCCCGGCCGCCGGCGACCCCGACCAGCGCTTCGTACGAGGGGTAGGCGTGCTGCGGAATCACCACCTCGTCTCCCGGCTCGACGAGCCCGAGGATGGCCAGGGCCAGCGCCTCCTGCGAGCCGGTGGTGATGACCACGGATGCGCCGTCGCTGCCGTGGTGAGGCCGCCGCCGCGCCACCGCCCGCCGCAGGTCCTGGCGCCCGGCGTTGGCGGTGTAGGCGAAATCGCCCGCCGCCACGGCGGCGGCCAGTGCCTCGCGCACCGGCCCGGGGACCGCGTGCATGGGGCGGCCGAGGGAGAGGTCGGGAGTGCCGGGGGCGGCCTCGGCGACGACGCGGCGGATCAGCGACAGCGAGGGCAGGCGGCGGCCGGGCACTCCTACCGCAGGGCCTCCTCGAGCGTGGTCTTGGCGTCGGTGCGGTCGTCGCGGTACTTGACGATCACCGGCGCGGCGAGGGCCAGGCCCTGCTGGCGGGCGAACGCGCCCGCGGCCGGCCGGCTGCCCATCACCACCACCGCCCCGGCGGGGATCACCAGCGGCAGCCCCGCCGCGGCCGCCAACGTCTCCTCCCGCACCAGGTCGTAGACGCGGCTCGAGCCGGTCAACACCACGCCCGCGGCGAGCACCGCCCGCCGCTGCACCACGACCCCCTCGTAGAGACCGGCGTTGCCGCCGACGAAGACGTCGTCCTCGACGATGACCGGCAGGGCGCCGATCGGCTCCAGCACGCCGCCCACCTGCGCCGCGGCCGACAGGTGCACGCGCTTGCCGATCTGGGCGCAGGAGCCGACCAGGGCGTGGCTGTCGATCATCGTGCCTTCGTCGACGAAGGCGCCCACGTTGACGTAGGAGGGTGGCATCAACACCACCCGCGCCGCCACGTGTGCGCCGCGGCGGATGGCGGTGCCGCCGGGCACGGCGCGCACCCCGGGCGGCGGGGCGGTCAGGGTCAGCAGGGTGTCGCGATCGCGAAAGGCCATCGGCCGCGCGGCGACGTCGACGTCGCGGCCGCAGGTGAAGGCGGCCAGGATCCCCCGCTTGACCCACTCCTCGGCCCGCCAGCCGGTGGCGGACTGCCGATCGCGGACCGCGGCCCGCACCTCCCCGGCCTCCAGGGCGGCGAACAGCTCCTCCAGGACCGGCAGCGCCTCCTCGCGCGAGCGGGACGGGAGCCCCGCGACCGCCTCGGCCAGCGTCGCGGTCACGAGACCGGGACCGGCTCGGCGGTGGCCCGCAGCCCCGCCTCCTCGAGGGCGCGCTCGATGCGCGGCTCGTTCGCCGGATCGAGCGGCACCAGCGGCAGGCGCAGGTGGGGCTCGATGAGTCCCAGCCGCGCCAGCGCCCATTTGACCGGCACCGGGTTGCTCTCGCAGAAGTTGGCTCGCATCAGCGGCAGCAGGCTGGCGTGCAGCTCGGCGGCCCGCGGCCGGTCGCCGGCCAGCGCCGCCTCGACCAGCGACACCAGCAGCTCGGGCGCCTCGTTGGATACGACGGCGATCACTCCGTCGCCGCCCAGCGCCACGATCGGCAGGGTCAGCGAGTCCTCCCCGGAGAGCACCGCGAAGCCGTCGGGACGGTGACGCAGGATCTCGGAGACGTCTTCGAGGCGGCCCGAAGCTTCCTTGACAGCGACGAAGGGCTCCTCCGCCGCCAGCTCGAGGACCGTCTCCGGCTGCATGTGGACGCCGGTGCGGCCCGGCACGTCGTAGAGCACGATGGGCAGGTCCACGGCCTCGGCGATGGCGCGGAAATGGGCGGCGAGGCCGCGCTGCTGCGGTTTGTTGTAGTAGGGCGTCACCACCAGCAGCGCGTCGGCGCCGGCCTGCAGGCAGCGGCGCGACAAGTCGATCGCCTTCTGGGTGTCGTTGCTCCCCGAGCCGGCGATCACCTGCACCGGCCGCGACCCCTGGCGCGCCTCCTCCACGACCACCGACACCACCCGCTGGTGCTCGTCGGCGAAGAGCGTCGCCCCCTCGCCGGTGGTGCCGCACGGGACCACGCCGGCGACCCCGCCGTCGATCTGGCGGCGCACGAGGCGCCGCAGCGCCGCCTCGTCGACGGCGCCGTCGGCGGTGAACGGGGTGACGAGGGCGGTGAAGACGCCTTGCAGCATGCGGGTCATGGTCGGCTCCTCCGGGATTCGTTTGCCGCGTGTTCCAGAAACTGCTCGAAGCTCACCGGGCCGGCGGGGCGAGAGGCCACCAGCCACTCGGCGGCGGCCACCGCGCCGGCGGCGAAGGCGCGTCGCGAGCGGGCGCGGTGTGCCAGCTCGAGGGTCTCCTCGGCGCCCTCGAACAGCACCAGGTGCTCGCCGGGCTGGCCGCCGTGGCGCAGCGCCACCACGGGCGGCTCGGCGCCGCGCTCGGCCGCCACCGTCGCCGCCAGCAGACGCGCCGTCCCCGACGGGCTGTCGCGCTTGCGGTTGTGGTGGCGCTCGACGATCCCCGGCTCGAACTCGGCGAAGGGGGCCAGGCGCCGCGCCGCCTCGGCCACCAGCGCGCGCAGCACCGCGACGCCGATCGAGAAGTTGGCGGCCACCAGCAGCGGCGTGCCGCGGGCGGCCGCGGCGTCGCGGGCGGCGGTCGCGTCCCAGCCGGTGGTGCCGCACACCGTGGGCACCCCGAGCTCGACCAGCCCGAGGACGTTGCGCTCCGCGGCTTCCGGGCGGGTGAACTCGAACGCCAGGTCGGCGCCCTCGACCGCCCGCAGGTCGTCGCCGGCGCCGATGGTGGCCGCCATCGCGTGGCCGCGCTCCTCCCATTGCGCCGCGACGGCGCGGCCCATCCTGCCGGGGCCCACGAGGGCGGCAGTCAACATCCTTCGGCGCTACTCTCGGGGCCGGAGAAGAAGGCCTGGTGGAGATCAGCGAGCACCGCCGGCGCCTCGGCGAGGGGTACCAGCACGCTGAGGTGAGTATCGCACCGCGACCCGGCGGCGTGCAGGGCTCCGCGGCCGGCCAGCGCCGCGGCCGCCCGCTCGGCGACGTCGGCGGCGCTGGCGCCGACCAGCGACAGCAGGGCGACCCGCTCGCCGGCGTCGCCGTTCCAGGTGAGCGCCTCTCCCGCCGGCGCGCCGGCCTTGGTGGCGGTGAGCGACTGCAGCCGCCGCGCCTGGCTCGGCCAGCTGGAGCCCCCGTTGAGGCCGTGGCAGGGGTAGCGGCCGGGGAGGCGGGTGGCCGACATCGGCCCGGCGGCGGCGAGGCCACGCACGGCGGGCACGCCGGCGACGCCGCGGATCAGGGTCCCGGGCGCTTCGGGACGGAAGGTGTTGCGGACGCGGACGGCGGTGCCGGCGCGCGCCGCCAGCGGGATGGTGGCGTAGTGCAGCACTTGCGCTCCGAGGAGCGTCAGCTCGGCGGCCTCGCGATAGGAGAGGTGCGGCACCAGCCGGGCGCCGGGCACCGAGCGCGGGTCGGCGGTGTAGACGCCGTCGACGTCCTTGAAGACCTCCAACAGCTCGGCGCCGAGCGCCGCGGCGAGCAGCGCGGCCGAGGTGTCGGAGCCGTCCCATCCCAGGGTGGTGGTGTCGCCGCGGCGCGTGACGCCGACGAAGCCGCCGGTGACCACCAGCCGGCGCGCCGCCAGGTGCGCCCGTGCGTGTCGTTCGCAGGCGGCAGCGGTCCTCGGCTGGTCCGGCCGCGCCTCGCCGAACCGCTCGTCGGTGGCCACCAGCTCGCGGGGGTCGATCCAGGCCACCGGCTGCTCCCGGCTGGCCAGGGCGGCGGCGAGGATGCGCGAGGAGAGCAGCTCGCCGGCGGCGAGGAGGCGGTCGCTGGCCACGGGGCGCAGGCGACCCGCCCGTCGAATGCCGGCGAGGAGCACGCCCAGCTCCTTCTCCTCGGCGGCGAAGGGGTCGTCCAGGGCGGCCCGCCGGGCGGCGTCGGCCACCTCGGCCGCCACCTCGCGGTGCTGCGCGAACAGCTCACCGAGCTGACGGCGCGCCGCCGGCAGCTCGCCGGCCTCCGCCAGGCGCCCGAGGGCGAGCAGCCGTCGCGTCACCCGTGCCATGGCCGACACCACGACCAGGCAGCCCTCCGGCCGCCGCGCCGCCGCCAGGTCGCACACCCGCGCCACACAGGCGGCGTCGGCCACCGAGGTACCGCCGAACTTGCAGACGATCACGGCGTCGCCTCCGCGGTGGGGAGGGGCGTGGGGTTCCGCAGCAGCCCCCGCGCCGCCAGCAGCTCGGCGTTGAGCAGCGCGGCGCCGGCGGCGCCGCGCACCGTGTTGTGCACCAACAGCACGAACCGCAGGTCGAGCACCGGGTCGGCGCGCAGTCGCCCGATCGACACGGTCATGCCGCCGCCGCGCTCGACGTCCCTTCGCGGCTGCGGCGCGTCCGCCGCGGTGAGCACCTCCAGCGGGCGCTCCGGGGCCGTCGGCAGGCGGCGGTCCTGGGGCTCGCCGCGGAACCCGGTCAGAGCCTCGCTCACCGCCGCCAGGGAGGCCCGGTCGCGCAGGCGCACAGACACCGCCGCCAGGTGACCGTCCACCACCGGCACGCGGTGCGCGGCGGCGGAGATCGGGAAGTCGGCATCGAGGATCTTCAGCGGCTCGCTCTCGATCTTCTCCTCCTCGCCGGCGATGAAGGGCACCACGTTGGCGGTGGCGGCGAGCGACGGGACCCCGGGGTAACCGGCCCCCGAGAGGGCCTGGAAGGTGGTCACCAACACCGCTTCGACGCCGAACGTGCGGTGCAGCGGCGCCAGCGCCAGCGCCAGCCCGGTAACCACGCAGTTGGGGTTGCAGACGATGCCGCCGCCGGCCGCTGCCCACTGCTGGCGAGACAGCAGCTCGACCGCGTCGGGGTTGATCTCGGGGACGAGCAGGGGCACGTCGGGGTGCATGCGGAAGCGGCTGGCATTGGACACCACCAGGTGGCCGCGGCCGGCGTACTCGGGCTCGAGCTCGGCGGCCGCGGCCGACGACAGGGCCGAGAACACCAGCCGTGAGCGCAGCGCCGAGCCCGCGGGCAGCACCGGCAGCGACACCGCCTCCGGAGGGGGATCCGGGCTCACCAGCCACTCAGCCGCCTCGGCGTAGGACCGGCCGGCGGAGCGGTCCGAGCCGACCACTTCGGTCAGCGCGAACCAGGGGTGACGGGCCAGCCGCTCGACCAGGCGCTGGCCGACCATGCCGGTGGCGCCGAGCACGGCGACCGGGGTCCTGTCGGGCAGCGACGGACTCGCGGAGCTGTCCATGGGACGAGCTGGAGCAAAGAGCCTGCCAGGAGATCCGGTCGGCTACTGCTCGTCGCCGGCGAACCGCACCTCGACGCGGTCCGCCCTCCGCTCCACCTCCGGCTCGGAGGCCTGGTCGCGCAACTCGAACACCACCTGCACCACCGCCCCGGAAGCGCTCGCAGCGTCGGTGGAGCGGATGCTCGCCACCGGGCCGTCGGGAAACTCGCGGTAGCCGCAAGCGGCGCCGCACGCGCAGCC
>DATKEH010000407.1:0-5390 GCA_035546355.1 Thermoanaerobaculia bacterium
TAGGGTACGTAGACGCGCAGCCGGTGCCCCTCGGCGAGCAGCAGGTCGCGCAGCGCCTGGTCGACGCCGAGCAGCATCTGCAGCTCGTACTGGTCGCGGCCCAGGCGGTGCCGGTCCACCGCCGCACAGGCGCGGCAGACCAGGTACTCGTCGTGGGTGGCGATGGCGGCGTAGACGCCGCGGTCGAGGAGCTTGTCGAGCGCCGCCACGAAGTTGGCCCGCACCGTGTCGTAGCCCTTCCAGGCCACCGCTCGCGGCTCGACGTAGATCCCCTTGCACAGGCGGACGTTGGCGCCCGCGGCGGGCAGCCCGTCGATGTCCCGCAGGGTGCGGCGCATGTACGCCTGCAGCACCGCCCCCACCCGCCCGTAGCGCCCCTGCAGCTGGCGGTACATCCGCAGCGTGGCGTCGGTGGTGGTGCGATCCTCCATGTCGATGCGCAGGAAGTTTCCGCGCTCGCTCGCCGCCCGCGCCAGCGTCGCGAGATTGTCGCTGCAGAACCCCTCGTCGATGGCCAGGCCGAGCATCGTCGGCTTGACCGAGACGTTGGCGTCCAGCCCCTCCCGGTCGATGGCCTCGTAGACCCGCAGGTATTCGGCGACCGCCGCGGACGCCTTCTCGCGCTCCCGCACCTCCTCGCCGAGCACGTCGATGGTGGCCATCGCGCCGAGAGCGTTGAGCTCGCGCACCGTGGCCACCGCGTCGGCGAGCGAGGACCCGGCGACGTAGCGCCGCGCCACCCGCCACACCAGCGCGCGCGGTATGAGGGGGACGATGCGGACGATGGTCCCGGAGACGGCGCTCACCGGGCGCGGAGCTTACTACGGCCGGACCAGGAGTCGCTCAGGCGTTGCCGAAGCCCGCCGCCTCACCGGCCGCCGGCGAGGTGGCGTCGTCGTGGCCGTCGCCGGCTTCCGGCGCGTCGATCACCCAGCGCACCGCCTTCGCGCAGGGGCAGACGCCGCCGACGCGGCGCAGGCTGGGCATGTCCTTGACCGCCTGCTGCACCGACATCGCGCCGCCGTGCACCTTGCGCAGCAGCTCGACGTAGCCCTGGAAGTCGCGCCCGGCGAGGTAGGCCTCGGGCAGGACCCGCGACAGGTGGTGGATGTACTGCTCGACGTCGTCGCAGGTCTCGCCGTCCGCGCCGACCAGCCGGAACGCCGGCTCGCCGCGGCGGCGGAAGAACTCCCGGTGCGGCATGCGCAGCAGGTCCTCCGGCTTCCCCACCCCGTCGACGGTCTCGCCCTCCTCGCTCATCCGTCGCAGCACCTCGCGCGCCGACCCGTGGTCGAGCTCCTCGTCGCGCGCCCGGACGTAGCGCAGGTTGACGTCGGCGACCAGCTTGGCGACCTCCTGGTAGTACTGCTCCTGCGCCTCGGCGTTCTTCATCGGCTTCAAACCGAAGCGGACGTTGGTGCCGCCCCCCTTCTCGTGGCCGAACATCTCGACGCCGCGCGGAAGCCACTTGTTCAGGTGCTTCTGGAGGATCTCCATCGACACGTAGACCTCGCCCTTGGCGGCGTCCTCGGCCCAGCGCCGCATCGGCACGACGCCGGCCGCCAGGTGGAAGGCCTCTTCGCGCAGCATCTGCGGCATGCTCTCGGCCATCGGCTGGTAGGCCGACACCCGCTGCATCGACAGCTGGTACTTGCCAACCCGGTCGATCAGGGCGCAGAAGACGATGTTGTCGACGAACGAGTCGAAATCGATGTTGAAGGCGCCCAGCACGTGCGAGCCGGTGCGCATCTGCAGGATCTCCTCGACCATGTCGGCGCCGCTCTGCTCGCTGACCGCCGACCAGTCGTCGGAGAGCAGCAGGTGGAGCATCTGGTAGCCGTGGCGCAGCTCCTCGGCCATCATGCGCAGCACCCAGAACTGGTCCTGCTCGCTCTGCGCCCGCGCCAGGGTCAGCTGGTGCAGCTGGATGGAGCCGAACTCGGTGCTCGCCTGGGCGCGGATCGCCGCCAGCAGGTGCCCCGCCTGCTCCGGCTGCATGGCGCAGGCCTGGCCGTACTTGGGTTTGCCCTTCTCGTCCCCCACCTCGATGACGCCGCACATGCCGCACTCGCGGTGGGCGCAGAGGCGGAACGGCTCGTCCTTGGGGAAGTACTTGTCCCACTGCTCGATCAGCAGGTCGTAGTCGGGGAGGAAGCGCTCGCGCCAGCGCTCGACGGCGCTGTGGAAGCTCTCGGGTAGCAGGTGGGTGTCGGTGCTCATCGTGTTCCTCTGCCAGGGATCGCCAGGGTCGGGCTAGGCATCGCCGCCGGCTGCCGGCTCACCGCCGAGCTCCAGCGCCAGCGCCTTGAGCGGCGCGGGGGCGAAGCCGAGAGCGCGGAAGAAGCTCTCGATCTGCGGCATCCGGTCGTCGACCAGCGTGTTGACCCGCACCGCGCCGAGCTGCCGAAAGTGGGACAGCATCGCCTCGGCGAGGCGCCGGCCCACCGCCTGACCGCGCTGGTCCGGGTCGACTCCGAGTACTTCAACCCATCCCGTGGGCTCCTCCATTCCGAAGTCCCCCGAGCGCACCTCGCCCAGCATGAAGCCCACTACCCTGCCGTCGGCCTCGGCGACGTAGGAGGCCTCCGGGTCGCGGCGGATGTAGTAGAAGACGCGCTTCTCCCATACCTCGGGACGGTAGCGGCCGCCGATCTTCTCGTCGATCGCGGCGATGTCGCCGATGTCGAGCTCGTCGACAGGGCGGATGCGCACCTCGGTTGCGGTCTCGGCCATGCTGCACCTCGTGTCGTTCTGGAAGTCACGGGAGGGCGGAACCCGTACCGGGCCGGCACGGAGGCCGGCCCCTACGATGCAGTCTATCGGCAGCCCCGCGAGGCGCGCAATCGAAGGGCGGCGCGGGGGCGACCGCCGGCCCTCGAGGGGGGGCTCCGTCTCGACCGGGCCGGCGCGGAGGCCGGCCCCTACGACGGCGCTGGGGCCCGGGGCGGGGACGAATAGCCTGGCGGCTACGCTAGCATCCGCCCCCGTGACCTGGCTCGACGCCTTCGTCCTCGGCCTGGTGCAGGGCCTGTCCGAGTTCCTGCCCATCTCCTCATCCGGCCACCTGGTGATGGCGCAGTGGCTCCTGGGCGTCCCCACCCCGGGCATCCTGCTCGAGGTGGTGCTGCACGTGGCGACCCTGCTGTCGGTAGTATGGGTCTACTGGCGCCAGCTGCTCGACCTGGCGCGCGGCGCCCTCGCCGGGCGGCGTGACGCCTGGCGCTACATCGGGCTGCTGGCCCTGGCCAGCGTCCCCGCGGGAGTGGTGGGCGTCTTCTTCCAGGACGCCGTCGAGCGGGCCTTCGAGACGCCAGCGGTGACCGGCGTGATGCTGCTGGTGACCGGCGGCATCCTGCTGTCGACGCGCTACCCGGTGGCGACGGGGCGGCGCCGCGGCATCGGCGCTGGCGGCGCCCTGGCCATGGGGGTGGCGCAGGCCTTCGCCATCCTGCCGGGGGTCTCCCGCTCCGGCACCACCATCAGCGCCGGGCTGTGGGGGCGGATCGAGGCGCCCGCCGCGGCCCAGTTCTCGTTCCTGATGTCACTGCCGGCGATCGCCGGGGCGGCGCTCCTGCAGGCGCTCGACCTGGAGCGAGCGCCAGCCCTGCATTGGGGGGCGTTGGGCCTCGCCTTCGCCACCGCCCTGGTCTCCGGCGTCGCCGCCATCCGCTGGCTGCTGTGGCTGGTGCGCCGGCAGGCCTTCCACCTCTTCGCCTACTACGTCTGGGTGGTCGGCGCCGCGTTCCTGGCACTGCTCTGGTGGCGCGGGTAGCGAGCCGCGTCCACGCCGGGCTGCTCGCCGCGCAGCTCCTCTTCGCCGGCTTCCACGTGGTGGGCAAGGCGGTGCTCGACCACCTGCACCCGTTGACCCTGGCGGCATTGCGCGTCGGCTGCGCCACCCCGTTGCTGCTGGCGATCGCCTGGCACCACGACCGGCTGCTGCCGCGGCCGCGCGACTTGCCGCACCTCGTCCTGCTGGGCGCGCTCGGCGTGTTCGCCAACCAGGTGCTGTTCATCCTCGGACTGCAGCGGACCACGGCGACCGACGCGGCCATCCTCATGCCGTCGATCCCGGTATTCGCCGTCGCCCTGGCCGCGCTGGCGGGGATCGAACGACCCGGCCTGAAGCAGGTCGCCGGCATCGGCCTGGCGGTGGGCGGCGCGCTGGTGATGCTGCGCCCCTGGGAAGGCGCCTGGATGGCCGGCGGGACCCTGGGCAACGCCCTCATCCTCGCCAACTGCCTGGCGTACGCCGCGTTCCTGGTCGCCCAGCGCCCCCTCCTCGAACGGCTGCCCTGGCGCACGGTGATCGCCTGGTCGTTCCTGTTCGGCGGCATCGGGGTGGTGGCGGTGGCGATCCCGCAGCTGGCGGAGCTCACCCCGGCCACCGTGCCGGCCGCCGCCTGGGCCGGGCTCGCCTATATCGTGCTCTTCCCCACCGCCGTCGGCTATTCGCTCGCCACCTGGGCGGTGCAACGTTCGACCCCGGCGCTGGTGGCCGCCTACACCACGCTGCAACCGCTATTTGCCGCGGCGCTGGCGGCCGCCTTCCTCGGCGAGCGGCTGGGGCCTGCGGAGGGGATCGGCTTCGTCCTCATCGCCGCCGGTCTGGCGCTGGTCGGCCGCCGTCGAGCCGCGCCGCCGCCCTGAGCGAAGCCGGACCTCGCCCCTCCGCAACGTGCTCGTGGGCGTGGTAGGAGCTGCGCACCAGCGGTCCCGATTCGCAGTGGGCAAAGCCGAGGGAGAGGGCGAGCTGGCGATGCTCGGCGAACTCCTCGGGCGTCACCCAGCGGTCGACCGGCAGGTGCTGCGCCGTGGGCTGGAGATACTGCCCGATGGTGAGGATCTCCACTCCCGCGGCGCGCACGTCGCGCAGCAGCTCGCCGATCTCTTCGCGCCTCTCGCCGATACCGAGCATCATGCCGGTCTTGACCCGCCCGCCGAGCTCTCCGCGATCGCGGCGTCGGGCCGCGTTCGCCAGCAGAGCGAGGGTGCGCTCGTAGCGGCTGCCGGGGCGGGCCCGGCGATAGAGCCGCGGCACGGTCTCGACGTTGTGCGAGAAGACCTCCGGGCGCGCGCCGAGGACCACGTCGAGGGCGTCGGGCACGCCGCGGAAATCCGGCGTCAACACTTCCACGGCGCAGCCCGGGCTCCGCTGGTGCACCGCGTCGATCACCGCGGCGAAATGACCAGCCCCTCCGTCGGGCAGGTCGTCCCGGTCGACCGAGGTGATCACCGCGTGGCGCAGGCCCATGGCGGCGACGGCGGTGGCGACGCGGTCGGGCTCGCCGGCATCCACCCCCGGCTGCGGCCGGCCGGAGGTGACGGCGCAGAAGCCGCAGCGGCGGGTGCAGACGTCGCCGAGGATCATGAAGGTCGCCGTGCCGTGC
>DATKEH010000408.1:0-9667 GCA_035546355.1 Thermoanaerobaculia bacterium
GGAGGCAGGATGCTCGGCCAGACGCTGTCGGA
Organism: Thermoanaerobaculia bacterium; assembly: GCA_035546355.1. Classification (GTDB taxonomy): domain Bacteria; phylum Acidobacteriota; class Thermoanaerobaculia; order Multivoradales; family JAIOJS01; genus DATKEH01. Next base: position 33 of record DATKEH010000408.1, read on the forward strand.
TCGGTACGAGATCAACTCCGAGCTCGGCCGTGGTGGCATGGGGGTGGTCTACGCCGCACGCGACCCGCGGCTGAACCGCGACGTGGCGATCAAGCTGATCGCCCCCTCGATGCTCACTCCCGACACCGAGCTGCGCTTCCAGAGCGAGGCGCAGGTGGTGGCGCAGATGGACCACCCCTCCATCGTGCCCATCTTCGACTTCGGCCGCCACGAGGGCTCGCTGTTCTTCGTCATGCCGATCGTCGAGGGGGTCAGCCTGCGGGCGCTGATGCGCGAGGGCACGCTCAACCTCGGCCAGGTGGTCGACATCGCCATCGACATCGCCGAGGCGCTCTCCTACAGCCACGAGCGCGGCGTCGTGCACCGCGACGTCAAGCCCGAGAACGTGCTGGTCTCCTCCGAGCCCGACGGCACGATGCGCGTGCGGGTGATGGACTTCGGCCTCGCCCGCGGCGGTAACGTCTCGAGCCTGACCAAGACCGGGATGCTGGTCGGCACCATCTCCTACATCAGCCCGGAGCAGGTGTCGCGCGGCGAGGTCGACGGCCGCTCCGACCTCTACTCGCTGGGCTGCGTGCTCTACGAGTGCGTGGTCAACGAGGTGCCGTTCACCGGCGAGATGCAGTCGGTGCTCTACCGCGTGGTGCACGAGGTGCCGCAGTCGCCCCGCGCGCTGGGCTGCAAGATCGACGAGCCGCTCGAGCGCATCATCATGAGCTGCCTCGCCAAGGACCCCGGCGACCGGCCGCAGAAGGCGAGCGAGCTGGCGCGCGACCTGCGACGCTACCGCGCCTCGATGCGCGACAGCCAGAAGGTGCAGTCGGTGATGATGACCGCCACCATGATCGGCCCGCGGCCGGCGCAGTCGCCGTTCGTCGGGCGCGACGCCGAGTTCCACGAGCTGCAGAAGCGGCTCAACAACGCGGTGCGCGGCGAGTGCCAATTCGTGGTCGTCGCCGGCGACGCCGGGGTCGGCAAGACGCGGCTGCTCGAGGAGCTGGCGACGCTGGCCGCGGCGCGCGAGATCCGCGTGCTGCGCGGCCGCTTCATGGAGCAGCACGGCGCCTTCCCCTACATCGGCTTCTGCGAGGCGATCCAGGAGTACTTCCGCCAGAAGGAGGCGGGCAGCTCGAGCAGCGGCCTGCCGGAACTGCAGGACGTGGCGGCGGACCTCGTCAGCCTGTTCCCGATGCTCAGCGAGGTCGAGGCGATCCGCTCCGCCGCCGGCGGCGGCTCGCAGATCGCCCACCCCGGCCAAGGCCGGACGGCGGAGAACCGCACCCAGATCTTCGAGCTGCTGGCGCGCACCCTCACCCGCCTGGCCGGCGGCAAGCCGCTGGTGCTGCTGTTCGAGGACCTGCACGGCGCCGAGGCCTCCATCGAGGCGCTGCAGTACATCGTGCTGCGCCTGGGGCCGACGCCGACCCTGATCACCGCCAGCTACCGCTCGACCGAAGTCGACCGCCGCCACCCGCTGACCGAGATGCTGGAGAGCTTCGAGGGGGACCGCCGCTTCGCCTCGGTCCCGCTCGGGCCGCTGCGCGCCTCCGAGCACCGCACCTTCCTGTCGACGCTCACCGGCGGCACCCAGCTCAGCGACGAGCTGGCCGCCAAGCTGTTCGAGGCCACCGAAGGCAACCCCTTCTTCACCAAGGAGCTGGTGCGCTCGCTGATGGACTCCGGCGGCATCGCCCAGGACGACACCGGCGTGTGGTCGCTCTCGGGCGGCGCGGCGATCTCCTCCGAGGCGCTCCCCGCCACCATCCAGCAGGCGGTGGAGGCGCGCATCGGGCGCCTGCCCGAGGACCTGCGGCGGGTGCTGTCGGTGGCCTCGGTGATGGGCAAGACCTTCGAGCTCGACGACCTCGAGGCGCTGTACGACGGCGACGCCGACCTCGACGACGCCATGGACCGCTTCATCGGCGAGGGGCTGCTCGAGGAGGACCGCCAGTCGCGCGGCGACCGCTTCACCTTCTCGAGCGGCGTGGTGCGCGAGGTGCTCTACGGCGAGCTGTCGCGGCGCAAGCGGCGGTCGCTGCACCGCCAGTTCGCCGAACGGCTGGAGAAGCGCCACGCCGGCCGGCTCGACCGCGTCTACGCGCAGCTGCTCTACCACTCCTACGAAGGGGAGGACGCCGAGAAGGCGGTCGAGTACGGCCTGCTGCACGCCCGCAAGTCGCTCGACGCCTTCAGCCCCGACGAGGCGATGCGCGCCGCCAGGACGGCGCTGGAGTTCCTGACCGAGGACTGGGACGGGGACCGCTCGCAGGAGGGGGAGGGTCGGATGGTGCTCGCCGCCGCCCACCGCCTGGCCGGCGACATGCCCGCCGCGCTGCGCGAGACGGCGGCGGCGGTCGAAGTGTTCGAGCGGGCGAAGGACCCGGAGCGCGCGCTCGATGCCCTGCTGGCCGCGGCCCGGGCGGCCTGGCAGGTGCGGCAGACCGAGGAGACGCGGCGCTGGGTGGAGCGCGGTCTCGACATGGCGCGCAAGGCCGGCGACGGCAAGCGCCTGGCCGAGTTCCTGCGCCTCGCCGCCACGCTGGCCAACCTGCGCGCCGACTACGCGCGCGGCGGCAAGTACCTGGAGGAGGCCGAGCGGCTGGCCGGCGACGAACAGGCTTCGGCCCCCGGCGAGGCGATCCCGCGCGGCGGCCGGCTGGTGGTGGCGCTGGCCAACGACCTGCAGGCGCACCATCCGGTGGACATGCAGCTCAGCGAGGAGTTCGAGGTCTACAGCAACGTGTTCGAGGCGCTGGTGGGCACCGACGACGAGGGCAACCTCCACCCGCTGCTGGCGGCGAGCTGGGAGGCGCGCGACGAGGGGCAGACCTTCCGCTTCACCTTGCGCCCGGGCGTGCGCTTCCACGACGGCGCGCCGCTGAGCTCGCAGGCCGTAACCGAGGCCTTCGCCGCCGCCATGCGGCGGGCCAGCGGCGAGCTGCCGCCGGGGTTCGCCGCCATAACCGGCGCCGCGGCGCTCGCCGCCGGCGAAGCGGAGGGGGTGAGCGGCCTGCAGGCGAGCGGCGCCGACGCCGTCGAGATCCACCTCGTCGAGCCGCTGCCGATCTACCCGGCCCTGCTGTCGGATCGGCGCACCGCGGTCGCCAGGATCGCCGCTGGCGATGGTGGCGAGGCGCTGGTCGGCACCGGGCCCTTCCGCCGCGCCAAGCAGACCGCCGGCAGCATCGTGCTCGAGCGCAACGAGGACTACTGGAAGGGGGAGACGGCGCGCCTGGACGCCATCGAGTTCCGCACCGGGCTCAACGCCGCGGCGATCGCGCGCGGCTTCCGCAGCGGCGAGCTGGACGTGGCCAGCGACCTCGCGCCGCAAGACCTCGAAGACGTGCTGCGCGACCCCCGCTTCGCCGACGGCCTCGTCGAGCACCCGCAGAAGTTCACCTATTTCGTGCTGTTCAACGTCCGCTCCGGCCCGGCGACGCGCGAGCCGCGCGTGCGCGAGGCGCTGGCGGGCAGCCTGCGTACCCGCGACCTAGTGTGGCGCACCCTGGGGCGCTTCGCCGCCCCCGCGGTGGGGCTGCTGCCCCCCGGCATCCTCGGCCACGACCCGGGCCGCCGGCCGCGCGTGCTGGCCCTCGACGAGGCCAAGAAGCTGGTCCGCGCCGCCGGCGCCAGCGGGCTGCGGCTGCGCGCCGCGGTGCACCCGCTCTTCCGCGACCGCCACCCGGCGCTGCTGCAGGGGCTCCTCGACTCCTGGACGGCGCTCGACGTCGAGGTCGAGCTGGGGACCGCCGACATGGAGAGCTACCTCGCCGCCTGGCACGACAGCAGCGGCTTCGACATGCTGATCTGCCGCTGGAAGCCGGACATCGACGACCCCGACGGCTGCACCCACACGCTCTTCCACTCCGACAACGGGCTGTTCCGCGGCTGGTACGCCACGCCGGAGGCCGACGAGCTGCTCGACAAGGCGCGGCGCGAGGGACGGCCCGCGGCGCGCGAGCTGCTGTACCGCAAGTTCGAGAGCCTGCTGCTCGACAACAGCGTCCTGGTGCCGCTGTTCCACGACATCGGCTATCGCCTGTGCAACCCGCGCGTGCGCGGCCTGAGGCTGCGCAGCATCCAGCCGGCGGTGCACTACCAGGAGGTCGGCAAGCTGGAATCGGCGGCGGCGGCCGCGTCGGCGCCGCGCCAGAGCGGCGGCGTCATCGGCGTGCCGGTCTCCGGGCGGGTGCGCAACCTCGACCCCAGCCAGCTCGAGACGGTGGAGGAAGCCGAGACCCTGCCCAACGTCTTCGAGCCGCTGCTGCGCGACCTCGGCGAGGCGCGGATCGAGCCCTGGCTGGCGGCCGAATGGCGCGTCGAGGAGTCCGGGCGGCTCTACCGCTTCCGGCTGCGCGACGACGTCAGCTTCCACGACGGGCGACGCCTGTCGGTGCGCGACGTCCGCTTCACCCTCGAGCGCCTGCTGCAGAACGAGAAGAGCCCCAACCGCACGGTGTTCTCCGGCATCAAGGGCGCGGACGAGCTGCTCGAGGGGAAAACCACGATCCTCTCCGGCATCCGCATCCACTCGGCTAGCGAGCTGTCGATCGAGCTCGAACGCCCGTTGTCCTTCTTTCCGGTGCTGCTGGCGGGCCCCTTCGCCTCCATCGTGCCGGAAGGCACCGAAGCGATCGGCGGCAGCATGGAGGAGGGCGCTGTCGGCACCGGCCCCTTCCGGGTGGCCCGCTTCACGCCGGGCGAGAGGCTCGAGCTCGAGCGCAACCCCTCCTACTGGCGCCGGGGGTTTCCCCTCTGCGAGCGGCTGGTGTTCGACTTCGGGCTGTCGCCGGAGACCATCCTCGAGGAGTTCAAGGCGGGGCGCCTGGCGATCGCCGCCGACCTCTACCCCGCCGACGCCGAGGCCTTGCGGCGCGACCCCGAGCTCGGCGCCGGCTACCGCGAGGTGCCGCGGCTGTCGACCTACATGGCGGTGTTCAACGTCAAGCGCGGCCCGCTCGCCGACCGCGAGCTGAGGCGCCGGCTGATCGCCGCCATCGACGTGCCGCGCATCGTCAAGCAGACCCTGGGCACCCTCGCCCTGCCGGCGCAGAGCTTCATCCCCCCCGGGCTGCTGGGCCACGACCCCCGCGCCGGGCGCACCGCCAGCTTCGTGCGGCCCGCGGCGGAGCGCGGTAGCGGCGCCCTCGTGCTCAAGGCGGCGCTACACCCCGCCTTCCTCGAGGACGGCGAGCTATCCGGATTCAGCCACGACATGGCCAAGGCCCTGGGCGAGATCGGCGTCACCCTCGAGCCGATCACCAGGACCATGGGGGAGTTCCTCGACGCCCCCTACCAGGGCGAGATCGACGTGCTGGTGGGCCGCTGGCTGGCCGACTATCCCGACGCCGACAACTTCGCCTACCTGCTGCACAGCGCCCACGGACTGTGGGGGCAGCTGTGCGGCATCCCCGAGATCGACCGCCTGATCCTCGACGGGCGCACCGAGACCGAGCCCGAGGCACGGCACGCGATCTATCGGCGGATGGAGGAGGTCATCGCCCGCGAGGCGCTGCTGATGCCGCTGTTCCACGACCAGGTGTACCGCTTCGCGCGCCCCGAGCTCGAGGGGCTGCAGCTGTCGTACCTCGGTACCCCGACCGTCGCCTTCGAGCGGCTCAGCATCGGCCCTCGTCGCTGAACGGGCGCTGCGGGCGGCCGCGGAGGGCCGCCCCTACGACCGTCCGCGCACGGCGCCGAAGCCCGCCAGCTCCTGCGCCTCCTCGTCCCACAGCTTGAGGCCGCCGCAGCGCACGGCCTCGCGGATGCTCAACCGGGTCACGTGGTGCAGCTCGGGGTTCTCCTCCATGCAGCGGCGCAGGGAGTAGTTGGGGATTCGGCTGGCGAGGTGGTGCACGTGATGGTAGCCGATGTTGCCGGTGAACCAGTGCAGCCAGCGCGGCAGGTCGAGGAACGAGCTGCCCTCGATGCCGGCGCGGTGAAAATCCCACTCCGGGTGGTTGCGCCAGTAGGTGTCCTCGAACTGGTGCTGGACGTAGAACAGCCAGATGCCCAGGGCGCCGGCGAAGACGAAGATCGGCCCGTGCACCAGCGCGAAGCGGCCGAGGCCGATGGTCAGCCCGAAGGCGGTGAGCACCGCCGCCAGCGCGGCGTTGGTCCACATCACGCTCGCCCATTCCCGCTTCCACTCGCGCGGCGCATCCATCGGGAAGCGGTGCTTGATCACGAACTGGTAGAAGGGCGCCAGCAGCAGCAGCACGAACATGTTGCGGTAGAGGCGGTAGCCCAGCCGTCGCCAGGGCGACAGCGCCAGGTACTCGGCCACCGTCAGGGTCTTGATGTCGCCGAACTCGCGGCGATCGAGGTCGCCGGCGGTGGCGTGGTGGATGGCGTGGGTGCGGCGCCAGTACTGGTACGGCGTGAGGGTGAGGATCCCGAGCAGGAAGCCGACGGCGTTGTTGGCCCGCGGCGAGCGAAAGTAGGAGCCGTGGCCGCAGTCGTGCTGGATGATGAACAGGCGGGTGAACAGCCCGGCCGCCGGCAGGGCCAGCAGCAGGGTGAGCCAGTAGCCGACCTCGAGGCTGCGCAGCATCAGCCACCAGTTGACGCCGAACAGCGCGGCGGTGGTCCCCAGCTGGTACAGCGACTTGCCGAGATGCGAGGCCTTGTAGGGGCCCAGCACCTGGCTCCAGGGGCGGGCCGTCGAGGGCGTGGCGGTCTCGGCGGGCGAGGCGATGGCCCCGGCGGGGGCGAGGGTGATGGCTTCCAGGAGAGGCTCCTCGGATTCGGGGGTCGGACGGGTCGAAGAACGGGGCGAGTCCGACGGCTACCGTAAGGGTAACGGAAAAAACGTGGTTGCGGGGTCAGGCGGCCGTCAGGCTATCGTCACGACACTGTCAGGGGGAGAGTCCCGGGTCGGGGCCGGAACCGGGCGAGAAACGACGGACCCTCCCCGGCGGAGGGCCCGTATCTCATCTATCGGAAGCGCTCGTCGGGACCCGAGTATCCCGAGCGTGCGGTGCAGGGGATTACCAGCGGGGCTGCCTGGATCCGCCGCCGCCGCCGCGGTCCTCACGAGGACGCGCCTCGTTGACGCGGAGGTTGCGACCGCCCATCTCGGCGCCATCGAGGGCGCGGATGGCGGCGTCACCACCCTCGCTCATCTCCACGAAGCCGAAGCCCCGCGGCTGACCGGTCTGCCGGTCGGAGATGATGCTCACGCTGTCGACGGTGCCGTGCTGCTCGAACAGCTCCCGCACCTCGTGCTCGGTCGCGCTGAACGGAAGGTTCCCGACGTAAAGCTTCTTCATGGTCTTTCTGCTCTTTCCTTAGAGGGGACCGTATGGTCCCCGTCACGGGTCGATTCCGACGGTCGGAATCCTCTGGACGGGAGCCTCGTGCTTTCCTTTCGGGTCGCGGGATCGTCGGCAGCGGCGGGAAGGACTCGGGACTCTTCGGGTCGCAGCGGCGCCCCCTGGGATGGGGGTCCCTGGCTCTCGCGGGCGCGAGATTACATCAGATGTAGGGAAAAGTCGATGCTCGCGAGACGAGCGAACGGCGCCCCCGGACGGCGGGCGGCGAGACCCACGCGTCCGGGGGCTCCGATGCTAGGCGGCCCCGAGCCCTACTTGTGGCAGTCGGCGCACTTGGTCGGCCCCTTCGCCTCCTCCTTGTGGCAGCCCACGCAGAGAATGTGGAAGGGGTTCTTGGTCATGCTCATCTCGGTGGCGTCGGGAGTGCCGGCCTTCTCGGGGTTCACGTGACAGGAGGCGCAGGTCTTGACCTCCTTGTCCGCCGCCGCCGTCAACCCCTTGTTGGTGTGGTGACAGGTGTCGCAAGCCGCCACCCGCTCGACGTGCTTGGTGTGTTCGAAGACGACGGGGGGCCGCTTGTCGCCCGTGTCCAGCGTCACCTGGGTGGGCCCGTGGTGCGCCCAGAGCACGGCGGCGGTCAAGGCGAAGGCGAGCGCTGCGATTGCGGTCAGGAGTTTTCGCATACCTCGATCTCCCATTGGCCCCGGGAGGAGTCGCCGGTGGCGGAGGGCCGCTGCCGCCTTCGGCGTTCCGCCAGCAGGACCAGGGTCGGGCCTCGTGGGCCGCGCCGCCAGCCGCTGGCCATCGACAGCGTCATGGTAGCGATCTGCCGACGATTCATACACCACCCGTTCGGGGAGTGACGGCGAGCGGGGCGGGGTAGTCCCCGCCGCCGCGAGCGGCGCGGGCGGCATTCCGCCACGGCGTCGGTAACTCGCGGGCAACAGCCTGGAGGCATCCGCCACTGGGAAGCACTCCGGGATCGTCGTCTACTCCCTCGAGGCGAGAACCTACCGGCGGCTGACCGACTTCGGATGGGGCCCCTGCTGGTCGCCCGACGGCCGGTGGGTCGTCTTCGAGGACGGCGGCAAGCTGTTGATCGCCGCGATATCGCCTCCATCCCCAAGGTCTCTGGCGACGGCCGGCATCTCTTCTACTCGCGTACCAGCGGCAGCGGCGACATCTGGCTGCTGTCGCTCGACGCCGCCGACGGCGCCAGGGGTCGAGCCATCGATCCGCCGTGAGGGCGGCCCTGCGCCAGGGGCACGCCCGGGGTGGGGCGCATCACGAACCGTGTGCTACCGTCCCAGGAGGAGCGCATCAGGATCATGGTGGGGAGCACCCTCTCCCACTACCGCATCCTAGGCCCGCTGGGGGGACGGCGAGGAGATGAGAGCGCCAGGCAACGGCTCGCTGCGGGTCGGGCTCTGCCCGCCGCAGGCAGCATTCCGCGGCGGCCACCTCCTGGGGCGGATCCGCTACGGCGCCGGCGAAGACGCGGCCACCGGCGCCGGGCCGCCGCAGGTGTGTCTCCCCCTTCCGCAGCTCGACCACGGAGGCCTCGAGGAGCGCTGGTCGACCTCCCAGCGCCCCGCCTTCGGCCACTGCGGCGAGGTGGCCTTCGCGCACGACGGAGCAGTGCTGTTCGGAACGGTTCAGGCCCCGGCGACCGCTGCCGTCTGCGCCCAGAGCCACGCGGCCTATCGGCAGATGCTCGAGGCGATCGATACCGCAGGCTACGCGAACCTGTTGCGGGTCTGGGCCTGCGTGCCGCGGATCAACGACGAGGAGGACGGGCGCGAGCGTTACAAGGCGTTCTGCCAGGGTCGGGCTCGAGCGTTCGCGCAGGCCTGGGGCGACGGCTTCCCCTCCCGACTGTGCGCCTCGACGGCGGTGGGCAGCGAGGACGGTACGCTGATCCTCCACTTCCTCGCCAGCCGGCTGCCCGGGGAGCATTGCGAGAACCCGCGCCAGGTCGCGGCGTGGGCCTATCCGATCCGCTACGGCGCCGGCAGCCCCGCCTTTTCCCGCGCCACCCTGGCGCCGGCCAGTCTCTCCTCGCTGCTCTTCATCTCGGGGACGGCGAGCATCGTCGGGCACGACAGCACCCACCGCCGCGACCTCGGCGGACAGCTGGAGGAGACGCTGACCAACCTCGACGTGCTGCTGCGGGGGCGCGGGAACGGCGGCACGGTCCACGGCGCCCGGCCGCAGCTGCTCAAGGTCTACCTGCGCGACGTGGCGGATCTGCCGCGGGTGCGGCTGGCGCTCGCATGCCGTTTTCCGGCAGTCCCCTGCCTCTATCTGCGGGCCGCCATCTGCCGCGCCGAGCTGGCGCTGGAGATCGAGGCGGTCGCCGCG
>DATKEH010000409.1:0-5604 GCA_035546355.1 Thermoanaerobaculia bacterium
GGGCGCTGAACACCCTCTCGGGCCGCGACACCCGGGTGTCGACCCCCGGCGAGAAGACGACCCGCGACGGCGGCCCCTGCGCCTCGACGCCGGCCTGGTGCAGCAGGTCCTGGTCGAGGGCCAGCAGCTCGGCGCCGAGCAACGGATAGGGCTGATGCGCGACGCGGGCGCGATAGATGGCGCCGTCAGCAGCGGCGAACAGCGCGTAGCGCTCGACCAGGAACTCGTCCAGAGAGCCCGAGACCGCGGGGCTCGGCTCTTCGGCGGCGATACGCCACCGGCAGACGCAGCGCCCCGGGCGGTCGCGCCGCCGGGCCGAAAATGCGACGGTGTCGCCGACACGCTCCATCTCGATCTCCGCCGCATGGTAGGGGAGCTGGTAGAGCAGCCGCGCCCCGGCAACGGCCAGGCGGCTGTCGGCGTCGAGGCTGAAGAACCATACCCCTCGTTCGCTGCCCCGGAAGCGCACGTAGGTCCTTACGTTGACCTCGCCGAAGCGCGACAGGCCGGGGAGCGGGGGCAGCAGCGGCGGCCGCAGGCCCTCGACGCGGAAGGGCACCAGGCCCACCCACGCCGTGCCGTGGTGGGTGTCGAGCTCCAGCGGCGCCGGCACCAGGCGCGCCAAGGCCGCCGGATCCACCTGCCAGTGCAGGAACAGCAGGTCTCGCCAGTCCTGGCGCATGACGGGGTGGAAGGCGTCGTCGCCGCTCACGCGCAACGATCTCCACGTCGGGACCGGGGGGTGTGTCGCATCTGCCCCTCGGGCTGCAAGTCGCGTTCCCCGCTTGCGGCCCACCCTCCCTGGTATGGATCTTGAGTCCCGATTCCGACCCAGACGACACGCACCCTCGAGGAGGAGACGGGATGGCTACGCAGCAAGACCCACCGGGCGGCCGCCACACCCCGCCGGCGGCCGAGGTCACCCCGGGCCTCACCATGCCGCCGACCCACGATGCGCTGCCGCCCGAGACGGAGCCAAGCGGCGTATCGGAAAAGCTCCCGGCGCGGCTGTCGTCCGCCCGGCATGCCGTCCAGGGCAACGCGGCTCAGCTCGGCCAGGCCCTGCAGAGCACCGGCCGCGAGGCGCGCCTCGGCTTCTGGCAGGCCGTGGAGCGCAATCCGTTGGGCATCGGCGCCGCCTTCGCCGGTCTCGGCATCTTGATCGGCTTGACCCGCGGGGGCCGCCGCGGCGGCGGCTCACGGGCCTGACGCCGGCGGCTCACGGGCCTGACGCCGGCGGGCGAGGACGACGGGGCCGGAGCGCCGCGACGCCCCGGCCCCGCGGCATCAGTGCCGGTAGTCGTAATCGTAGGCGCGGCGGATGTCCGGGCGGTCGCGCTCGTACTCGCCGTCATAGTCGGTGCGCAGGCGGCGATCGAGATCGTCGTCCCACGTCGGGTGGTCGGATCCGAAGCGGTTCCGTGCCGCGTGGCCGAAACGGAACGCCTGCTCGTGGTTCTCGAAGGCGTCACGGCTGCCCGCCGCCTGCTTCACCGTGTCGTCGACGTCCTGGTCGAGGTCGCGCGCCGTGTCGGAGCCGAAGTCGTGCTTGGTCTGCTCCCAGTCGTTGGCGAACGCCGCCTTCACTCGCTCCCAGGTGCGGTCGTCCTCGTCGCGGTACCAGTCGGGTCGGTTTCTCATCGTCGCTCTCCTTTCGGTTGGTCGCGGGTCGGGTGATCTCTTGGCGTCGGGTTCCGACATCAGCCGTGTCTCTGCACCGCTCGAGCCAGCTGCTGCTTGCTCATCTTGCTGCGCCCCTCGATGCCGAGGCGCTGCGCCTGCTCGTAGAGCTCGTCCTTGGTCTGCCCCCGGGTGGTGCGTCGGGGCACGCCAACCCCGTCGGCGGCTCGCGGGTTCACCCGCCTCTCGGCCAGCCGGGACAGCTTCTCGTCCGCCCGCTCCTCCTGCTCGAGGGTCTCCTGCAGCAGCCTCGCCTCCTGCTCGTGTCCCAGGGTCTCGGCCATCGAGCGCAGCGTGCCGTAGGCGGCCATCTCGTAGTGCTCGACGCGTTGGGCGGCGCCGATCAGGGCGGCATCGACCGCCGCTTCGTCGCCCCGCGCCTCGAAGAACTCCTCCCCCTCCTCGATCAGCCCCTTCATCCCCTTGCAGGTCTTTCTCTCCGCCTTCTCGCCGATACCCAGGAACACCTGCTCGAGGCGCTGCACCTGCCCCTCGGTCTGCTTCAGGTGCTGCAGGAAGCCCTTCTGCAGCTTCGGGTCGTGGGCGTTGTCGGCCATCTTGGGCAGCGCGTCCAGCAGCTGGTGTTCGAAATCGTAGGCATCCTTGAGCTCGTCCAGGAAGAGGTCGCGCAGGCTGTCGATCTTCATCGTTCCTCCAGTCCCGTTACCGGCCGCTCACTCCGTCTCTGTGCAAGGCGGGTGCCCGAGCCGCGTCATCCGCGACGCTCGGTGGGCCGATCGAGTCCCCTCTCCAGGAAGGCCAGCACTGCCGCCTCCTCCGGCGCCAACCCGAACAGTTCCTGGCGCGGCCTCTCCCGGGTACATGCCTCCAGCGTCGTCAGCAGTCGCCCCTCCTCGGCGTCGTCGAGGACTCGGGGGTGGATGTACGCCTGGCGACAGATGGCCGGGGTATTGCCCAGCTCCTCGGCGACCCTTTCGATGGCGCGGAGCAGTTTTCCCTTGGCTTCGGCGTCGGGGTGGATGCGCTCGACCTCCTGTAGCGCCAGGGTGCACAACACCGTGCCGGCCCAGGTGCGAAAGTCCTTGGCCGTGACCTCCGCCCCGGCCACGTCCCGCAGGTACTCGTTGACGTCGTCCGAGGTGACGTCGCGCTTGACCCCCGCGTCGTCGAAGTACTTGAACAGCTCGTAGCCCGCGGTCTCCAGGCACTCGGCGACCACCGCTCCGACTCGCGGGTCGTCGACCTCGATGCGCCAGGGCTTGCCCCCCTTGCCCTCGAACTCGAGCAGGAACTCCTGGGGGTGGCCGTTGGCCTCGACGTGTTTCTTGCGGATCGTGGTCAGGCCGAACGACTGGTTGTCGCGGGCGTACTGGTCGTTGCCGACCCGGGCCAGGCTGGTCTCCAGGAGCCGCACCACCGCCGCCAGCACCTTCTCGCGCGTCAGCCCGGGCACCTCCAGGTCTGCATCCACCCGCTCCCGGATCCGCGGCAGCAGCTTGCCGAAGACGACCATGCGGTCGTACTTCACCCGATCGCGGGCCTCGCGCCAGCGCGGGTGATAGATGTACTGCTTGCGTCCGGCGGCGTCGCGGCCCGTCGCCTGGATGTGGCCCTTGCGGTAGCGGCAGATCCACACCTCGCTCCAGGCCGGGGGGACGGCGAGGGCCGCGAACCGTTGCCGCAGCGCCGGGTCCCGCACCGTGCGGCCTCGCCAGTCGCGGTAGCTGAACCCCTTTCCACAGCGGCGCCGCGCGTAGCCGGGCTCTTCGTCGCCGACGTAGCGCAACCCGGCGGCTCGCGCCGAGGCTCCGGGGTCGTCGGCCAGCACTGCGCGAAGGGTCGACAGGGTGGTCACGGAGCCCTGTCCTGGCAAGGGTCGTGCCGTGGACCGGCGAAGGCGCTCGACCCGTGGCACGCATCTCGCTCCCTCCCGGGGCATGAGAGACGACGAAAGCATCCGGCGCGAAGACGCGGCAGAGGACGCTGCGCAGCAGGAGGCACCTGTGGGTCACGCCTTCGACCGTGCCTACGGGCACGGAGGCGAAGTCGGCCCCGACTTCGAGGGGGACTGGGAGGGCCCGGCTGTGGGCCCGGAGGGCGGTTTCGACGCCCGCGAGGAATCCCGCGGCACGGCGTTCCGACAACAGGCCGCTGGGGGCCAGATCCCCGCCGAATGGCAGGACTGGAGCGAGGCCGCTGATCCCCCCTCGGACGAGCCGCGACCGGAAGACCCGGAGGCGGACGCGAGGATCGAACGGGCCGTGCGAGAGGTCTTCCGCAGCCACGCCCACCTCGGCGAGCAGCATCTCGGCGTGAGGGTCGAGCGCGGAGAGGTCACCTTGACCGGCACCCTGGAGCAGCGGAGTCTCGAATACGTGGCCGAAGACCTGGCGCAGACGGTGTCCGGCGTGCGCTCGGTCCGCAACCTCCTGCGGGGGCGGGAGCCGCGGCGGTCCTAGGCGGACGCCTAGGCGAGCAGACTGGCCGGAACCGGCCCATCGAGCCGTCTGGCCCGTCGCGCCGCCGCCGGTTTCGTCGCACCTGTCGCGACCGCGGCGGCGGTGGCTAGCGGAGGGGGCAGCGGGCGCCCGAGCCCCGCCAGGGACTCGACGATCCGCTCGGGGCGGCCCCAGTCGCTCCAGGTCACCCCTGCGAGCGGCAGCACCAGGGTCGCCTCCGGCGACGCCTGGACCAGGTCGCGGGAGAGGTCGGCAGACGGCAGATCGGCGTAGAGGGTAGCGAGGGCCGCCGGTGACGGCGCCGCCTGACGGCGGCGGGCGAGATCCCGGCGCAGGGCTTCGAACCCGATCATCATCCGCGGCAGCAGCAGCCAGCCGAGGCTCCACAGGGTCTCCACCTGGACCGCCATGACCATCGTGTTCCACAGCCCACCGCCGGCGAGCAGGCCCCGCGCCACCTCGGGCGACGGCTTCTCGACGAACCTGGCGACCGGCCGCGCCTCCCTCGCCAGCGGTAAGCTGGGGACGATCCAGCCGTAGTCGGTCTCGGCCGCATCGGCGGCGGCGCCTATCAACAGCAGCCGATCGGGGCGCCGCCGTACGGTCCTGCAGGCGCGCCGTAGCACGCGCAGGAATGCCTCCTCGGGGTGCACGAAGTGATCGGCCGGCAGCACCACTACCACGGCATCCGGGTCGTGGGCGGCGATCATCGCGGCGGGCAGGAAGAGCCCGGCGGCCGTGCCGCGGTCGACCGGCTGCTCGACGATCCTGCCGGGGGCGGCCGTGCCGTCGCCAGAATCGAGGTACCGCCGGTGGTGCGGCGCCACCACCGTCACCACCCGCTGGGGCGCCGTCAGGGCCGTCGCCCGGTCCCAGGTGAGCCGCAGCATCGAGCGGCTGCCGGTGAAGGTGCAGTACTGCTTGGGGCGCTCCTCGCCCAGCCAACTGCGCACGAAGGGTCGCATCCGCTTCCCCTCGCCGCCGGCGAGGACGATCACCCAGACCTCCTTGCCGTCGATCGGGCGCTCTCCGCGGTCGGCTGTGGCCATCTCTGGCAGCTCCCCGCCAGGCAAGAATTGCGAGCGGCCTTGCAACTTCTACTGCTCGTCGGTCTTGTTTTCTCCCGTGGTGGGGAAGCCCACGAAACGGCCTGGTTCAAGAGCCGCGCCAGGTTTCGGCACGGAACGTGAACCCGAAGAGGGGCTGGCGGGCGGCCTCGCGGCGCGAGCCGGAGCCGGCGAGGAGAAGGGCGCCAAGCGGCGTGGTGGCGGGAGTGACGAGAAGAGCCTGGAGACGGCCGAGACCGGCGAGGGAGCGCCCGCCGGCGGGCTTCGGTGGTGGGCGTCGACGACGTGATCAACCACCTGCGCCTGCGCGAGGCTCGAGTCGGCCGAGCCGCCGCAGCACCGAGCGCGCCGCGTGGTAACCACACATGCCGTGCACCCCGGCGCCCGGCGGCGTCGCTGCGGAGCAGAGAAAGAGGCGTGGATCGGGAGTGGTGTAG
>DATKEH010000410.1:0-12248 GCA_035546355.1 Thermoanaerobaculia bacterium
CTAGCCGCCATCGCTACAGCTCGTCCGCGCCGCCATCCCCGAGCAGGCGCTCCATGTCGTCCGCCGCCGCCGCCACCGCCTGCATCACCGCCGCCAGCGCCTTGGGGGTGATCGCATCCAACGGCAGGTTGTGGTAGCAGAGCAGCCACCACGCTCCCTCCACCTCTTCGACCCCGAAGTAGGCCACCTTCTGGGTGCCGTTGGCCTCCAGCAGCTGGCCGGCGACCGCTGCCGGCAGGTCGGCGGTGAGTCGCTGCACGGGGGAGTAGATCTCGACCACGTCCACCCCGTCGACCAGCGGGGCCATGGGCGCCAGGAACACCGCCTGACGGCGGCCGCTCTCGAGCCGGTAGACGACGTGCAGCCGATCGCCGTCCACCTCGTGTTCGACCCCAGCCCGCTGGAGCAGGGAGGAGAGGGTGGCGGTGTCGACGGCGTTGGCGGGGAGCGCGACGCAGGCGCTCATGGCGAGGAGAAGGAGTGCTCGGTGCATGTTCGGCTCCGCGGATCCGCTCAGGTCGGGGTAGGGCAGCTCTGCACGGTGGCCACGAAGGCGCGGGCGTGATCGGGGGGAGTCATCGGCAGGATGCCGTGACCGAGGTTGACGATGTGCCCGCCGCCGGCACCGGCTTCCACCAGCGCCCGCGCCCGCGCCTCGATCTCCGGGATCGGGCCCAGCAGCGCGCCGGGGTCGAGGTTGCCCTGCAGCACCAGATCCCGTCCCACTGCCTGGCGCACCTCGGGCAGCGGCAGGCGCCAGTCGACCGACAGCACCTGCACCGGCAGCTGCGCCAGCTCGGGCAGCAGGTGGGTGCCGCCGTTGACGTAGTAGATCAGCGGCACCGTGGCCTGGAGCGCCTCCAGGATGCGCCCCAGAGGCGGGAGCGCGAGCTGCCGCCAGCGCTGGCGGTCGAGGATGCCCCCCCAGGTGTCGAACAGCTGCAGCGCCTGGGCGCCGGCGGCCACCTGCGCTTGCAGATAGGCCACCGAGACCGCCGCCAGCCGGTCGAGGAGCCGGGCGAGGCCCGGGGGGTCGGCGTAGCTCCAGGCCAGGAGATGGGCGAAGCTCTTGGAGGTCCCACCCTCCACCAGGTAGGCGGCCAGCGTCCAGGGCGTGCCGGCGAAGCCGATCACCGGCACCACCCCCTCGAGCTCTCGCCGCACCAGGCGCAGGGCGTCCATTACGTAGCCGAGCTCGCGCTCGACGTCCGGGGTGCCCAGGGAGTCGATGTCCCCGGCGCGGCGTACCGGGTGCTCGAATCGCGGGCCTTCGCCGGCCTCGAAGTAGAGGCCCGCCCCCATCGCGTCCAGGGGGAGCAGGATGTCGGCGAAGAGGATGGCGGCATCGACCCCGACCAGCCGCACCGGTTGCAGGGTGACCTCCGCCGCCAGCTCCGGGGTACGACACAGGGTGAGGAAGTCGTGGCGGCCGCGGATCTCGCGGTACTCCGGCAGGTATCGCCCGGCCTGCCGCATCATCCACACCGGTCGCCGCTCGGTGGGCTCTCCGCGCGCGGCGCGCAGGAAGAGGTCGTTCATGGCGGCGGCAGGATAGCAGAGGGGTCGGGGCGCCTGCGGCGCCGCCGCCGGGGTTACGGTAGCATCCGGCGCGGTGATCACCCTGGATGGCCGGTCGCTGACTCTCGCGGGCCTCGCCGCCGCCGTCCAGGGGGGCGAGCCGGTGGAGCTGGGTGCCGAGGCCGGGCAGCGGGTGGCGGCGTCCCGGGCGGTGGTCGAGGGCACGCTGCACACCGGCGCGGCGATCTACGGCGTCAACACCGGCTTCGGCGACCTCGCCAGCGTGCGCATCGCCGAGGACGAGCTGCGCACCCTGCAGGAGCGGCTGCTGCTGTCGCACGCCGCGGGCGTCGGCGAGCCGCTGCCCGACGAGGTGGTGCGGGCGATGTTGCTGCTGCGCGCCAACGCCCTGGCAGCGGGCTTCTCGGGAATCCGGCCGCTGGTCGTCGAGCGGCTGCTCGCCTTCCTCGCCGCGGACGCGCTGCCGGTGGTACCGAGCCGCGGCTCGGTGGGGGCGAGCGGCGACCTCGCCCCCCTGGCCCACCTCGCCCTGCCGCTGATCGGCCGCGGCCGCGTGCGGCTGCGCGGGCGGGAGATGAGCGGGGCGGAGGCGCTCGCCGCGCTCGGTCTCGAGCCCCTGGTGCTGCAGGCCAAGGAGGGGCTGGCGCTGATCAACGGCACCCAGGCGATGACCGCCCTGCTGGCGCTGTCGGCGCTGGAGATGCGGCGGCTGGTGCGGGTCGCCGACCTGGTCGGGGCGCTGTCCACCGACGCGCTGCGCGGCACCGACAGCGCCTTCGACCCGCGGCTGCATCGCGCCCGCCCCTACCCGGGGCAGCGCGCCAGCGCCGCCAACCTCTGGCGGCTGCTGCAGGGCTCGGCCATCCGCGCCTCCCACCGCACCGACGACCTTCGCGTGCAGGACCCCTACAGCATCCGCTGCATGCCGCAGGTGCACGGCGCCTGCCGCGACCTGCTGACCGACGTGGAGGCGAAGCTGGCGGTGGAGCTCAACGCCGCGACCGACAACCCACTGGTCTTCGTGGCCGAGGGGGAGATCCTCTCCGGCGGCAACTTCCATGGTGCGCCGATGGCCTTCGCCGCCGACATCCTGGCGCTGGCGGCCGCCGAGCTCGGCGGGATCAGCGAGCGGCGGATGGAGAAGCTCACCAACCGGGCGTTCTCGGGGCTGCCTCCGTTCCTGGCCGAAGAGGCCGGCCTCGACTCGGGGTTCATGATCGCGCAGGTCACTGCCGCCGCCCTGGTCAGCGAGAACAAGGTCCTCTGCCATCCGGCGAGCGTCGACTCGATCCCCACCTCCGCCGACAAGGAGGACCACGTGTCGATGGGGATGGGCGCGGCTCTGAAGCTGCAGCCGGTGGTGGCCAACTGCCGCTGCATCCTGGCGATCGAGCTGCTCGCCGCCGCCCAGGGAGTCGACCTGCTGCGCCCGCTGCGCTCGAGCGAGCCGCTCGAGGCGCTGGTGGCGGCGGTCCGCGAGCGGGTGCCGAAGTGGGTCGAGGACCGCGAGATGGCGCCGGACCTGGCGGCCGCCGAGGCGTTCCTCGACCAGGGGATCGAGCCGCACCTCGAGGGGTTGGAATAGGGCTCCCCGATGACCGCCGCAAAGCTCCGTCCCGCCCGCGAGGCCACGTTCACCGCACGCAACGACCGAGGAGGCCCCCAATGACCCGTCGCCCGTTCCATCCCTGGCTCGCGTTGGCGCTCGCCGTCGCCCTGCTGCCCGCGGCCGCCGGCGCCGCCGAGCACCGTTTCGGGGTCGGAGTGCACTACTGGCGCGCCGTCGACGACCTCGCCGACGAGGGGTTCGACATCGACGAAGACGGCCTCGCCCCCTACCTCACCTACCAGCTGGTGCCGGCCGGCATCTTCCGCTTCGAGGTCGACCTCGAGTACTTCGAGAAGGGCTTCGGCGGCGCCACCTCGGCCGCCTTCGCCCCCGTCGTGTACCTGCTGGTGGGCGGTGGCATCTACGGTGGGGTCGGGATCGGGGTGACGCTCTCCGACGACTTCGAGGACAACGTGTCCGACCCGTTCTACGCCGCCCGCGTCGGCCTTTCCCTGCAGCTGCTGCCCAGGGTCCACCTCGACGTCAACGCCAACTACCGCGCCGACGCCTTCGCGGAGCTCGAGGAAGCCGACACCGACGCCATCACCCTCGGGGCCGCCGTGCGGGTCGGTCTCTGAGGCGGTTCCGCTGGCGCCCCGGGGGCGCCGGCGGGACGCCCGCCTGGCGCGCGCGCTCCCAGTCGTCGAGGCGGAGGGCGAGGAAGTCGAGCGGCAGCGAGATCCTGGCGCCGTCCCGCTGACGGCGGAAGAGGACGGTGGTCCAGCCCCGCATCCCCACGGGGAGCAGCAGGTCCCCCTCGAGCTGCAGGAGGTGGCCGCCGATGGCGCGGATCAGCACCCTCTCGTAGCGCGATCGCGCCAGCTCGGCCTCGGGGAACAGGTTGTCCCAGAAGCACAGGCGGCCGACGTCCTCGTAGGCCGGCGGGCGCTCGGGGAGGTCGAGCAGGGACGGTGCCCGGCCGCCGAGCACCTGCAACAGCAGGCGGTAGGTGAAGGGGTCGGCGAGGCGGCGGATCGGCCGGTGGAAGTGGCGTAGCACCGCCCGCGCCAGCTGGCGCAGGGACAGCGGCCCGCGGACGCCCCGCGTCTTCGCGTCGACGGGCCAGATGGCGGCGTCCGGGTCGGCCGTGAAGGGGTTGGCGGGGAACGAGTGATCGCGGGCCAGCCAGCCGCGCCGGCTGGTGTGGGGGATGGGGCGAAGCCCGGCGATCACCGGTATGCCGCGCTCGGCCAGCCCGTCGAGCCGGTGAGCGGGCCAGCGCGCCACCGCGCCGACCACCGCCGCGATCAGCGTGCCGGTGGCGATCATCAGCGCCGGGCTGGGGGTGAAATCGACGGTCACCTCGATGCGGTCGCCGCGCGGCCGTACCCCCACGCCGGTCGAGCGGCGGTTGCAGGCGAGCAACGCCACCGGCGCGGCCAGGAGGTGGACGAGCAGGCAGGCCATGCGCTCCATCGCCGGCTGCACCCCTGCGGGCGCCGGGCGGTGACCGAAGGAGGTGGTGTAGTGGGTGCTGAAGCCGGCCAGGGCCACCCGACGCCCTTCGCGCCGCTCCCAGACGTCGATCTCGTCGCGCAGGTGGAGGATCGACTCCCACAGCGAGCGGCCGGCGCGGGCGGCGCACCCCCGCGCCACCTCGATGACCGGGGTGGCCACCTCGATCACCCCGGTATCGAAGTAGACGGCACCGCCGGTGGGGAGGTGATACGAGGTCCCGGCGCGGTGCATCGGCCGACCGCGCAGGAAGGCGCGCGGAGTGCCGAAGACGTCCTCCGGCCGCCGCCGCACGCCGTCCACCCACAGCTCGAGCTCCGCCTCGAGCCCGATGGCCGCCAGCGCCAGCGGGCGTTGGCCGGCGCCCTCCGGCTTCCCTTTCGGCGCCTTGCCGATGGGGGCGTCGTCGTTCACGGCGCGCCCTCGCCCGGCCGCTCCTCGCCGACCGCGTCTCGCGGCACCACGGTGACGTACCCGAGGTCGAGATGGAGGTGGTCGTCGGCGAAGCCCGCCGTGTGTCCCCACGGCCGCGCCCACACCTGGGGCAGGACCTGCCGCGCCAGGGTGGCGTACTTGTCGATCCTCTCCTGGGCGTCGAGCAGGTCGTCGCCGACCCGGTAGATGTTCGCCGCCGTGCCCCAGTTGTGGGTGGAGGCGGCGTGGGAGAGCTCGTGCGCCGGCGACCGGTAGCCACCGTTCACCGCCACCTGCACCCGCGTACCGACGCGCTCGCGGAACACCGACAGGGCGGCGGCGACGAGCGTCACCGCGCAGGGGACGTAGCGGGGGAATCCCTGCAGCTGCGGCGCTTCCCGCACGTCGGTCTCGAGCAGCTCGGAGAGCCGGAACCATGGGGCCAGCTGGGTCTCGTCGGCGGTGAGCCGCGAGTCCACCTCGTAGAAGAAGCGGGGGAGCCGGCGGCCCCGCCCCGCTTCGTCGACGATCAGGGCGTCCGGCTTGAGGACGCGGCGAAGCGCCTCGGGCAACCGGGCGCCGTCGACGACGCGCAGGCCGGCCACCTCCCTCATGCTTCCCCTGCGATCAGGCGCGCGTAGACCGCGGCCGAGACCCTGGCGACGGTGCTCTGGCGGCTCTCGCCGCCCGCCGGCCAGGCGGTCAGCACCACCACGGCGTACGGGGCGCGCTCGGGGAGCAGGACCAGCCCGGCGTCGTGGGTGTGGGTCGAGATGTCGCCGGTCTTGTTCGCCACCTGCGCGGTTTCGCGCACCGCTTCCGGCAGGCCGCTGGGGATGCCGCGGTCGAAACGCTGCTGCAACAGGATGTCGAGCATCTCGCGCGCCCCCTCCTGCGACACGCCGCGGGCTTCGTAGATGGCGCGCAGCACGGCCAGCAGCCCATGGGCGGTGGCGCGGTTGTCGATCCCCGTCTCGTGGGCGCGCAGGTCCTCGACCCCGCGCTGCAGGTCGATCCCCTCGACCCCCAGGCGCTGCAGGCTGTCGCGAGCCCCCGCCGGGGTGAGCAGATCGAGCAGCAGGTTGGTGGCGAGGTTGGAGCTGGTGACGATCATGTGGTGGGCCAGCTCGCGCAGGCGCATGGCGCGGCCCAGCTGCCCGTAGACCTCGCTGTCGGCGTCGCGGGCGGGGTCGAGCCGGTAGGGCTCGCCGTCCCGGCGGCTGATGAAGCGATTGCGGACGTGCAGCGGCGCGTCGAGAGACAAGTGGCCGCGGGCCGCCGCCTCCCACAGCGCCAGCAGGATCGCCAGCTTGACGGTGCTCGCGGCGTGGAACCAGCGGTCACCGCGCAGGCTCCACTCCGTCTCGGTGGCGAAGTCGTAGAAGGCGACGGCGACGTCGCTGGCGCCGTCCTCGCGGACCAGCCGCTCCACCTCGGTGCGCAGCACCCCGTTCGGCGGCTGCAATTCGCTTGCCCGCCGAATGGGCCCCACTGCCGCCGTTTCCTTACAATAGCTCCATGACCACCATCACCACCCCGTCGCCGCGCACGGTTCGCGCGGCGCGCGGCACGGCCCTCTCCTGCCGCGGCTGGCAGCAGGAGGCGGCGCTGCGGATGCTGATGAACAACCTCGACCCGGAGGTGGCCGAGCGCCCCGCGGAGCTCGTGGTCTACGGCGGCTCCGGCCGCGCGGCCCGCAGCTGGGCGGCCTACGACGCCATCGTCGCCACTCTCCGGCGGCTGGGCGGCGACGAGACGCTGCTGGTGCAGTCCGGCAAGCCGGTGGCCGTGTTCCGCACCCATGAGGAGGCGCCGCGGGTGTTGATCGCCAACTCCCTGCTGGTGCCCAGGTGGGCCACCGCCGACGAGTTCCGCCGGCTCGAGGGGCTGGGCCTGACGATGTACGGCCAGATGACCGCCGGCTCGTGGATCTACATCGGCACCCAGGGGATCCTGCAGGGCACCTACGAGACCCTCGCCGAGTGCGCCCGCCAGCGGTTCGGCGGCAACCTGGCGGGACGCCTGGTGGTGACCGCCGGCCTGGGCGGAATGGGCGGCGCCCAGCCGCTGGCGGTGACCATGAACGAGGGGGTGTGCCTGGTGGCGGAGGTCGACGCCGAGCGCATCCGCCGCCGCCTCGACACCCGCTATCTCGATCGCGTCGCTCCCGACGTCGCCACGGCGGTGGCGGAGGCCCTGGAGGCGAAGCAGGCCCGCCAGGCGGTGTCGATCGGCGTCGAGGCCAACGCCGTCGACCTGCTCCGCCAGCTGGTGGAACGGGGAGTGACGCCCGACGCCCTCACCGACCAGACCTCGGCCCATGACGCGCTGGAGGGGTACGTTCCCCATGGCGTCTCGTACCGCCAGGCCTTGCGGCTGCGCCAGGAGGACCCCGAGGAGTACGTGCGCCGAGCCATGGCGTCGATGGCGGAGCACGTGCGGGCGATGCTGGAGCTGCAGGCGCGGGGGGCGGTCGCCTTCGACTACGGCAACAACCTGCGCGGGCAGGCGCTGGAGGCGGGCGTCGCCGACGCCTTCGAGATCGGCGGCTTCGTCCCGCTGTTCATCCGCCCCCTCTTCTGCCAGGGGAAGGGGCCTTTCCGCTGGGCCGTGCTGTCGGGGGATCCGGCGGACCTGCGGGCGACCGACGAGGCGATTCTCGAGGCCTTCCCGCAGGACTCCTCGCTGCATCGCTGGATCCGCATGGCGCAGCAGCGGGTGGCGTTCCAGGGGCTGCCGGCGCGCATCTGTTGGCTCGGCTACGGCGAGCGGGCTCGCGCCGGCGCGGTGTTCAACCAGCTGGTGGCCAGCGGTCGGGTGTCGGCGCCGATCGTCATCGGCAGGGATCACCTCGACTGCGGCTCGGTGGCGTCGCCGAACCGCGAGACCGAAGGGATGCTCGACGGCTCGGACGCCATCGCCGACTGGCCGGTGCTCAACGCCCTGCTCAACGCGGTCAACGGCGCCACCTGGGTCTCGGTCCACCACGGCGGCGGGGTCGGCATCGGCTATTCACTGCACGCCGGCATGGTGATCGTCGCCGACGGCAGCGACGCGGCGGCGCGTCGGCTCGAGCGCGTGCTCACCGGGGACCCGGGTCTCGGCGTGGTACGTCATGCCGATGCCGGCTACGGGGAGGCGGTGCGCTGCGCCGCCGAGCACGGCATCGACATGCCCATGCGTAGCGGTTCGGGCCAGGGCGCGGGAGGCCCCTGACGTTCGCTCCGCCGGCCCGCGAGCGGTGGAGGCAGCGTCCCGGCGGCGTGGCGCCCACGCGGCACGGCGGGGGTCCGTGAGCCGACCGGCGCCGCCGCTGCGCGATCTGGCGCCGCTGCTGGCGGGCGCGGCGGCGCCATTTCTGCCGCCGCTGGCGGCGACCGCCCTGCTGCTCGCGGCGCTGGCCCTGTGGTGGCGCACGGGGCCTCCGCGGCGGGAGCTGCTCGCCGCCGGTAGCGCCTTGCTGGCGGCGGCGCTGCTGCTCGCCGGAGGTAGGGTGTGGGAGGCGCTGCCGGCCGCAGCTCCGAGCCAGTGGCGGGCAGAGGCCGAGATCGGGTACCGGTCGCTGCTGGCGGGGCTCGAGGAGCGGGCCCGCGCGGCGGCGGCGGCGCTGGCCGCCCCGCCCGGCAGCGAGGAGGAGCGGCTGGCGGCGTACCGCCGGCTGAGCGAACTGGCAGGTGAGGGGGAGGACCGGCCCTCGTTCCTGCTCCTGGACCCCGACGGAGAGGCGGTGGTGTGGGCCGGCCGCGGTTTGCTGCACGAGCCCGCGGCCGGCGAGCTGCCGCCGCAGGGGATCGGTTTCCGCGCCGGGTTCGGGGCCGCGACGCTGATGGCGATCGAGCCGGTGGGTGGCGGAGGGCGCCCCTGGCGGGTGGTCGCCGGCCGCAGCATGGCGACCAGGAGGCTCCCCTTCGATCCCCCTGGCGGCGCCCCGGCCACGGAGTTCCGGTGGTCGCTGGTGTCCACCGGCGACGAGGCGGCTCCCGGGGCGGTGCGGCTCGGCGGCGATACCGGCCCGACGATGGTGGTGTCCGGGCCCGTGGCGGCGCCACCGGTTCGTCCGCGCTGGCTCGTGCCGGTGGCGCGCGGCGTGGTGGCGGTCGGGTTGTTGGCGCTGGCGGTGCTGCGTGCCATCGGGCTGGTGCTGCTCGCCGGGACGCGCGTGCCGCCGGCGCACACTCGCGCGGCAGTGGCGGCGCTCGCCATCGGCGGGTCGGTGGTGCTGGCGCTGGCCCTCGGCGCCCCGCCGCCGGCCGCCGCGGCCCTTGCCGTGGGCCTGTCGCTGGCCGCCGCCGGGATGCTGCGCTCCCCGGCGGCTGGCAGCCTGGCGCGCTCGGCAGGGGGTGGCGCCGCCGCCCTGATGGCGGCGGCGGGAGCCGCGCTCGCCTATCATCTGGCGGTCGCGCCCACCGACCTCGGCTCCTCCCTGTGGGGCGGGGCGGAGGCCATGACCCTGCGGCTGGCGATGCTGGCCGGCACCCTCGGCCTGGTCTGCCTCGCCTGCTGCCGCTCGCGTCGCGACCAGGACGAGGAGTCGGACCTTGCGGCGGTGTCCGCCGCCGTGGCGCTGCTGCTGGCCGCGGCGTGGCACGACTACCCCGCGGCCGCCCTGCCCCTGTTGGCGGCGGGCGGTGGCGCCTTGGGCGTCTGGTCGCAGCGGGTGGGCTGGCGGGGGCGGGTCGGGGCGCTGCTGGCGCTGCTGCTGGTGGTCGCCGTGGGAGCCGCCGCGGCCTGGCAGGCGGGCGAGCGCCTGGCGCTGCGGCGAATGGTGCGCCACGACCTGCTGCCGGCGATGGCCCCACCCGGGGCGGGCGAGCTGGGAGAGCAGTGGAGGGGGGTGGAGGAGTTCTTCGCCGGCTTCGACACCCATCGGCTCGCGCCTCGCCAGGCTGCCGGCCTGGAGGCTCAGGACCTGGCATACGTACTGTGGCGGCAGTCGCCGCTGGCCCGCCGCGATGGGTTCAGCGCCGTAGCCGTGGAGCTTCCAGGGGGAGGCGTCGTGCGCTTCTCCTACGGGCTGCCGCTGACGGGTGAGGGGACCGTCGATCCCGAACCGGTGCGCTGGGCGGGAGTGGCGCTGCCCGCCTGGCGCGAGCTGCTGCTGGCAGGCGGCGACACCTTGAACGACGGCGGTCGCCCGTGGGCCCGGGTGCGCTACTGGTTCCTCCCGCGCCCCGGCTTCCGGCTGGGCGGGGAACCTCTGGAGGACCTCCGGGCCGGGTTGCTCCGCGGCGGCCCCGCCGCGCCCGGCGAAGCCCCGGGCGTTCCCGACCCGCTGCTCTACGGGCTGTACGCCGCCGACGGCACGCCGTTGCTGTCGCCCTGGCCCGAGGCCCCGCCTCTGCCCGCGGTGCTGCGGCAGCGACCCGAGGCGCGGGTGCGGACGCCGGCGGGGACGGCGTGGGCCTTCGCGCGCCGCGGCGCCGACGGACGGGAGGTGGCGTTCCTGCCGGCCCTGGGCCCGGGTGAGGGGATCGAGCACGCCGGCACCCACGCGCTGGCGGTCCTGCTACTGCTCGCCGGGGCGGCCCTGGCGACCCTCCTGCTGGGGCTGCCGCGCGCCGCCTTCCGCGACGCGCTGCGCCGCGGGGTGCGCTCGTACTCCAAGCGGCTGCTGCTGGTCTACGGCACGCTGCTCCTGTTGCCGCTGCTGCTCCTCGACCTGCTGCTCTTCCAGGCCCTGCAGGAGCGGCTGCTCACCGAGCAGCGGACCGCGGGGGAGGCTGCGCTGCGCTCGGCGCAGCAGGTGCTCGGCGAGTACGTCCTCTCCCTGGAGCCCGGTTTCGCCATCGAGACGGCCCTGGACGACGAGCTGCTCGAGTGGCTGTCGCGGGTGGTGCACCACGAGGTCAACCTCTACTGGGGGAGCCGCATCAACGCCTCCAGCAAGCGGGAGCTGTTCACCGCCGGCATGCTGCCCGAGCGCATCCCCGGCGAGATCTACTCCCGCCTGGCGCTGCTCGGCTACGACCTGGCGTCGCGCCTTGACCGCGCCGGCGGCACCTCGTACCTCGAGCTCTACGCACCCCTCGCCATTCCCGGCGTGTCGCGCGGCCCGAGCCGTCTGTTCCTGTCGATGCCGCTGCTGGCGCAGCAGGAGGAGGCGGCGCGGGAGCTCGGCGACCTCGAGCGGCAGGGCGTGCTGCTCACCGCCTTCCTCTTCGTGCTGGCGGCGGTCTTCGGCAGCCGGCTGGCGCGCGGCTTCACCCGCCCGCTGCAGGAGCTGGTCGAGGGCACTCGCCGCATCGCCGCCGGCGCCCCTTCGCTGGAGCTGGCGCCGAGCGAGCTGGAGCTGGCGGCGCTGGTGGAGGCGGTGGACGAGATGGCGCGCCGCATCGACGAGGGGCGGCGGCGGCTGGTGCGTGAGAAGCAGGTGGTGGAGCGCATGGTCGAGAACATCACCTCCGGGATCGTCTCGGTGGACGCAGCCGGGCGGGTGCTGCTGTCCAACCGCGTCGCCGGCGAGCTGCTCGGCGCCGAGGTGGGGGAACCGTTGCGGGAGCAGGTGGCGCGCCGGCCCGGGCTGGAGCCGGTGGCGGAGTTCCTCGCCGCGGCCGGCGACCAGCCGCGCGAGGGCACCGTGCGGCTGGCCGCGCAGCCGCCTGCCGGCGAGGAGCGGGAGTTTCATCTGGTATGGGTGCCGGTACCGGGTTCCGGCGCCCCGGCGGCGCTGCTGGTGGTGGAGGACGCCACCGAGGTGCTGCGCGCCCAGCGGCTGCAGGCGTGGGCCGAGATGGCGCGCATCATCGCCCACGAGATCAAGAACCCGCTCACCCCCATCCGGCTGTCCACTGAACACATGGTCGAGGTGTACCAGCGGGACCCCGAACGTTTCGACGCGGTCTTCGCGCGCTGCTCGGCCAACATCCTGGCGCAGGTCGACGAGCTGCAGGAGATCGCGCAGGAGTTCTCGACTTACAGCCGGCTGCCGAGGGTCGAGCTCCAACCGGGGGACCTCGCCGCGACGGTGGCCGAGATCGTCGACAGCTACCGCGCCGCCCCGCCTCCCGGCGTCAGCCTGCGCCTGGAGGCCGAGCCGGCGGTCGTGCCGGCCCGCTTCGACGCTCGCCTTATCCGCCGGGCCGTGCGCAACCTGCTGGAGAACGCCGTGCGGGCGAGCGCCGGCAGGGGCGAGGTGGCGGTGCGGGTCACGCGCGACGGCAACCACGCCTCGCTGAGCGTTGCCGACCGGGGCCCCGGGGTCCCGGTCGACGCGCTGCCGCGGATCTTTGAC
>DATKEH010000411.1:0-3144 GCA_035546355.1 Thermoanaerobaculia bacterium
TCCAGGTTGGCGGGCACCTCCTGCCCCATCTGCTCCGGCGTGAGGGTCGGGCTGCAGAGCTGCTCGCAGCAGGAGACCAGCTTCGGCCGCACCTCCGCCGGGACGCCGCCGAAGCTCTCGACCACCTCGAGCCGAGGGACCCGGGAGTCGAGCACGACGAAGAAGTAGGGGTGGGATGCGGCGAGCATCGAGGGCGGCACCCGCGTGCGCTTCCCCAGCAGGCGTTGCAGCATCTGCAGCGAACGCCACTCCGGGTTGTCCGCCGCCCGCAGCCGCCGCAGCAACCGCTGCAGGTCCTCCAGCGCCCGCCGCTGCTCGGCGGCCGGCACCGCCGAGGTGCCGGCGCTCGCCGGGCTCGCCGCGCGGGGCGGCGGCGGCGCGGGTATCGGCCCCTCCTCGCCAGCGGCCGCCAGTGGCGCCGGCATGGGGATAGCCGTTGCGCGCTCTGCGGGCTCCGCGCTGGCCGCTGGGACCAGGCTGAAGGAAGCCCGTTGCCGCACCGCCCCCCGCAGCAGCTCCAGGAAGCTGCGGAGGTCGTCGTCGGCGAGCAGGGGCAGCAGGGACAGCCGCTCTTCGGGCACGCGGCGGCGGCGCCCCTGCCGCTCTCCGGGTCGCGAGCGTTCGCGCACCACCGCGGCGCGCAAGTCTCCCACCGCGCGGCTGCCGATCAGCTGCGTCAGCAGCTCGACGTCGAGGATCGCGGCGATCTCGAGCGCCAGCGCGGCCAGCCGTGCGAAGGGCGCGGGCCCCGTTACTTCGCCCTCGGCCCAGGTCGCGAGGTGCAGGGCCTCGAGCTCGAGCGCCCGCTGGCTCAGCCGTGCCTCCCGGCGCTGGATCTGGTGGAAATCACCCGAATAGAGGGCACGCCGGTTGCTCCGCTGCAGGAGCCGCGCGAGCGCGCCCCTTAGCGCGGCCAGCTCGGCCGGGGCATAGAGGTCCGCCCGCCTCCCGGACCGCCAGCTGTCGACCAGCTGCGGCAGGCATTGCTCCTCCCGCAGCCGACCCAGCGCGGCGATCACCTCGTCGAGGGACGCCGCCAGGATCCCGTTGCGGCGGAACTCGTCGGCCTTCTCGCCGAACAGAACCGGCTCCACCCAGACGCCGCTCCACCTCCCGCGGGCGACGATCGAGGCGGTGGCTCCCATCAGGGCGCTGGCGTACTTCCCCTTGAGGTCGGCTGCGACCTCGCACAGAAATGCCCGGCCGGCGAGGGGCAGCTCGCTACCCGACGCCAGCCACTCTCTCGCCGCAGCGAGCTGGTCGCGCAGGCGTACGACGTCCCGCTCCACCATGCGGCAGATCCCCGTGAAGTAGAGCTCCGCCTCCTCCAGGGCGGGACGGGCGTCCCGCGCCGACTCGTCCCGCAGGGCCGCGAGCAACACCGCCAGGTCGGAGGGGATCGCTGCGACCGTGTCGAGCAGCCGTTGCTCCATGGCCAGCGGCTCGCTCGCGTGGTCACTGGGATCGTAGAGCGACGCCCACGGGGCACTCGCTTCCAGCCGGTCGAGGATGTGCCGCACGCGCGCGAAGATCCGCCGCTGGAACGGATCCACACGGCGCAGCACGTCGGCGGCGTCGGCGGGCAGTGGGGCGACGAGCCCGGCTCCCCCGCCGGCGCCGCTAGCTGCCTCCGCCGAACGGTCCCCCGACATCGTCGCGAATGCTATCTCGGGTGCGCGGCCGCCGCACCCGTAGCTAAGATGCCCGCTCATGGCTCGCAGGCGGCGACAGGCGGGCGGCAGGCGGGCGGCCGGCCCCGAGGACGGGAGGAGCTGGCTGCGTGGCGTGTGGTACGCGGCGGCCGCGGCGACCAGCTGGTCCTTCGGCTACACCTCGATGTTCAACAGCGACCTCTGGTTCCATCTCGCCGCTGGGCGGGAGATATGGCAGCGGCGCGCCATCCCTGCCGTCGACAGCTGGTCGTTCACCGCCGCCGGCAGGCCGTGGCACAATCACGAGTGGCTCGCCGACATCCTCTTCCACGCCTGGGCCGCGGCGTTCGGCATCGAAGCGCTGGTCTACTGGCAGTGGGCGGTGCTGATCGCCACCTTCACGGTGCTGTTCCACCTCCTCCAGCGGCTGGCGGGCAGCCGGCCGGTGGCCTGGCTCCTCCTGCTCCTGGCGTTGGCGGTGGCGGCGCCCTTCTTCGACATCCGGCCGCACCTCTACAGTCTGCTCGGCTTCGTGCTGCTGCTCGAGCTGACCCTCCTGCGGCCACCGTCCTGGTGGGTACCGGCGCTGGTGCTGGTGTGGGTCAACCTGCACGGCGGCGCGGTGTTCGGGCTGCTGGCGCTCGGCCTGCTGCTCGCCGCCTGGCTGGCGGCGCCAGGGGAGGAGCGCGACTGGCGCCAGGCGCTCGCGGCGGCCCGCCGACGGCTGCCGCGAGCGGTGGGGATCGCCGTCGCCAGCGGAGTCGCCGCGCTGGTCAACCCACACGGCGTGGCCGCTCTGCTCTACCCCTTGCGACTGGCGGCCGCCGGCTCCTCGGCCTCCCGCACCACCCTGGTCGAATGGCTGCCGCCGTTCGCGCCCGGGGGCATCCAGTCGCCGGTCTTCCCCTGGGCCATCGCCGTCGCCGCCTGTGCCGCCGCGACGATCCTCGGATTCGGCGGTCGTTGGCGCTGGCGCCGGCGATCCTGGGCGACGCTGACGCTGTGCGGCCTGACCCTCGCCATGGCCCTCGAGAGCCGGCGGTTCATCACCCTCTTCGCCATCGCCTCGGCCCTGCTCGCCGCCGTCGCCTGGAGGGCGCTGCGGGAGCGCCTCGCCAGGCTGCCACGCGGCGTGTCGGGCCTCGAGCCGTTGGCGGCCGCCGCCGCCGTCGCTTTCGCCGTCACCCGACTACTCCCCTATCCGCAGGGCACCGCCGCCTTTCTCCCCCTCACCCGCATGGATCGCCTGCCCGTCGACACTCTCGACTTCGCCGCCGCCAACGACCTGCAGGGCCGTGTCTTCAACTACTTCCTGTGGGGAGGGTACCTCGACTACCGCACCGGCGGTCGCCTGGCGGTGTTCCTCGACCCCCGCTCGGAGACCGTCTTCGCCGACGAGACGCAGCGGCGATACATGCGGGTGCACTTCCTGCGGGCGGGCTGGGAGGAAGTGGTGCGGGAGTCCGCCGCCGACTTCGTGCTGTGGCCCACC
>DATKEH010000412.1:0-6333 GCA_035546355.1 Thermoanaerobaculia bacterium
GCGACGCCGATCGCGGCGATCGCTCCCTGGTGGTGCAGGGCATCCTGCGGCGCGGGGTCTCGCCAGAGCAGGCGAATGCCGCGCTGGCCTCCCTGGCGCGCCGCTGGCAGCGACAGCACCAGGGCGAGCACCCGGAGTACCAGGGGCTGTCCCTGGAGGTGTCGTCGCTGCTGGATGCGGTGTTGCGCGAGGTCGCGCCCGCCCTCTGGGCCCTCCTCGCCGCCGCCGGCCTGCTGCTGCTGGCGGCGGCCGCCAACCTCGGCGGCTTCCTGATGGCGACGCTGACGGACCGGCGCCGGGAGCTGGCCGTGCGCGCGGCGTTGGGCGCCACCCGCCGGCGGCTGACCCGGCAGATCTTCGCCGAAGTGCTGGTACCGAGCCTGCTCGCCGGCCTGCTCGGGCACCTGCTGGCGGCGGGCCTGGCGCGGTGGATGGTGGGGCTGATCCCCTTCGGGTATTTCCCGGCGGAGACGGTGGTGGTGCACGACTCCCGCAGCCTGGCTCTCGCCCTCGCGCTGGCGCTGACCGCCGGTTGCGCGGTGGCGCTGCTCGGCTCCCTGCGGATCGCCGGGAGCTCGCGCCGCGGCGGCACGGCGCTGCGCTGCGGCCGGGGCGGGGTCTCGCTCACCCAGGTGCGGCTGGCGCGCGGGCTGGTCGCGGCGCAGGTGGCGATCGCCGTCGCCGTCGCCAGCGCCGGCGCCCACGTGGTCGAGAGCCTGCGCCGCCAGCAGGCGGCGAGCCTCGGCTTCGCCGCCGGCGACGCGGTCACCGCCCGGGTGGCTCTGCCCAGGGACCGCTACCAGGAGCGCGAGGAGCGGGTGCGACTGTACCAGCAGATGCTGCGGCAGGTCGCCGCCGCCCCCGGCATCCGCCAGGCGGCCCTCGCCGGCGGTCTGCCTCTGCAGGAGGGGGCGGCCCGCGCGGTGACGGTGGCCGGGGCTCCGGCGGAAGCCACCGAGGCGCTCGCCGCCGTGCGCATCCAGGTGGTGGAGGGGGACTACCTCGAGACGCTCGGCGTGCCGCTGCTCGGCGGGCGCGCGCCGGGGCCGCGCGATCGCGCCGACGGCCGGCCGGTGGTGGCGGTGAGCCAGGAGCTGGCGCGCCGCCTGGGAGGGCGCGAGGCCGCCATCGGCCGGCAGCTGAGCATCGACGGGTGGGGCGAGCCGGTGGCCCGGGAGGTGGTCGGAGTGGTCGCGGACCACCTCGCCGCGGAGCTGGGCGGACCCTGGCAACCGGCGCTGTTCGTGCCGCTCCCGCAGGCGGCGACGGCTCCCGCGAGCCTCGCCGTCGTGGCCCGCGGCGAGGCCGCCGCCCCGGCGCTGCTCGACGCGGTACGGGCGGCGGTCGCCGGCGTCGATCGCCAGCTCCCCCTGTACGAGACGCAGACGCTCGGTGAGTTGGTGCGCGACGCCGCCGGCGGCCGCCGGCTCGCCGCCGTGGTGCTCGAGCTGCTCACCGCCCTCGCCGCGGCGCTGGCGTTCCTGGGCGTCTTCGGCCTGGTGTCGCACGGGGTGTCGCAGCGGCGGCGCGAGCTGGGGATCCGCCTCGCCGTCGGCGGCGCCCCCGGCGACCTGTTCCTCGCGGTCCTGCGACAAGCGTCCGCTCTCGCCCTGGCGGGCGCGGTGGCGGGCCTGGGCCTGGCGCTGCTCGCCGAGCGGCTGCTGCGACGGCTGGTGCTCGACCTCGCGGCCCGCGAGCCGGCACTCCTCGCGGTCGTGGCGCTGGGGGCGCTGCTGCTGGCGCTGGCCGCCGCGCTGGTGCCGGCCCTGCGGGCGGCATCCGTGCCTCCGGCGGCGGCCTTGCGCAACGACTGACCCGCGCGGCGCGACCGCCGCCCGGCGCGCCCGGGGCCCGTGTCGTCGGCCAGGACGCGAGGGCTCGCGCACGGGCCTGCGATACGCTCGCGTGCACCATGGCGTCCTCCCACCCGACGGCGGGGAACCCGGCTGCCCGCCTGCTGCTCCGCCCCTTTCAGCGGTTCGTCCGCCTCGAGTCGGCGAGCGGCATCCTGCTCGTCGCCGCCGCGCTCGTCGCTCTGCTGTGGGCGAACTCCGCCGCCGGCGCCAGCTACTTCCGCCTGTGGCAGACCCTCGGCACCGTCGGGCTCGGCGGCTTCGCCATCAGCAAGCCGCTGCTGCTGTGGATCAACGACGGGCTGATGGCGATCTTCTTCTTCGTCGTCGGCCTGGAGATCAAGCGCGAGGTGCTGGTCGGCGAGCTGGCGGAGCCGAGGAAGGCCGCGCTGCCCATCGCCGCGGCGGTCGGCGGCATGGTGGTACCGGCGGCGATCTACGCCGCGCTCAACGCCGGCGGCCCGGGAACCCCGGGATGGGGGATCCCGATGGCCACGGACATCGCCTTCGCCCTCGGGGTGCTCGCCCTGCTCGGGCCGCGGGTGCCGCTGGCGCTCAAGGTCTTCGTCACCGCGGTGGCCATCGTCGACGACCTCGGGGCGGTGCTGGTGATCGCCCTGTTCTACACCGAGAGGCTGTCGCTGACGATGCTGGGAGTCGGCGCGGCGTGCCTCGTCCTCCTGGCGCTGATCAACCGCGCCGGCGTGCGGCGCACCTGGCCGTACGCACTGGTCGGCGCCGCCCTGTGGGTGGCGTTCCTCAAGTCCGGGGTACACGCCACCATCGCCGGCGTGCTGTTGGCCCTGACCATACCCGCCCGCCGCACCATCGACGCGCCGGAATTCCTGCGCCGGGCGGAGCTGCTGCTGGCGGAGTTTCGCGAAGACGTCGCGCCCGGCCGCGACAGGCCGACCGCCGATCAGCGGGACGCCGTCCACGCCCTGGAGCGGGCGGCCGAGAACCTGGGGACCCCCCTGGTGCGCCTCGAGCACGCCCTCCACCCCTGGGTGGCGTTCTTCATCATGCCGGTGTTCGCCCTCGCCAATGCCGGCGTGGCGGTGGGTGGTGACGTGCTCGCCACCCTCGGCCAACCGATCAGCCTGGGGATCATCCTCGGGCTCTTCGTCGGCAAGCAGGTCGGCGTGCTCGGCGCCGCCTGGCTCGCCGTCAAGGCGGGCATCGCGGCGATGCCCGCCGCGGTGAGCTGGCGTCAGGTGTGGGGAGTGAGCCTGCTGTGCGGCATCGGCTTCACCATGTCGCTGTTCATCGCCGGCCTCGCCTTCGCCGACCCGGCGTTCGTCGACGACGCGAAGGTGGGCATCCTGGTGGGGTCGCTGGTCTCCGGTGTGGCCGGCGCCGCCGCGCTGCTGCGCCCGCGCCCGCGAGCGGCCGATTCCACGCCCCGCTGACCCGGCGGCGGTCAGGGAGCGGCGCGATCCGGCGCCACCTGCTCGACCGAGCTCAGCAGCTGGCGCACGACGCCGAGGTCGCCGTCGTTGGGGGCGGGCTCGAGGCCGAGGATGGCGGCCATCAGCTCGTAGACGTGGACGCTCTCGAACGGCGGCACCACCGCCCCGGCCACGAAATGCGGGCCGCGGGCGACGAACAGCGCGTGCATCGACGGCAGGCGCGGGTCGTAGCCGTGGTTGCCGCCGTCGAAGCGGTGGGGGCGGGCCTCGAGCCCGGAGCGGGTGGCGATGCTCCAGCCGTCTTCGGCGAGGGCGAGGATCTCGGGGATCCGCCGGTGCCCCGAAAAATGCAGCTCCGGCGGCACCTCGCCCTGGCGGTAGACGGTGAGGCCCGGCGCCCGCCGCAGGGCGTCGTACACCCGCTCCCCGCGCCCCTCCAGCGGCGCCAGCATGGCGACCGGGTTGAGATCGACGATCCTCACGTCGTCGAGGTCGATCCATTCGTCGAGCACCACCACGCGCTCGGCCGAGGTGTCGGACATCCCATGGTCGGAGACGACGACGAGGTCCACCTCGTCGTAGATCCCGCGCGCCTCCAGGCCGGCGACGAGGGCGCCGAGGTGGCGATCGACCTCGCCCACCGCCGCCGCCACCTGCGGCGACACCGGGTCGAAGTCGTGCCCCGCCGAGTCGACGTCGCTGAAGTAGAGGGTGAGGAAGGCGGGCCGCTCGCCCGGCGGGAGGTCGAGCCACGCCAGCACCTGCTCCACCCGCGCGGCGCCCGGCATGTGGTGGTCGAACGGTTGCCAGTACCTGGGGCGCACGCCCTGGATCGCCGCCTCCGAGCCGGGCCAGAACATCGGCGCGGTGGGCAAGCCCCGCCGCTCGGCCGTCACCCACAGCGGCACGCCGCCCCACCAGCGGCCGTCGCCGACCGCCCCGCGGTCGGACATGGCGAAGCGGGCGTCGAGCAGCGGATCGTACATGTTGTTGGCGATCACCCCGTGGTGCGCCGGGTAGAGGCCGGTGACCAGCGTGTAGTGGTTGGGGAAGGTCTTGGTCGGGAAGCTGGGGATCAGGCGCTCGGCCCGCACTCCCTCCCGCGCCAGCCGCTGCAACGTCGGCGGCTGGTAGAGGTCGAGGTAGTCCCAGCGGAAACCATCGATGGAGACGAGCAGGACGGTCGCCGACGGCGCCGGCGCTGCCGCCCGCGGCGGCGGGTGGAGGCCCCTGCAGCCGGCGGCCACCGCCAGCAGGGCCAGCAGGAGCAGGACGACGCCGGCGGCCCGCCGCATCGGGGCCCAGCCCCGATCGGCGCCCGAGCGCGCGATGAACGGCACGCCGCGGATCTTACTGCCTTGCCGATCCCAGCCGCTCTTCGGCCCACAGCCAGGCGACGGCGGCGACGGCCCCCAGCAGGGCGAGCGGGCGGAGCGGGAGGGGCCGCGGCGGCGGCGCCGCCGGGGCCGAGGAGCCGACCTCCTCGTCGCCGCCGGCCGTCACCACGGGCTGCCGCCGGCGCGTCGCATCCTGGCGCAGCGCCGCCTCCCACGCCGGCCAGGCCGTCCTGCCGCCGACGTGAAGCCCGGCGCCGGCTCCGGGCGTCGCCAGTCGATGCCACCCCTCCTCGCGCGGCCACAGCTCGCCATGCCAGCGCTCGGGGTCGCCAGGGTCCTGGGCCAGGGGGAGGCGCCAGCTGGCTCCCGACGGCGAGGAGATCGTCGCCTCCACCGTCGCCACCGACCCCGCGCCCGGGGCCGGAGGCGTCCACAGCTCCACGACGACGGGGAGGCCGACCCGCGCCGGCTCGCCGGGCTGGCGCCAGCGCGGCCCGGCCGCCGGCCGCGCCACGGTGGCGACCAGCCTCTCCCACAGCTCGCGGTGCGCCGCCGCCTCGCCCAGCCGCACCCAGCGCCACGACCCCTCGACCAGCGACACCGCGACGGTGCCTCGACCCCACGGGCGGGCGGCGGCGAGCACGCGCCCGGCGCGGTCACTGACCAGCGGGCGCAGCGCCGCCCCGGGAGCGATCTCGCGCGGCGCGATCTCCAACGGCGGCGGCTCGGGCGCGCCGTCGCGGCTCAGCCGCGCCTGCAGGCTCTCGACGTCCGGCACCCGACGGACGGCGAAGGCCAGCGGCCCGTCCGGGATCGCCGGGTCGCCGCGGTCGGGCAGGCGCAGCACCCCCAGCCCCTCGCGCACCGCGGCGTCGAGCTCGCCGGCATCGACCCACGACAGCGTGTCGCCCTCGAGGACCAGCAGGTCGAAATCGGCCAGGGCCGCGGCGGTGAAGCGCGCCGGCAGCGGCCCTTCCACGCCGCGCAGCTCGGTGCGCACGCGGCCCGCCGACACCTGGGAGCGGGCGGCGAAGGCGGCGCCGCTGTCGGCCAGCCAGCGCTTCACCTCCCGCGTCTCCAGGCTGGGCGCGTCCTCCAGCCACAGCACCCGCACCGGCGCCGGCGCCACCACCTCGACGCCGAGCGCCTCCACCCGCCCGCCGTCCTCCCCCTCCGCGGTGAGCGCCAACTGGTAGCGGTGGCGCCCCGGCGCCCGCGGCAGCGCCCGCAGCCGGAACGGCCCGCCGCCCGGCCGCAGCGCGACGGCGTCCTCCTCGCCGCCTGGGCCGAGCAGGCGCAGGCGGTCGCCGGCCGCCGCCACCACCCTGCCGGTCACCTCGAGAGTCTCGCCGAGCGCCAACCGCCGCGGCCAGGAGACCTGCACCACGCCGCGAGGCAGCGGCGGCGGATCGAAGGAGGCGACGGCGACGCCCGGCAGCGCCTGCCACTCCCACGGCGCCAGGCCGTGACCCAGCACCGCCAGCCGCCGCAGCGCCGGATGGCGGCGGGCCAGGGTGCCGGCGTCGGGAAGAGCCTCGGCCGCGCCGGGGGCGGCCGCCAGCCGGTCACCGGACAGGACGAGGATCGGCGAGCCCGCCGCCGGCGGCGCCGGCACGCCGGCCGCTCCCGGGGTCAGCAGTATCGCCTCGCCCGCTCCCGGCGCCGGCCGCCGCGGCTGCAGCGCCAGCAGCGCCAGCGCCGCCACCGCCAGCCCCAGGGCGGCGAGTCGCGCCG
>DATKEH010000413.1:0-6379 GCA_035546355.1 Thermoanaerobaculia bacterium
GGCGTGGCGCGAGCTACGACTCCGCCACCGCCCGCAGGGACTCCAACCGCAGCAAGCGGCGTTGCAGGCGATGGAGCCAGAAGAACAGCGCGGTGAAGCCCAGCGAGCTGGCCAGCAGCACCTGCAGCATGCGGCTCTCCATCTCCACCTTGCCGCGGGTGTTGACCACCGAGTCCGGATGCAGGCTGAAATCGACCATCCGCGGCAGCACGAAGAAGAAGAAGGGCGCCACCACCAGCCCGAGGATGGCGTAGGCGGCCGCGAGCCGGGCGCGGGTGTCCGCGTCCTCTATCGCGCCGCGCAGCACCAGGTAGGCGGCGTAGAAGACCAGCACGATCACGATCGACGCCTGGCGCGGGTCCCAGTTCCAGTACGTGCCCCACATGATGCGCGCCCAGATGGCGCCGGTCACGGTGGCCAGCAGGCAGAACAGCAGCCCGAGCTGCACCGCGGCCAGCGCCGCCTCGTCGTGGCGCTCCTCGCGGCGCAGCAGGTAGACGATGCTCCACGCGCCGGCGACGAGGAAGGCGACGAAGGATGCCCAGGCCATGGGGACGTGGAAGAAGAGGATGCGGCTCGACTGGCCGATGAAGTCCTGGGCCAGCGGCGCGTAGAGGAAGGCGCCGGCGATGCTCAGGGAGACCAGGAGCCAGAGGGCCCAACGAAGGGCGAGCTTCACGGGTTCCACACCAGGGGAAAGAGCATCAGGCCGGCCACCACCAGCGCGGCATCATACAGCAGCAGCTGGGACAGGCCCGCCGGATCGCCGACGCCGGACACCGCGGCGCGGGTGAGCCCCACCGCCAGCAGCAGCAGCGGGAGCAGGATGGGGAAGGCGAGGATGGGGAACAGCGCGCCGCGCCCCTCCGCCTGCGCCACCATGGCGGCGATCAGCGTCGAGGCGGCGGCCAGCCCCAGGCCGCCGGCCAGCAGGGCCACAACCAGGGTGGCCGGCAGCGCCACCGCGAGCTGCATCATGGCGAGGAACAGCGGCACGGCCACCAGCTCGAGCGCCCACAGCAGGGTGGCCGAGTAGAGCAGCTTGCCGGCGAACAGCGCCGAGGGAGTCGCGGCCAGGCGCAGCGCGGTGGCGGTGTGGGTGTCCTCCTCGTGCACGAAGCTGCGCGGCAGGCCGATGGCGGCGGCGAACAGCAGCACCACCCACAGCAGGACCGGCAGCACGGTGACGCGCTCCGAGGAGGCCGCTCCCAGGGGGCCGAGGGCGAGGCTCAGGGTGAGCAGCGTGGTGACGGCGAACAGCAGGATGGCGAACAGCGCGTGCCGGGTCCGCAGCTCGATCCGCCACTCCTTGACGAAAACCGCCACCGCCTCTCCCGTCCAGCCGCCGACCGTCCCGCGAGCGGCAGCGCGGCGGCTCACGGCGTCAGCTCCAACCGGGCGGCGACCCGCGGCAGGTCGAGCGCCGTCGGCGTCGCCACCACCGCCAACCCGCGGCGCAGGTGGTCGCCGAGCAGCTGCCGCACCGCCGTCTCGCCGGCCGCATCGAGGTTCTGGAAGGGCTCGTCGAGCAGCAGCACGCCGGGGCGGTGCAGCAGCGCCCACACCCAGCGCAGGCGCTGGCGCATGCCGGAGGAGAGGGCGCCCGCCGCGCGGTCGAGCGGCACCCCGAGGGAGACCATCGACGCCAGGGCCGGCCCGGGGTCGACGCGCCGCAGCCGCGCGAACAGCTCCAGGTTCTCGCCCACCGACAGGGGCTCGTAGAAGGCGAGGTCGGGGGCGACCCAGCCGATCCGCCGCCGCCGCTCCGCCACCGTCAGCCCCCGCCCCTCCTCCTCGCAGCGGATGCTGCCGGCCTGCGGGCGCAACAGACCGGCGAGGCAGCGCAGCAGCGTGCTCTTCCCTGCCCCGTTGCTGCCGGTCACCAGCAGCACCTGCCCTTCTTCGACCCGCCCCGACACGCCGCGGAGCACCGCCAGCCGGCCGAAACGCCGCACCAGGCCGTCGAACTCGAGCAGGGCAGCCATCGCCGGGGTGATTCTATGGGCGCGGGGGCGCGTAGTAGCATCCGGGCCGATGCCCCGACGCCTGCTGGCCGCCGGCTCGCTGCTGCTGCTGGCCGCCTGTGCGGCGCAGCGGCCGGCGCCTGCGCCGCGGGCGGGCGCGCCGCCCGCATCCACCCCGCCACCGGCGGCGCCCTCTGCCGTCGCGCACCTCGACCAGCACGCGCTGCTGCTGCTCCTCGCCGACCGGCGCATCTACGAACCCTACGTCGTGGAGGAGGCGCTGCAGGGGTCCGCCGAGGTACGGCGGCACCTGGCCGCGGTGCTCGGCCGCATCCCCGACCCGCGGGTGACGCCCCCGCTGGCGCTGCTGCTGCGCGACCCCGGCGCGGAGGTGCGGCGCGAGGCCGCCTTCGCGCTCGGCCACCGGGGGGGCGAGGGGGCGGTCGCCGCCCTGCTGCGCGGGACGCGCGACCCGGATCGCGAGGTCGGCGCGCTGGCGGTCGAGGCGCTGGCGCGGCAGCAGGCGCCGCTGGCGGACGTGGTCGCGGCGCTCGCCGCGCTGCCGGCGGCGGAGCGCTGGCCGCGCCTGCTGCCGGCGCTGTTCCGCTTCGACGACCCCGCCGTCGTGCCGCTGGCGGCCGAGGGGCTGACGCTGGCGGCGCCGGAGCTGCGCGCCCGCGCCGCCTACGCGCTGGGGCGCAACCCGCGGCCCGAGGGTGCGCCGCCGCTGCGGGGCCTGCTCGCCGACCCCGACCCCGGGGTGCGCGGGTGGGCGGCGCGGGCGCTGGGCCAGGTGGGGGAGGGAGCCGATCTCGAGCGCATCGCGCCCCTGCTCGAGGACACCGCCGAGGGGCCGGTGGTGCAGGCGCTGCGCGCCGCCGCGCGGCTGATCGCCGAGGGCAGGGCGGCGCCGCCGGCCGGCTGGCAGCCGCGGCTCCTCGCCCTGCTCGCCGACCCGCGGCCGGGGGTGCGGGCGACGGCGCTCGAAGCGTCCGGCCGCTGGCTGCACGACCCGCAGCTCTCCGCCGCCCTGCTCGGGCGCTGGCGCGACGGGGCGCTGCGCGAGCGGGAACTGGCCCTCCTCGCCCTCGCCGAGGGGCGCGACCCGCGGGCCTCGGACGTCCTCGCCGAGGCGGTGCGGTCGCCCGATCCGGTGCTGCGGGCGGCGGCGGCGCGGGCCGCGGGCCTGCTGGAGCAGCCCCACCACCTGGAAACCCTGGCCGCCGACGCCGAGCGGCGGGTGCGGGTGGCGGCGCTGCAGGTGCTGCTGGAGGGGAGCGCCGGCGAGGAGGGGCTGCCGCGGGCCCGCCAGGGGCTGGGCGACTCCGACCCGATGGTCCGCGCCGCCGCCCTCGAGTGGCTGGCCGAGCACCCGCTGGAGCCCCCCGCCACGCTGCTGGCGGCGCTCGACGGCGCCTGGGACGACGCCAGCGACGACGCCCGGATCGCCGCGGTGCGGGCCCTGGCCGCCCGCGCCGGCGCGGTGGCGGCGGAGCGCGGCGCCGTCTCGACCGCTCTCGCCGACCTGCTCGGGCACCCCGACTACCTGCTGCGCCGCGCTGTGGGGGACGCCCTGCGGGAGCTCGGGCAGGAGCCGCCACCGCTCGGCGCCGCCGGGCGCCCCCTTGCGGTGGAGGTCTACCGCGAGGTGGTGCTGCGCACCCGCGAGCCGCGCCGGGTGGAGATGGTCACCGAGGGGGGTATCGTGGTCCTGTCCCTCGACTGTCCGCGGGCGCCGATGACCTGCCTCAACTTCCTGCAGCTCGCCGAGCAGGGCTTCTACGACGGCCTGGCGTGGCACCGCGTGGTCGCCGACTTCGTGGTCCAGGGGGGCGACCCGCGAGGGGACGGCTACGGCGGGCCGGGGTACGCCCTTCGCGACGAGCTCAATCGGCTGCGCTACGACCGCGGTGTCCTGGGGATGGCGCTGTCGGGGCCGGATACCGGCGGCAGCCAATTCTTCGTCACCCTCTCGCCGCAGCCCCATCTCGACGGCGGTTACACCGCCTTCGGCCGGGTGGAGTCGGGGATGGAAGTCCTCGACCGGACACTGCAGTGGGAGCGTATCCTGCGCGTTCGGGAGCTCTGAGCCCCGCCCTGCAACCTTCCCCCTGCTCCGACGTACCAAGCGATGGCCACGGGTTCCGCGCTCCCTCCCGACGAGGAGCTGGTCGCGCGGACGCTGGCCGGCGACCAGGGAGCCTTCGCCACCCTGGTCCGGCGGTACCAGGAGCGGTTGGCGAACTTCCTGTTTCGGCTCCTCCGCGACCTGGAGACCGCCCACGACCTGGCGCAGGAGGTATTTCTCAGGGTGCACCAAGCCCTCGACCGCTACGATCCGCAGTACAAGTTCTCGACCTGGATCTTCCGCGTCGCCCATAACCTGGCCATCGACGAGATCCGCAAGCGGCGCGTGCCGATGGTGTCGCTGCAGCGCTCCGACGGCGACGAGACGCACGAGTGGGAGCTGCCCGGCGAGGGGCCGACCCCCTACCAAGAGCTGCGCAACCTCGAGCGTGGGACGGCCATCGGCGAGGCGATCGACGCCTTGCCGCCGGACTACAAGGAGCTGGTGGTGTTGCGGCACTTCGGTGAGCTCTCGTACGAGGAGATCGCGCAGCTCAAGCGGATGCCGCTGGGGACGGTGAAGAACAAGCTGTTCCGCGGCCGTCAGATGCTCAAGGACCGGCTGGCGGACTACCTGGGGGATTGACCATGGGGACCGAGCGCGACGACCTGCGACAGCTCCTCGACCGGGAGGTCGACGGTGCCCTGGACGCCGGGGAGCGGGCGCTCCTCGAGCAGGCGCTGCGGCGCCATCCCGACCTGGCGCTGGAGCGCCGCCGGCTGCAGCGGCTGCACGGCATCCTGCAGGCCGAGCGGGTGGCGGTGCGGCCCGGGTTCACCGAGGCGGTGCTGGCGAGCCTGCCGCCGGCGCCGTGGCAGGCGCGCCGTCGCGCCTGGGCGTTCCCGGCCGCGGCGATGGTGGCCCTGGCGGCGCTCGCCTGGCTGCTCGTCGGTCTCGAGGCGGAGCGATTCGCCGGCGGGCCGCTGCTCGGGTCCCTGGCGGCGCTGGCCGACTTCGCGGTGGCCGCCGCGCTCTCGGGCGCGGGTCTCCTCGCCGCCTCCTGGCGCGGGGTGGGGATGGCGCTCGGCGAGGCCCTGAGCCTGCCGCAACAGGCGCTGTTCGCGGCCGGGGTGTTGGCTCTGGACCTGCTGCTCGTGGTTCTGCTGCGGCGTGGGCGGCGCACCGGCGCCGCCGAGGCGCCGGAGGTGGCCCGCGGGCCGCGGTCATGAGCCCGATGCGGCGCCGCGCGTCGCGCCGGCTGCTGCTGCTGCTGGCGGCGGCCCCGCTGCTCCTCTGCGACCCCTCCCTCGGGGCGTCGGACGCGCCCCCCGCCGATGCGACGCCAGGGCTCTCGCCGGCGCTGCACATCGGCGAGGGGACGGTGGCGCGGCGCCAGGTGGTGGCGGTGTCGCGCGACGTCGAGGTGGCGGGCGAGGCGTTGGCGGACGTGGTCGCCCTCAACGGCGGGGTGATCGTCCGCGGCAGGGTGGCGGGAGACGTCCTGGCGCTGGGCGGTGACGTGCGCCTGGCCGGGGGTTCCCGGGTCGAGGGGGACGTGTTCGCCCTCGGTGGCGAGGTGGAGGCCGCCCCGGGGGCGTGGATCGGCGGCCGCACCGTGTCGCACCCCTCGCTCTCGCGCGCCTGGATCACGCTGCTGGAGGGCCCGAGCCTGGGGCTGCCCGCCAGCTCCCCGGTCGTGCTCGGCGCCAAGCTCGCCCTGCTCTGCGGTTGGCTGGCCCTCGCCCTGGTGCTGTTCGCCACCAGCGGGCGCGAGGTGGTGGCGACGGCGGAGAGCGTCGCCGGCGACCCCTTCCGCAACTTCGTGGTGGGCCTCACCGCGGTGCTGGCGATGGTGCTGACGGCGCTGCTGCTCACCTCGCTCGCCGGCGGCGTGCTGGCGCTGCCGCTGCTCTTCCTGGTGGTCTTCGTCGCGCTGCTGCTGAAGCTCTGGGGGATGGTGGCGGTGTTCCACGCGATCGGCGCCTGGGCGGGACGGCGCCTGCTGCGCCTGCGGCTGGTGCCGCTCAACGCGCTGACGTTGGGGCTGCTGCTGCTGGGCGTGGTGAAGCTGCTCCCGTGGGTGGGGCTGTGGGCGTGGACCGCCGCCACCTTCATCGGCGTCGGCGCCGCGCTCACCACCAAGCTCGGACGCAGCGAGCCCTGGCTGCAGACCGCGTAGCGGTCGTCGGGGCGGGCTCCGTCCCCGCCCTCCCGGGTGCCCTCACGGCTGATAATCTCGGGTGCATGGGGATCGAGCGCTACGGCGTGGTGGGGGCGGGCACCATGGGGCACGGCATCGCCCAGGTGGCGGCGCAGGCCGGCAGGCCGGTGGTCCTGGTGGACGTGG
>DATKEH010000414.1:0-9080 GCA_035546355.1 Thermoanaerobaculia bacterium
GCTCGACGAAACCGCCGGCGTACCCGGCCTCCCCTCCCAGAGCGCGCAACCGGTTCTCCAGCGGCGTCAACGGGCAGATCCACCCCACCCACTCGATGAGCACTCCCCAGGCCGCCACCGGCAAGTGGACCCAGGCCAGCCGCGGCCAGCGCAGCACCAGCAACCCGCCGAGGACGACGAACACCACGAACAGGAAATGCAGGACCACCGTGGCATCGGCCAGCATTCGGTACAGCACGGACCCATTATGCGTCGCGGCCGCTGGCAGCGTTCCTGCTTGTGCTGGCGGCGGAGGGATTTGCGCGGGTTTGGACGGGGCGCGACCGGTTGCGACGCCACCCAGAGAGGACAGCTGGGGCGGCGGGCGGAGGCGCCCGCCCGCGCTTTGTAAGATTTACACGTGGGCCCACCGCAGAAAGCGCCTGGCTATCTCGCCGACCTGCGAGGGGTCTTCCGCAACTGGAGCCGTCACCGCGACGCCACGCATGCGGCGGCTCTCGCCTTCTACACCCTCGTCTCGCTGGCGCCCACCCTCGCTCTGCTGCTGCACCTGCTGGCAGGGATCTTCGGCGAGCAGGCGGTCCAGCAGCGGATCACCCGCGAGTTCCAGCTGCTCATGGGCGCCGACGCCGCCGAGGTGGTGGAGGGGGTGCTGGCCAGCGCCGCACGCCCCGACCTCGACGTGCCCCAGACCCTGTTGTGGATCTCGGCCCTGCTGTTCGGCGCCACCATCGCCTTCGCGCAGCTCCAGGACTCCCTCAACATCGTCTGGGAGGTCGAGCCGCGCCCGGGCACCTGGATCCGCT
Organism: Thermoanaerobaculia bacterium; assembly: GCA_035546355.1. Classification (GTDB taxonomy): domain Bacteria; phylum Acidobacteriota; class Thermoanaerobaculia; order Multivoradales; family JAIOJS01; genus DATKEH01. The sequence goes on from DATKEH010000414.1 coordinate 807, forward strand.
TCCTGGTGCGCAAGCGCCTGCTCTCCTTCGGCATGGTGCTGGTCGTCGGGCTGCTGCTGCTGGTCTCCCTGGTGGCCAGCGCCGTCATCGCCACCCTCTACGAGGCGCTGGAGGAACGCTACCGCATCCCTGGCGACACCTTGCGCGTCGCCAACTTCTGGATCTCGCTGGTGTTGATCGCGCTGCTCTTCGCGCTGGTCTTCCGCATCCTGCCCGACGCCGAGCTCGGCTGGCGCGAGGTAGTCTTCGCCGCCATCGTCACCTCGCTGCTGTTCGCGGCGGGCAAGTGGGCGATCGGCCTCTACCTGGCGCAGCGCGACATGGCTTCGGCCTACGGCGCGGCGGGATCGCTGGTGGTGTTCCTGTTGTGGCTCTACTACTCCTCGCTGATCCTGCTGTTCGGCGCCGAGCTGTCGCGGGTCCACTCGCGGCGCTTCCGCAGCCGGCCGGTGCTCCCGGCCCCTGGAGCGCGTCGCACCGACGACGCGGAGCCCCCAGGGGGCGGGAAGTGACGGCGTCGGCGCACGGCACCCGCCGGCGAGCCGCCCCCCGCCTCGCCGTGTGGGCCTTCGCCGCCCTCGCCGTCCCCGGGCTCGCCGCGGCGGTGCCGGTCACCGTCGACATCGAGGGGATCGACGACGAGCTGCGCCGCAACGCTCGCGCCACGCTCTCCATCGTCGACGCCGACGACCCCTCGCCCGACCGGGTCCGCCGGCTGCACGCCATGGCGCCACAGCAGATCCGCGAGGCGATCCAGCCGTTCGGCTACTACCGCGCCGAGATCGACGCCGAGCTGATCGAGCAGAACGGCGCCTTCCGCGCCCGCTACCGGGTCGATCCCGGCCCGCCGCTGCGCCTCGACCAGGTCGACGTCCAGCTGCTCGGCCCAGGCGCCGCCGATCCCGGATTTCGCCGGCTGGCGCGCGAGTTCCCGCTGCAACGGGGCGATCGGCTGGCGCACCCGCTGTACGAAGAGGGGAAGGCGCGGCTGCTCTCGTACGCCGCGGAGAACGGCTACCTCGACGCCGAAACGCCGGCCGCCGCCATCGTCGTCGACCTCGACAGCTACACGGCGACGATCCGGCTCCACGTCGCCACCGGGCCGCAGTACCTGTTCGGGCCGGTCACCTTCGAGCAGGACATCCTCGAGCCCAGCCTGCTCGCGGGATTCGTGCCCTTCGCGGAGGGGGAGCCCCTCGACCTCGACGCGCTGCTGGAGCTGCAGGAAAACCTCTCGGCGGCCCCCTATTTCCAGCGGGTCGAGGTGGTGACCCACGAGGACCTCGCCGAGGACCTGCGGGTGCCGATCGAGGTACGGCTCACCCCCGCCCGCCGCCAGCGTTGGACGGTCGGCGCCGGCTACGGCAGCGAGACCGGCGCCCGCGGCACCCTGGCGCTCGACCTGCGGCGGATCAACCGGCGGGGACACCGCGGCGAGGTCGACCTCAAGCTGTCGCAGATCGAGTCCCGCTTCGCGGCCTCCTACATCGTCCCGCACTACCCCCACACCCACGTCGTCACCTACTCGCTGGGGTACTCCGAGATCGACTCCGAGAGCACCGAGTCGCAGACCTACCTCGCCGGCGCCGGCCTCACCCGTTCGCGCGGCCGTTGGCGCGAGAGCTTCGCCCTGACCTGGCGCCAGGAGGACTTCGTGGTCGGCATCGACCGCGGCACCTCCGAGCTGCTGGTGCCGGAGGCGAGCTGGTCGCGGGTGATCGCCGACGACCGGCTGTACCCGAGCAAGGGGCGCCGCGTGCGGCTGCTGGTGCGCGGCGCCGAGGAGAACCTGCTGGCCGACACCACCTTCTTCCAGGGCAAGGCGGACGGCAAGTGGGTGCGCAGCCTGACGCCGAGGATCCGCCTCCTGCTGCGCGCCGAGCTCGGCTACACCGAGACGGATGCCTTCCGCACTCTGCCGGCCTCCCTGCGCTTCTTCGCCGGCGGCGACCAGTCGGTACGCGGCTACGGCTACCAGAAGCTGGGGCCGCGCGACGAGGCGGGGAACGTCATCGGCGGCCGCGCCCTGGTCACCACCACCGTCGAGGTGGACAGCCTGTTCTTCGAGAAATTCGGCCGCTGGGGCCTGGCCGCCTTCTGGGACGCCGGCGACGCCATGCGCTCGTTCGAGCTCGACCTCAAGGCCGGCGCCGGCGCCGGCATCCGCTGGCTGTCGCCGGTGGGGCTGGTCCGGGCCGACGTCGCCTGGCCGCTGGACGAGCCGAGGGGCGGCCCGACCTTCCACATCGTGCTGGGGCCCGACCTGTGAGCGGGGACCAGCCGCCCCGCGAGTCCTGGTGGCGCCGCCGCCGCAAGCGGATCGGCTGCGCCGTCGCCGCGCTCGGCCTGCTGGCGCTGCTGCTGGCCGGCCTGCTGTGGACCAGTGTCGCCACCGAACCGGGGGCGCGTTTCGTCCTCCAGTACATCAGCATGCTGATCCCCGGCGTGCTGGAGGTGGAGGAGGCGCACGGGCCGCTGCGCGGCCCGCTCGAGGCCCTGGGCGTCACCTGGACCAAGAACGGCACGGTGGTCACCATCGAGCGGCTGGCCTTCGACTGGGACATGCCAGCGCTGCTGCGCAAGCAGCTCGCCATCGACGACCTCTACGCGCGGGGGGTGACGGTGCGCATCGAGCCGCCGGAGGAGGAGCGGCGCCAGCTGCGCGACGTCAACCTGCGCTACAACCTGATCTTCCGCGACGCCCTGGTGGAGGACGTGCGGGTGCTGCGCGGCGACAAGGAGCCGCTGCGGATCGACCGCATCTCGTTCGCCACCGCCGAGACCCCCGAGGGCGGGGTGCGGATCGCCGAGCTCGACGTACGATCGCCGCACCTGGACCTCGAGGCCGACGGCACCCTGACGCCGACCGGCGATTACGCGGTGGATCTCGAGGTCGCCTGGGTGTACCGGCCGCCGGAGGAAGACGAGCCGACCTACGCCGGCATCGGCACCCTCAGCGGCACGCTCGAGGAGCTGGTGATCGACCAGCGGCTGACCGAGCCGGGGGCGCTGCGGCTCCAGGGGGTGCTGTACAGCCCGCTGTACGAGCTGAGCGCCGACGTCGAGGCGCTCTTCGACCGGCTCGACCCGCGGGTCTTCGCCGCAGAGATCCCCGCCATGACGGCCAGCGGCCGCATCCAGCTCGAGGGGAGCCCGCGGCAGCTCACCAGTCGCGGGCGCTTGGACGCCGACACCGAGCGCTGGGGCGCGGTCGAGGCCGACTTCGCCCTGCGCCGCGACGGCGACCGCTGGCACTTCGCCAAGGTCGCGCTCACCCGCCCCGACGGCCCCACCGAGGTGACGCTGCGGGGGGACCTGCGCACCGGCGACCCCCTGCGCTTCGACGGCCGCATGAGCTGGCGGCACCTCACCCTGCCGCTCACCGGCGGCGATCCCTACCTCACCAGCGGCGACGGCACGCTGACCGCGGAAGGGACGGCGGACGACTACGCCTTCCAGGCCGAGGGCACGCTGCAGGGGCCCGACGTGCCCCAGGGGAGGTGGCGCCTCTCCGGGCACGGCGACCGGCGCCACGTCGTCGCGCAGCAGGTGCAGGGCCAGGTCCTCGGCGGCCGCGTCACCGGCCGCGCCACCGTCCGCTGGCAGCCGGCGGTGGCCTGGAGCTTCCGCGGCGTGGCAGCGGGGGTGGACTGGCACTCCTACTGGCCGGCGGTTCCCGAGCCGCTGTCGGGAGGGACCTGGAGCCTCGCCCTGGACGGAGACAGCGACGCGGTGCGCATCCAGCGCCTCGAGGCGGATACGCTGCGCGGCCACCTGTCCACCACCGGGCGCGTAGCCTGGGACCCGGCGGTGGACTGGCGCCTGACCGGCACGGCGCGAGGCATCGACCCGGGCGAGATCTTCCCCGACCTCCCCCTGCAGCTGGCGGGGGGCAGCTGGGAGTTCGCCGTCAGCGGCGACCGCGACAGCCTGGTGATCGGGCGGCTCCGCGGCAGGATCCACGGCGGCACGATCACCCTGACCGAGGGGCGCGTGCGCTGGGAGCCGGAGCTCGACTGGCGGGTGACCGCCACCCTGGACGGGATCCGACCCGCCGCGCTGATCCCCCAGGTCCCGGAGGAGATCCCCCCCGGCCGCTGGGAGCTCCGCGGCAGCGGCAGCCGCACGGCGATGGTCATCGAGCGGCTCGAGGGGCATTTCGACGGCTCGACGGTCGTCGCCGAGGGCACCCTGGACTGGCGGCAGGAGCTCGCCTGGCGAGTCACCGCGACGGGCGAAGGGATCGACCCCTCCGACATCTTCCCGCAGCTGCCGGACGAGCTGCAGCGGGGGCGCTGGGAGCTCCGCGGCCACGGCGGCAGCAGCGCCATGGTCCTCGAGCACCTGGCGGGGTCGGTAGGTGGGGGGCGCGTCGAGGCGCGGGGCAGCCTGGCCTGGGAGCCCAGCCTGCGCTGGGACGTGACCGGCACGGCGCGCGGCGTCGACCCGTCGGCGTTCCTGCCGGAGTGGCCCGGTGAGGTCTCCTTCGACCTCGCGGCCCGCGGTGCGATGACCGCCGAGGGGCCGACCGGTCGGATCGTGATCCGCGACCTGCGGGGCGAGCTGCGCGGCGAGCCGGTGGCGGGCGAGGCGGTGGTCGACCTGGCCGGCGGCGCGCAGCAGCTGTCCGGGATCTCCTTCACCTGGGGGGGCGCCGCGGTGCGGCTCGCCGGCGACCTCGGCCCCGTCCTCGACGCCACCTGGGAGCTGCGCTCGGTGGAGCTCGACAAGCTGCTGCCGGGGGGGCGCGGCGTCGTCACCGGCAGCGGCACCCTCACCGGCCCCCGCGACGCGCCGCGCGTCACCGGCAGCTTGCGCGGCGAGCAGCTGGCCTGGGAAGGGTACCGGGCCCGGCAGCTCGCCGCCAGCTTCGATCTCGATCTCTCGGCGCGCGGGCCCCTCGAGGCGGAGGTGGTGGCCACCGACGTCGTCGCCGACGGCCGGCGGGCCGAGGGGCTCACCGCGCAGCTGGTCGGTACGGTGACGGCGCACCGCCTCGCCGCCACCCTGGTCTACCCGCTGGGGCGGTGGGAGGTGAGGCTGGCCGGCGGCTTCCCGCGCGGCATCGGCGATCGGCACTGGGAGGGGCGGCTGCAGACGCTGACCCTGGAATCGCGGCGCGCCGGCGACTGGCGGCTGGCCGACCAGGCGGAGCTGGTGCTGAGCCCCGAGCTGGTGCTGGTGGAGGGGTTCTGCTGGCTGTCGCAGGGGGCGCGGGCGTGCGCCGACCTGGAGTGGCTCGCGGCCCGGGGCTGGCAGGCGCAGGGGCTGGTGGAGGACCTCCCCCTGGCTCTGCTCGAGCCGTTCCTGCCCCCGGACGTCGAGCTCGAGGGGGAGCTCGACGCCCTGGTCAGCGCCGCGGCGCCGGCCGGCGGCGCGGTGGTGGGCGAGGCGCGGCTGGTGCCCTCCCCCGGCGCCCGCGCATTCGACGCCACCCGCGGCCGGGAGGTGGCGCTGATCGTCGAGGGCGGCGAGGTGACGATCGACGCCGGCCCGGCCGGCGTCACCACCGAGCTCGACCTGCGACTCCAGGAGGGGGCCACGGTGCGCGGGACGCTGCTGCTCCTCGACTACCGCGTCGGCCGGCCGCTCGAGGGTCAGCCCCTGCGCGGCGAGCTCGCGGCGCGCGCCGCCGATCTCGCCTTCCTGGAGGTGCTGGTCCCCGAGATCGCCTCGACGTCCGGCAGCCTCACCGCCGACCTCAGCGTCGCCGGCACCCTCGGCGACCCCCGCTTCTTCGGCAACGCCCGCATCGAGGACGGCGCCGCCCTCGTGCCGCGCCTCGGCCTGTCGCTGCAGGAGATCCAGCTGGTCGCCGAAGGCGATGGCCAGGGGCCGCTGCAGATCCGCGGCAGCCTGAAATCGGGGCCCGGCACCCTGCAGATCCGCGGCACGGCGGTGCCGGTGCCGACTGCCGAGCAGCCGCTGCGCCTGGAGCTCACGGGCGAGCGGGTGGAGGTGGCCGACCTGCCCGAGGCGCGCATCCTCGCCACCCCCGAGCTCCTGCTGGTCCACACCGGCGAGCGCATCGAGCTCACCGGCACGGTGCGGATTCCCCAGGCGAGGATCGAGTACGGCGGCCAGGAGCCCGGGGTGGTCCGCGAGTCGCGGGACGTGATCTACGTCGCCGACGGCGGGGAGGTGGTCCCGGAGCGGGACGACACCTCGGTCGCCGCGCGCGTGCGGGTCATCCTGGGGGACGACGTCCACTTCGAGGGCGCCGGGGTGGAAGCGCGGCTCACCGGCTCGGTGCTGCTGGTCGACGAGCCGGGGCGCCCCACCACCGCCACCGGCGAGCTCGAGCTGGCCCGCGGCACCTTCGAGGTCTACGGCCGCGAGCTGACGATCGAGCGCGGCAACATCTTCTGGGTCGGCGGCGCCGTCACCCGCCCCGGCCTCGACATCCGCGCCTACCGCACGGCCGAGAACGGGGTGATCGCCGGCATCTCGGCCCAGGGGCCGCTGTCCAACCCGCGGGTGACGCTGTGGTCCGAGCCGGCGATGAGCCAGAGCGATGCCCTGTCGTACCTGGTGACCGGCCGACCGATGAGCGAGGCCACCGCCGCCGAGGGGGACGTGCTGGCCAACGCCGCGGTGACGCTGGGGATCAGCGGCGGCAACATCCTCGCCGAGAAGCTCGCCGCCCGCTTCGGGCTGGAGGAGGTGCGCATCCAGACCGAGGGCTCGCTGGAGGAGGCGCAGCTGGTGCTCGGCAAGTACCTCTCGCCCCGCGTCTACGTCGCCTACGGCATCGGCCTGTTCGAGGCGGTGGACACCTTCCGGGTGCGCTACCTGATCGACGAGCGGTGGACGCTGCAGGCCGAGACCGGCGGCGGCAACACCAGCGCCGACCTGCTCTACACCATCGAGCGCGGCGGCAGGGAGCCGAAGCTCGGCGAGGAGCTGGAGCGCCCCCGCAGCATGGAGGAGCTCGAGCCGCGCAAGGTGCCGACCGAGCCGGGGACGGAAGGGGACGAAGAGGAGGACAAAGACGAGGAAGACGAGGAGGAAGAGGAGGAATGAGACGCGACTGTCGCGCCGTCGCGCCGGGGCGGACGGCCGGGGCGGACGGCCGGGGGCACCCCCGGGCCGCCACGTCGACCCCGCAGGGGGACGGCGCCGGGTAGGTGGCAGGCGGGAGCGGATCGCGGCGCCCGGGGGCGCCCCCTCCGTCGGTGGCCCCAACTCGATCCCGGGCCGGCGCGGAGGCCGGCCCCTACGACGGTTCGTGGCATCGCGTCCGGGTCGTCGGTCCGGGGCGTCGCTTCCGGACGTAGGGGCGGCCCTCCTGGGCCGCCCGTGGGTCCAACGTCCACTCTCCCAGCTCGGTAGAATCCCCTCCATGCCCCGCTATCCGTCGCTGTCGCCCACCGTCACCGGCATCCGCGGCTCGGTCTACTCCACGCTGGCGCGGCGCGCCGCCGCCCACCACGGCACCCTCTACCCGCTGCACGTCGGCGACACCTGGATGGAGCCCGCCGAGGGGTGCCGGATGCAGGACCTCACCGTCGAGGAGCACCCCGGCATGCACCGCTACGCCCCGGTCCAGGGGCTGCCGCAGCTGCTGGAGGCGGTGGCGGCGCGGGTCGCGCAACGCAGCGGCGTCGCCACCACCACCGACCACGTGCTGATCGCCGCCGGGGCCACCGGCGCCCTCGGCGCCACCATCGGCGCCATGCTGTCGCCGGGCGACGAGGTGCTGCTGATGGCGCCCTACTGGCCGCTGATCGCCGGCATCGTCCGCTCCTTCCACGGCACCCCGGTGGACGTGCCGTTGATCGGCGCCGCGGACTCGCCGGAGACCGCGGTGGACGCCTTCGAGGCGCTGCGCACTCCGGCCACCGTGGCCGTCTACCTCAACACGCCGCACAACCCGACGGGCCGCGTACTGCCCCCCTCCTGGATCGCGGCGCTGGTGGCGTGGGCGGCCCGCCACGACCTGTGGGTGCTGTCCGACGAGGTGTACGAGGACTACGTCTACGAGGGGGAGCACACACCGGCGCGCGGGCTCGATCCCGAGCGGATCTTCGTCGCCCACTCCTTCTCCAAGGCCTACGGGATGGCCGGCAACCGCTGCGGCTACGTGGTGGGGCCGGCGGACCGGATGGCCGACCTGCGCAAGGTCAGCGTCCACACCTTCTACTCGACGCCCACCGCCTCGCAGCTCGCCGCCCTGGCCGCCCTCGAGGGGCCCGGGCAGGCCTGGGTGGAGCGCGCCCGCGCGCAATACGCCGAGATCGGGCGGTGGTCGGCCGAGCGGCTGGGGGTGCCTCC
>DATKEH010000415.1:0-6975 GCA_035546355.1 Thermoanaerobaculia bacterium
TGCAGGGCCAGGAAACCGCCCAGCCGCTCGAGCGGCTGGGAGCGGTCGCGCCGCACCCGCTCCGGCGGCAGGTCGAGGGCATCGAAGCGCTCGGCGAGCAGCGCCACCTGGTGCTGGCTGACGGTGCGCAGCACCGCCGGACCGAGCCCTCGGGCGCGAACGACGTCGAACACCTCCGCGGCGCGGTAGTGGCTGGTGGGGTCGTAGGTGGCGCCGGCAAAGCGCCACGGGCCGGGACCGTAGCCGACGTTCCCCGCGGGCGTCTCCTCCAGCTTTCCGAACTCGGCGAACCAGCCGGTGACCACCGGTCGCAGCGCGCATCCCGCGGGCACCCGCAGGAAGCCGTTGCCCTCGCCGAGCTGGCAGTACTTGTAGCCGCCGCCGACGACGAAGGCATCCTCCAGCCCCGCCTCGCGCAGCGACAAGGGCATCGCGTTCAGTTGGTGGTAGACGTCGAGCAGCAGCGCCGCGCCGTGGCGGCGGCAGGCGGCGGCGGCGCGCTCCAGGCCGCCGGCGAGGTGGGCATTGGCGTAGAACACGGTCGAGACGATCACCGCCGCGGTGCGATCGTCGACCGCCGCGGCGAGCCGCTCGCCGACCGATTCGGCCGGCAGCGCCGCCACCCGCCGCACTGCGACGCCCTCCTCCTCCAGACGGTCGAGCTGCCGCCTGGCGCTGTGGAATTCCAGGTCCGTCGTCACCAGGCGCCGGCGGCGCCGCCAGGGCAGCGCCGAGAGGAAGCGCACCAGCAGCTCGTGGGTGTTGGCCCCCAGGGTGACGACGCCGTCGCCGTCGTCGAGCAGCCGCGCGAACCCCTGCCGCACCCGCTCGGCGCGGGCGAAGGCCCGCTCCCACTTGTCGTCCCCCAGCTCCGCCGCATCGGCGAAGGCCGCCAGTTGCCCGCGCTCGGCGACGTCGGGCCAGGCCTGGTGGGAATGGCCGGTGAGCGGCAGCCGCTCGCCGACGCGAAAGCGGGAGTAGTCGGCGGCGAGGGCGTTGGGGGAGGCGTAGAGCTGGGCCGGCTCTACCCGCCGCGTCACAGCTCCACCCGGATCGCCCACAGGTCGGGAAAGAGCGGCTGGAACAGCGTCTTGCGCAGGTACTCGGCGCCGGTCGAGCCGCCGGTCCCGCGCTTGGTGCCGATGGTGCGCTCGACCATCTTGACGTGGCGGTAGCGCCACTCCTGCAAACCCTCGTCGAGGTCTACCAGCCGCTCGCACAGTTGGCCGTCGAAGGGCGCTTGGCGATAGATGTGCAACAGCACCTGCTGCACCTCGGGGCTCGGCGTGATCGGCCTGGTGACGTCGCGTGCCAACGCTTGGTGCGGCACGGCGTAGCCGCGGCCGGAGAGGTAGCGCAGGAACGAGTCCCACAGGGTCGGCGCCGCCAGCAGCTCCTCCAGCACCTGCCGTTCCGCCGTCCCCTCCGGGTAGTGGCGCACGGCGCCGGGGCGCTTGTGGCCGAGCAGGAACTCGACCTGCCGGAACTGCACCGACTCGAAGCCGCTGGCGGTGTCGAGGCGGTGGCGAAAGGAGTTGAACGACGTCGGCGTCATCGTCTCCAGGATGTCGACCTGCGAGACCAGGGTCTTGAGGATGGTGAGAATGCGTTTGAGCGTCGCCAGCGCGGTGGCGGTGTCGCCCTGTTCGAGGGTGCCCTGGAGGTAGAGCAGCTCGTGGCGAACCTGCTTGAACCACAGCTCGTAGACCTGGTGGATGACGATGAACAGCATCTCGTCGTGCTCGGGCCCCTCCGAGACCGGGCGCTGCAGCCGGAGGAGCTCGTCGAGGGCCAGGTAGCCGCCGTAGGTCTGGGCCATGGGGCGATGTTAAAGGAAGCTGCCATAATCCCTCCATGTCGGACCGCAAGTACCGCCAGCGTGGCTACCAGGACAGCGACCGGGATCGTGGCGAGCGGCAGCGGCCGCAGCCGGCGGCGCCGCCGAGCGACCGCCTTCGCCCGGACAGGCCGAAGGGGCGCGGGCTGGGAGCGCCCGACCGGCAAGTGTTCCGCTGCGCCGTGTGCGGAGCCGAGCAGGCGGTCCCGCAGGCGGACGACGCGGCCTGCAGCGAGTGCGCCAGCGACCTCCACACCTGCACCCACTGCCGGTCCTTCGCCACCGCCGCCCGATGGCAGTGCCGGCAGGACATCCCGGCGCCGGTGACGAAGAAGGGCCAGCGCAACGAGTGCCCGCTGTTCGTGCCCCGCGTCGCCGTCGAGCACGGCGCCGACAGGGTCGAGCCCGGAGACGCCCGCGCCGCCTTCGACGCCTTGTTCAAGATCTAGCCGGCAGACTCGTCTGTGCCGACGTAGCGAGCGCGGGGGGAGCGACGATGGTCATCAAGCCGAGGGTCCGAGGGTTCATCTGCACCACGGCGCATCCCGTCGGCTGCGCCCGCGAGGTGGAGCGCCAGGCCGAAGTGGCGCGGCGCCGGGGATTGCCGGCCGGCCCGAAGGCCGCCCTGGTGGTCGGCTCGTCGATGGGATACGGCCTGTCGAGTCGCATCACCGCCGCCTTCGGCTGCGGCGCCGGCACGCTCGGCGTGTTCCTCGAGCGCCCCGGCAGCGAAAAGCGGACCGCCACCGCCGGCTGGTACAACAGCGCCGCCTTCCACCGCCTGGCCCGCGAGTCGGGCCTGTGGGCCGAAGGGCTCGACGGCGACGCCTTCTCGCCGGAGGTCAAGCAGCAGGCCGTGGAGCGCGTTCGCGACGGGCTGGGGCAGGTCGACCTGGTGATCTACAGCCTGGCCGCGCCGCGCCGTACCCTGGCCGACGGCACGGTGGCCAAGAGCGCCCTCAAGCCGATCGGCGAGACCTACCGCAACAAGACCCTCGACGTCGAGAGCGGCGTGGTCTCGGAGGTGGCCATCGAGCCGGCCGACCACCAGGAGATCGCCGACACCGTGAAGGTGATGGGCGGCGAGGACTGGCAGCTGTGGGTCGACGCCCTGGAAGAGGGTGGCGTCCTCGCTGCCGACGCCACCACCGTCGCCTACTCCTACATCGGCCCCGAGCTCACCCACTCGATCTACCGCCACGGCACCATCGGTCGTGCCAAGGACCACCTCGAGGCCACCGCCAGGCGCCTCGACGAGCGGCTGCGGCGGCGGGGCGGCCGTGCCCTGGTGTCGGTCAACAAGGCGGTGGTCACGCAGTCGAGCTCCGCCATCCCCGTCGTGCCGCTCTACATCTCCCTGCTCTTCGAGGTGATGAAGGAGAAGGGGCTGCACGAGGGCTGTATCGAGCAGATGGTGCGCCTCTTCGGCGAGCGTCTCTACGCCGGTGGCGAGGTCGCCCTCGACGCCGAAGGGCGTATCCGCCTCGACGACCTGGAGATGCGCGCCGATGTCCAGAGCGAGGTGCAGCGCCGCTGGCGCGAGGTGGCGAGCGGCACCATCTCCGGGCTCGCCGACCTCGACGGCTACCGCAGCGACTTCCTGCGCCTGTTCGGCTTCGCCGTCGACGGCGTCGACTACGCGGCCGACGTCGATCCGGTGGTGCCCCTGGAAGGCTAGGGTGCCTACGCCGCCACGGGCGCGACTCCGGTCCCCTGTGCCCCCGAGAGGGGGGAGAGGGGCAGGCTCCTAGGGTGGTGGCTCGTCGCGCGGTGGGATGGTCCACAGGTAGATTCGGTGGCCACCGACCTCCACCACCTTCTCCGGGCGCCAGTCCCCCATGTCGTGCTCGTGCGAGACCACCCGGGTGCCCGGCGCGAGTTGGCCGAGGAGCCGCGGGCGCAACCGCAGGTTGACGTCGGGGAACAGGAATAGCGCCACCACCGTGGCGTCGCTCAGATCGGCCGCGAAGAGGTCGCCCTCGACGAAGTCGATCCGCTCCTCGACTCCCGCCCGTCGGGCTGCGTGCCGCGCCCTGGCGACCAGTGCGGGGTCGATCTCGACGCAGACGCCGCGCCGCGCACCGAGCTCGGCGACGGCGGCGATGACGATGCGGCCGTCGCCGCAGCCGAGGTCGAAGACCACGTCGTCGGGGCCGACCGCGGCCAGCCGCAGCATGGCGTCGACGACTTCCGGTGGTGAGGGCTCGAAGCGCACGTCGGGCGGCCGCGCTGGAGCGCGGGTCAGCTGCGAGGAGCGGCTGCCGACGTCCGGGGCGCCGGTGGAGGGCATCTCCCCGGACGGCGCCGAGCAGGCGGTGATGGCGGCCAGGGCGAGGGCGAGCAGGCTCGGCAGGGGTGAAGGGGTCAGCGCGAGGCCTCCTCTCGATGGCCGCGTACATCCCATGCCGCAGTCTGCCGACTGTACCGCGGCGTCGCCGATCGCTGGCTCGTACGCTCCGTCTGGCCGTGGTTCCACGGCTGATCAGTCGCCTGCGGGCCCGATCGCCGTCGTGTGGCGGGGTTGGTAGAGGAGCACCTCGACCTCGCCCCGTGCCCGAGCATCTCACGACACCCGGCAGCGAGCGAGCGTCGGTCGCCGGGGGGGCTTCGCCACCGCTGCCGACGACTGGCCCTATACTGTCGGCAGGGAACTTCCGTCTGATGCCACGCCTCCGACCGGCGTTGCCGCGGTGCGGCTCCGCCTGAGCGCCCTGGATGATCGGCGACACACTCTCCCACTACCGGGTCCTCGAGCCGCTGGGCGCCGGCGGCATGGGGCAGGTGTTCGTCGCCGAGGACGTGCGGCTGGGCCGGAAGGTGGCGCTCAAGCTCCTCTCCCCCGACGTCGCCGGCGATCCCGCGCGCGTGGCCCGGCTCCAGCGCGAGGCCAAGACGCTGGCGCGACTGCAGCATCCCGGGATCGTCACCCTCTTCGAGATCGAGGAGGACGCCGGGCGGACCTTCCTGGTCATGGAGCTGATCCGCGGGCGGAGCCTGGACCGCCTGATCCCGCCGCAGGGGATGCCGTGGACGCGGCTCGTGGAGCTGGCGATCCCGGTGGCCGATGCGTTGGCCGTCGCCCACCAGGCGGGTGTCGTCCATCGCGACCTCAAGCCGAGCAACGTGGTAGTGGCCGACGACGGCGCGGTCAAGGTCTGCGACTTCGGTCTCGCGGCTCTCTGGCCGAGGGACGACGACACCCAGGAGATCACCGCCTCGCTCACCGCCACCGACGCCATCGTCGGTACCGTCCCCTATCTCGCCCCCGAGCAGCTGCGGGGCGCGCGAGCCGATCCCCGCTCCGACCTCTTCTCCTTCGGCGTGATGCTGTACGAGATGGCGACCGGCGAACGTCCGTTCCGCGGCGGCAGCCGTCTCGAGGTGGTCGGCGAGATCCTCCACCACGAGCCGCCCTCGCTGGCGGAGCTCCGGCCCGGCCTGCCGGCCGACCTGGCCCGCATCGTCCACCACTGCCTGCGCAAGGATCCGGAGCACCGCTACCAGACGGCGAAGGGCCTGCGCAACGAGCTCCAGGAGCTGGTCGCGGCGAGCGGCAGCGGAGCCGCAGCCGCCCGACCCTTGCCGGCGGGCGTTCGCCCGCGCCGGCGATGGGCGGCGCCGGCGGCGGCACTCGCCCTGGTGCTGGCAGCCGCCGTGGCGCTGGCGATCGCCTTGGCGCCCTGGCGGCGCGACGCCGCCCCACGGGTGGGCGATCCGCAGGCGCGGGCGCTGGTCGCGCAGGCGGACCGCTACGAGGGGCGGGGTGATGTGCGCTCCAACCTGGCGCACGCCGAGCAAGTGTTGCGCCGGGCGCTCGAGCGAGAACCGGCCAACGCCTATCTACAGGCGCGGCTGGCGGCGCTGCTGGCGCGGATTCAGGGGCAGTACCCCTCGGAGGAGCGGCGGGAGGAGATCGAACGGCTCGCCGACGGTGCGCTCGCTAGCGATCCCACTCTTGCGCCGGGGTGGTTGGCCCAGGGTCGGTTGGCGCTGCAGGCCGGGAGCTGGGAGGCGGCGGAGTCGGCCGCGCGGCAGGCGATCGCTGCCGATCCGGGGCTTATCGGCAGCTACGGCCTGCTCGGGGAGGCGCTGGTAGCTCGAGGCGATGTCGAGGGTGCGATAGCCGAGGCGTCCAGGCCTCTGGACGAGGAGCCGGAGAACGTATCCGCGAGGGTGGTGCTGGGCAAGGTGCTGCTCGAGGCGGGTCGATACAACCAGGCGGCGGCGCAGTACGAGCGCGTCCTCGAGCTGGCGCCGGATTCCCCGAACGCGCTCAACAACCTCGGCATGATCTACGTCTGGACCGGCCGAGAGATCGACGCTATTCCCCTGCTGTCCAAGGCGCTGCAAGAGCAGCCGAACGACGCCGCCGCCACCAATCTCGGATATGCGTACTACAACCTGGGCCGTTACGAAGAGGCGGCACAGGCCTTTCGCCGAGCCTACGAGCTAGAGCCGGGGCAGCCGAGCCACCAGCGCAACCTCGCCGACGCCTACGAGGCTCTCGGCGACGAAGGGCAGATGCGGCACTGGCTCGCGCAGGCGCTCCGCGAGTACGACCGGGTGATTGCCTCGGGCGGCTCCCAGCCGCGGATGCTCGCGGAGCGGGCGGTGGCGGCGGGAAAGCTCGGTCTTGCCGCCGAGGCTCAGGGCGACCTCGATCGCGCTCTCGCCGAGATGCCGGGCGACGCGATCGTGCTGTTCCACGCGGCCCAGGTAGCCGCCCTCCTGGGGCAGGAGGAGATCCTGCTGCGGCGAGTGGAGCAGGCTCTCGGCGCCGGCGTGCCACGCGACAACTTCCGCCAGGACCTGGCCTTTGGAAGCTACCGCGACGCACCCGCATTTCGCCGACTGGTGTTCGGTGAGCGGCCCTGACCCGCGCCGTCACCCCATGATCACGAACACCGGGTCGACCACCAGCGCCGGGGTGGTGTCTCCTTCCTGGGTGTAGAGCAGCACGTCGAACTTGACCGTTGCCGTCTGACCCGCGCCAGGGTCGTCGAACGTGATCTTGCAGGCGTCGGTGTTGGCCGGGGACTTCCCCTTCAGCGGATCGCAGGAACCCGAGACGGTGACGTTGGGTATCGGGTTGCCGTCGGCGGAGCGGAAGTTGCCGATGCCGATCCGCTGCCAGGCGG
>DATKEH010000416.1:0-5091 GCA_035546355.1 Thermoanaerobaculia bacterium
CCCCCCTCCCCGCCCGCCGCCGCTGCCCCCGCAGACCCCTCCCCGGCAGCCGAGAACCCCTGACCCCGGAGCACAACCATGTTCGACCGGCTCTTCGGCAAACAATCGTCACCCCTGGTGGAAGCCGCCTTCGGCCACGTCTCGTCGATGCTCGACCACTCCGGCCGCATGCTCGACCTGGCGCTGGCGGCGCTGCTCGACAATCAACCCCTCGACGCCGACCTCGACTCGATGGACGACCGGGTGGACGAGGGGGAGCGCCTGGTGCGGCGCAGCATCCTCGAGCACCTCTCCGTCGCCCCGCAGCACGACCTGGTGGCCAGCCTGGTGCTGGCCAGCATGGTGCAGGACGCCGAGCGCATCGGCGACTTCGCGCGCGGTCTAGGGGAGCTGATCCCGCTGGCCGGGTCGCCGCGCGGCGGCCCCTTCGCCGATCGCCTCAGGGCCGCTGCGGGGCGGATCCGGCCCCTGTTCGGGCTGTGCGAGGAGGCCTTCCGCGAGGACGACTCGGAAAAGGCGCGGGTGGTGGTGACGAGCCACCTGGAGATCAAGCAGGAGCTCGGCGACATCACCCGGGACGTAGCGGCCAGCGACCTGACGGCCGACATGGCCGTGGTCTACGCCATCGCCGCCAGGGTGCTGCGGCGAGTCAGCGCCCACCTCTCCAACATCGCCTCCTCGGTGGTCCAGCCCTACGACCGCATCCGCCACGGTGACGAAGAAGCCTGAGCGCTCGCGGCGCGAACCGACCTCCGACCGGCAGCTGCTGGTGCGCGACAGCGCCGGCCGCCGCAATCCCTTTCTGCGCGGCATGGTCACCCACGACCTGGTCGAGCGCGGGTTGTCGTTCGACGACGCCTACGCCATCGCCCAGGCGGTGCGCGACGCATTGCGCGATCGCGCGGAGGTCGACACCCGCGAGCTGCGCCAGCTGATCGACCGCCAGCTGGAGCGCTCCCTGGGGCCGGAGGGGGCCCGGCGCCTGTTGCGGACCGACGCCACCCAGCTGCGGGTGGTCTACCATGGACAGGAGCAGCCGTTCTCCCGCGGCCTGTTGGCGCGCAGCCTCTACGCCGGCGGGCTCGACCTCGACCGCGCCTACGCCCTGGTGGCAGCGCTCGAGGAGGAGCTGCGGCACGACCGCTCGGGAGCGATCCGCAGCGACGAGATCGCCCGCCGCGCCGGCGACCTGCTCGAGCGGGAGGAGGGCGTGGATGCCGCCGGCCGCTACCGGCTGATGCGCCAGGTCCACCGCCTGCCCCGCCCGCTGGTGATCTACATCGGCGGCGCCAGCGGTACCGGCAAGTCGACGCTCTCCCTCGAGCTCGCCCCGCTGCTGCGGATCTACCGCGTCAACGCCACCGACACCATCCGCCAGGTGATGCGCATGGTCTTCTCCCCCGCCATCCTCCCCGACCTGCACCGCTCCAGCTTCGAAGCCACGGCGGCCTGGGAGAGCGCCGGCGAGGACCGCCGCCTGGCGACGGGAGACGCGGGTCGGCAGCAGCTGGTGGGGAGCTTCGACGAGCAGGCGGCGCGGGTGTTGGTGGGGGTACGGGCCGTGGTGGAACGGGCCGTGGCGGAGCGGATGAGCATCCTGGTCGAGGGCGTGCATCTGGTTCCCGGCCTGATCCCCTTCCCCGACCTGGAGGGAAGCGTCTACCAGATCCCCTTGCTGCTGACCACCTTCGGCGAGGAGGTGCACCGCTCGCGCGTCCTCTCCCGCTCACGGACCACCGGCCGCCGCCCCGAGCGCTACCTGCGCCACTTCGAGGCCATCCGCCAGATCCATCAACACCTGGCGCAGCTCGCCGAGACCCACGAGACCCCGCTCCTCGACACCTCCGACTTCGAGGCCGCGGTGCCCCGCGCCCTGCGGCTGGTGACCGACGCCCTGCAACAGCGTTTGCCGGCGCTCGCCAGGGCGGTGCAGACGCCGGTGAGCCGCGAGGCGCCGACCCTGCTCCTGGCGGTCGACGGCATGCCCGACCGCCCGCTGCGAGCGCTGGGTGGCAGGACGCCGCTCGAGGCTGCGCGCACCCCCACCCTCGACCGCCTCGCCGCCGAGGGGCAGTGCGGCCTGGCGGACCCGGTCGCGCCGGGAGTGGTGCCGGACACCGCCGCCGGGACCCTGGCGCTGCTGGGGCAGTCCCCGTTCGCGATGAAACGCGGGCCTGTCGAGGCGCTGGGCAGCGGCCTCGAGCTGGCAGCCGGCGACATCGCCCTGCGTGGCAACTTCGCCACCCTCGACGAGCGCGGCTGGGTGGTGGACCGCCGCGCGGGCCGCATTCGCGAAGGGGGGGAGGAGCTGGCTTCGGCACTCGATCGTCTGCCGCTGCCCGGCGGCCTCTACGACGACGTCGAGATCCGCGTCCGCCGCACCACCGAGCACCGCCTGTCGGTGGTGCTGCGCGGCGAGGGCCTGTCCTCCTCCATCGAGGGCAGCGATCCCGGCGACGGGGCGCCGCCCGGCCCGCCACTCGCGCCGCGACCCCGCGACCCCGAGGACGAGGCGGCGGGGCAGACGGCGCAGATCCTCGCCCTGTTCGAGCAGGAGGCGCGGCGAGTACTGGGCGACCATCCGGTCAACCGCCGGCGCCGCGAGCGGGGAGAGCCGCCAGCGAGCTGCGTGCTGACCCGTGGCGCCGGGCGCCTGCATCGCCTCCTCCCCCTCGAAGAGGGGGGGCGGCCGCTGCGGCTGACCTGCATCAGCGGCGATCGCACGGTGCTGGGGTTGGCTGCCTGGCTGGAAGCCGCCACCGTCAGCAGCACGGCGATGACCGCCAACCTCGACACCGATCTCGCAGCCAAGTTCGCCGCGGCCGCGCGAGCGCTGGCGAGCAGCGACCTGGTCCTGCTGCACGTCAAGGGAGCCGACATCGCCGCCCACGATCGGCGACCGGACCTCAAGGTCGAGTTTCTCGAACGCGTCGATCGCGAGCTAGCCGCCCTCCTGGAACGCTGGGACGGTCCGTTGCGCATCGCGGTGGCGGCCGACCACGCGACCCTGGCGGAGGTCGGGCAACACGCCGCCGACCCCCTGCCGGTGCTGCTGTGGGGGGTAGGTGTCGTCGCCGACGAGGTCCAGACCTTCGACGAGCGGCGGGCGGCGGGCGGCAGCCTGCGACGGTTTCCGCTGCAGATGCTGCTCAGCCGGCTCTTCGAGCTGGCCTAGCCGAGGCCTAGCCAGTGGTAGCCACTGCCGGCAGGGTCACCGTGAAGGTGGAGCCGGCGCCCGGCGTGCTGGCGACCTCCACTCGCCCCCCGTGCAGCTGGCTCACGTGCTTGACGATCGCCAGGCCGAGCCCGCTCCCCCCCTCGCCACGCCCGCGCGCCTTGTCGAGCCGATAGAAGCGCTCGAAGATCCGCGCCTGCTCACTCGCCGGGATGCCGCTGCCGGTGTCTTCGACCACCAGCTCGACGATCCCCTCCCGCGACCGCAGCCGCAGCCACACATTGCCGTCGCGGCGGTTGTACTTGATGGCGTTGTCCAGCAGGTTGAGCACCATCCGCTCGAGCGAGCGGCGGTCGCCGAGCACCGGCGGCACCTCGCCGAGGTCCCGCTCCAGACGCACTCCCCGCCGATCGGCGAAGTCGCGCGCCATCTCGACGGCGCGCTCGGCCACCTCGCCGAGCTCCACCGGCTCGCGCGGCACCACCACTTCCGGGCTCTCCAGGCGTGACAGCGTCAACAGGTCCTCCAGCAGATCCTGGAGGCGGTGGCACTGCTCGAGCACGCGGGCGTTGAAGCGCCGCACCAGCGCCGGATCGTCGCCGCCCGAGTCCTCCAGCGTCTCGGCGACGCCCCGGATCACCGCCAGCGGGGTCTTGAGCTCGTGCGACACGTTGGCCACGAAGTCGCGGCGGGTGCGCGCCAGCCGCGCCTCGGCGGTGACGTCGCGGGCCACCACCAGGGCGCCGCCGAGGGCATCCAGCCGCCGCACCCCCACCGCGATCGACCGCTCCCCCACCCGCAGGTCGGCCGCGCCCCCTGCGCGCCCCGCCAGGCACTCCCGCAGCAGCTCGTCGACCCGCGGCCGGCGCAGCAGGGCCAGCACGTCCTCGGCCGGCGCGTCGGCCGCCAGCCCGAACAGGCGGCGGAACGCCGGATTGACGAAGATCGGCCTGCCGCCGCGACCGCTCACCAACACCCCCTCCGCCATCCCGGCGAGGATCTCCTGCAGCTGCTCGCGCTCCCGTTCCTTGGCCGCGATCTGCTCCTCGACCCGCTGGGCCAGCCGGTTCAGACTGCGGGCGAGGGTGTCGAGCTCCTCGACCTCCGGCTCGGAGATGCGGAAGCCCGGCGCACCGCCGGCGATGCGCTCGGACTCCCCGACGATGGAGAGGAAGGGCCGCACCACGCGCCGCCGCAACCAGAACCCGACGGCCATCGCCGCCAGGGCCGCCGCCGTCAGCGACAGCAACAGGCCCCGCAGCAGCTGCAGTTGCAGGGTGTCCAGCTCGCGCAGCGGGCGGGCGACACGGACCACCAGCACCTCCCCCGCGGGAGTCGCCACCGCCCGCGCCGCGTAGACGTAGGCGCGGCCGGTGGTGTCGCTGCGGCGGATGGCCGTGCCCTGCCCAGCGGCGAGAGCCGCGGCCACCTCGGGGCGCTCGGCGTGGTTCTCCATCGTCCGCACCGCGGGCCAGCTGCGCGAGCTGTCCGCCAGCACCACTCCCTGGCCGGTGATCAGGGTCAGGCGGAGCTCGCCGCGCCCCACCAGCGTTTCCGCCCATCGCTGCAGGCCCGGGCCCGCGGCGGGGCTCTCGCGGGCCGCCAGGGCGGCCAGCGGCTCCAGCGAGGCGAGCAGCGAGTCGCCGACGGTGCCCTGCAGCCAGACGGGCAGGACCAGCGCCAACGCCAACCCGCCGACCGCCGCGGCGGCGAGGCCGGGCGCCCACAGCATCAGGCGCAGGCGGGGGCCGAGCCGCGTCAAGGGACCTCGGGCCCTCAGCGCAGGCCCGGCGGCAGCCACGACTCCCCCCCGGGGTCGTGCATCTCCCAGTAGCGCAGCCGGTCGCACTTGGCCAGCCGGTAGGCGGTGCCGGCGTCGTCGCGGAAGCGCACCAGGTGATGCGGGGGCGCCGCCG
>DATKEH010000417.1:0-8572 GCA_035546355.1 Thermoanaerobaculia bacterium
CTCCGACGTGTCGCGATGGAAGTTGTCGAGCGAGAAGCTCCACACGGTGACGACGGGTATCTCGGCCTCGTAGCACCAGTTGAGGACCTGCCAGAGCTTCTCGGCGCCGCGGTAGTGACCGAAGCTGACGGGCGAGTTGCCGAAGTTGCGCGCGTAGCGGCGGTTGCCGTCCATGATGATGCCGATGTGCCGGGGCAGGCGCCAGCCGGCCATCTGCGCCTCCAGCCGCCGCTGGTACAAGCGATAGAAGGGGGATTCGAGGTAACTCTTCACAGTCGCCCACAAGGGACGCCCCCCGGCGGCGGCCGAGGGGGCGACGGTCGACGAGGTGGGGAGGGCGGCCATCGGGCGAGCGGTAACCCTGGATACCATCCCGATCTTAGCCGAACCGCTCCCGGGTGCGGCCGGCACGTGTACGATCTTCGCCGTGGTCGATGGCCACCGGACTCGCCGCGCCACCGTGCCCCTGCTCGCCAACCCGCGCGCCGGCGGGTGAGGTGGCGGGACGCTACTTCCTCAACACGGCGACCTTAGGCAACTACGCAACCGTGCTCGAGCTTCGCAACCGGTGGGCGCGACGCGTCGGACGCTGGCCAGCGGCCGCCCTGGCGATCGCGGTGACCGCACTGCGCCTGCAGCCGCTGGAGATGGAGCTCGCCATCGATGGCGAGCTGCTGCGTCGGCGGACGCCGTTGCTGTGGGTCGGCACCGGCTCCTCGGCCCAGCTCGCGTCGGCGTCACGCGGGACGGCGAGGTCGACTGGCTGCCGGCCCCACTGCAGGTGGCCATCCGGCCGGCAGTGCTGCGCGTGGTCTGCTGAGGTGACCCCCCCTGGCCGCGCTGCTGATGGCCCCCCTCTGCGCCGCACCCGTCCTGGCCGATGCCCGGGCTGCCGACCCCGAACCCGATGTCGCCCGCGGCTGGTTCCTCACCTTCCAGGCGCGCTTCAACGCTCGCGTGGTGCCGAGCCTGCGAGCCAATGAATCCCTCGAGGCGAAGCTGCTGGGGGTCTGGGACGCCTTGCGATCCCGCGTAACGGGCGAGAAGCGGCAGGCAAGGGGCGGCGAGCTGCTGCAGCAGTACCCGTTGCTCACCTTCGTCGACGACCAGTTCTACCCGATGCGCCCGCGACACCCGCGGCCGCGAGACCTACGTCGTCGGCCTGGCGCCCGGGGAGCGCGCCGGCATCCCCACCCTCAGCGGCTCCCTCTCGTCCTATCTGGACGAGGTCATCTACCGTTCGCTGCGCGAAATCGCCGTCGAGGAGGGGCAGCGCGGAGGTGGTGCGCCTGGAGCGGAGCAGCCCGTGGGGCATAGCGGTGAAGCAGGCGGACCTGGTGCGTCAGGGCGAGACCCTGGCGCGCTATCAGGCGATCCGGGAGGTGGCGGCGGTCCGCGACCAGCGGGTGGCGGTGGCCGAGTCGCAGGCGCTGATCCGCCAACCGCGTTTCGGAGCCGTATTGGAGGTGCTCGGCTGCGTGGCCGATTGCGAAGCTCCGGAGGCGTGGCAGCGGATCTTCCCCGTGCCCGTAGAGGGCGTTCCGCCGCCAGTGGCGACCTCGGCACCGGCGTCCCGCAGCTCCCGGAAGTAGCTCTCGGGAATTCCCCAGGAGCCATAGAGGTCTTGCAGCAACAGCACCTGCACGCCCGCCCGGGAGCGCTCGACGAGGATCTGCTTGAGCTGATCGGCCACCTCTCCCGGCTTGAACCAGAAGACGTGCCAGGTGATCAGGTCGCGAGCCCGCTGCAGGTCCCCGAACAGCCGTGGGAAGATGCCGTCGCCGTCGAACAGCACCTCGACATGATTGCCGTGCTCGAGGTCGGTATCGATCTGCGCCTCGACCATCTTGGCGAAGAAGGAGTCGGGCACCGCGAGCCGGCCATGCGGATCGAGGTCCCGGATCCGCTCGATGGGTGTGCCGCGCGTGAGGTAGAGGAGTGCGAGAAAGGCGAAGAACGCCAGCAGGATGGTCACGCCTGCGAGACCTCAGCGGGCCGAAGGGCGCAACGGCGTCGACCTACCAGACCACGGGCGATGGCTTCTCAATCGCAGCTCGGCAGCTCCCTGTCCAACGCCGCCAGCACCTCCTCGTCGTGCCCGTCGACGCGCACGCGCGGCCACACGCGGGCAACGATGCCGGC
This sequence comes from Thermoanaerobaculia bacterium, assembly GCA_035546355.1. GTDB lineage: Bacteria > Acidobacteriota > Thermoanaerobaculia > Multivoradales > JAIOJS01 > DATKEH01. The sequence goes on from DATKEH010000417.1 coordinate 2,143, forward strand.
GCCGTCGATCAGGAAGGTGGAGCGCTGGATTCCCATCGACCGGCGGCCGTAGAGCGTTTTCTCTCGCCAGGCGCCGTAGGCCTTCGCCACTCGATGATCGGGATCGGAGAGGAGCGGGAAATTCAGCTCGTACTTGTCGCGGAAGGCGGCGTGGCTGGCGATGTCGTCGGCGGAGACCCCGAGCACCACCGCGCCGCGCTCGGCGATCTCGCGCCGCCGATCGCGAAAGGCGCAAGCCTCGCGGGTGCATCCGGGAGTGTCGTCCTTGGGGTAGAAGTAGAGGACTACCGGCCGGCCGCGCAGCTCCTCGAGCCGGATGGTACGGTCCCGGTCGTCGCGCAGCGTGAATCGGGGCGCCGCCTGCCCCTCCTGCACCCAGCCCTCGCTCATGGCACCTCCCTCAGGGGCCACGGCGGCAGCGTCGCCGCGGCGGCTTCCCCATGCTCTCACGCCGAGCCGGCCACCGCACTATCGTCGAACCCGCTCAGCGCCGGGATCAGGTCTGCCCGCAGTCGGCGCACGTCGGGATGGCGGGCATCCGGCTCCAGGGCGAGAGCACGCCGCACCACGGCGTCGACGCGAGACGCCCACGGTTGGGGCCCGGAGAGGGCGGGCGGCCCCGCCGCGATCGACCGCAGCAGCTCGGCTGGTCCTTCGCCGGTGAAGGGGCGCCTCCCGCTGAGCGCTTCCAGCGCCATGACGGCGATCGCGAAGACGTCGCTGCGGGCGTCGGCCTCGCGCCCCTCCAACTGCTCGGGGGCCATGTAGCGGAAGGTCCCGATCAAGGCGCCGGGGGCAGTGAGGCCGGCCCCCTCCTCGATCACCGCCGAGCGTACCTTGGCGACGCCGAAGTCGAGGATCTTGACCGTCCGCTCGCCGTCGTCGTCGCCAGCGAGGTAGACGTTGGCAGGCTTGAGGTCGCGATGCACGATGTCGGCGTCGTGCGCCGCCTGCACCGCCTCGCACACCTGGTCGAGCCAGCGTGCCGCCAACTCTGGGGCGAGCCGGCCGCGACGGGCGATCTCGCTCTCGAGGGTGGTCCCGGCGAGGAGCTCGAGCACCAGAAAGGCGGCTCCCGAATCGGTCGTGCCGTAGTCGTGGATGGTGACGATGTTGGGGTGGCGCAGCCGCGCCGTCATCCGCGCCTCGTGCTCGAACCGCCGCAGCACGTCGCCGCTCGCCAGAGAACCGAGCAGGACCTTGACCGCCACCTGCCGCTCCAGGTGCAAATCCCGCGCCTCGTAGATGGCGCCCATGCCGCCCCGGTCGATGCGCCGTTCGAGGCGATAACGGCCGCCGATGGTGCGTTCGATGGGCAGGGAGGGGAGCAGCTCGCTGCCGTCGATCGCGCACAGCTCCTGATCGGCGTCGTAGCAGGCGCCACAGGTCGGACACTCGCGCACCAGGTGGAGCTCCTGCTCGCCCAAGCGTGCCAGCACCTGCTGTTGGATGCGCTGGCTCTGGTCGACCCGGTCCTTGAGCCGCGCGTTCTCGTACACCAGCGCGATCTGGTTGGTGAGCGCCTGCAGCAGCTTACGGTCATGCGGCGTATAAGGCTCCTCCGACTTCTTCTGGCCCAGCACCAGCAATCCCAGCAGCCGGTGGTCGCGGCCGACCAGGGGTACCACCAGGCGCGCCGCCAGCTCCTCGAGCCAGCGCTTCTCGGGTGGCGGCAGGCCGACGAGGTCCTCGGGGTAGTCGACCGCCTTGCCGTAGAGCTCGACCAGCCGCAGCAGCGGGCTGTTCTCGGGAATCACCTCCTCCTCCAGGCGGATGCCGGTCGAGTGTCCGAGAGTGAGGTCGCGAGAGTGGCGCTGGCGATAGAACACGTGGGTGCTCTTGGGGTGGAAGGCGGAGTGCAGGGCGACGCTGACCACCCGCGAGATCTCCTGCACCGAGGCTACCCGCTGGACCTGGTCGGTGAGATCGAGGACGATGCGATCCTGGTTCGCCTTCTCCCGCAGCAGGATCAGGAACACCGCCAGGGGGAAGGGGAGCAGCGCCAGGTTCCAGATCGTGTCCTCCCACCACGCCGGCATCCAGCGCAGGACCAGGTCGAAGTTGCTGGCCACGACCAGGAGCACCCAGGGGACGATTCCGGCGGCGACGATGGCCGCCTGCTGCCGGCCGCGAGCCTCGGGGTAGGTCCACGCCTGGCGCAGCAGGAGGAGGAGCACGCCCAGGGCCCACAACGGGTAGACGACTTCGACGAAGGGTTCGTAGAGTTGCTGCCCCTCGCCGGGGAGCCGATGCCAGCCGAGCGCGTCGTCGAGCATGGCGGTGGCGACCACCGCGCCGCTGCCGATCCCCACCACGTAGTAGGCTGGGATCGCCCAGGGAGCGCGTTGCAGCCACTTCTGGCGCTCCGGGATCACCGAGGCGAGATGCAGCTCGAGGGGCATCTGTACGCCGGAGAGCAGGACGACGGCGACGAGCCACAGACCGGTGGCCAACCAGGCGCCGGGCATGGCGATCTCCACGGCGACGGCGGCGGTGAAGAACAGCAGCAGCCGGGCCCGCAGATAGCCGGGGCGCTTGAGCAGGGCCAGCGGGCCGATGGCGAGGTAGCAGAGGGCGGTGAGGATCGCGACGGTGAAGGGAAACAGGGGGAACTGCGCGCCGGGAACGAGGGTGAGGGTCATCTCCTCGCCGCCCCGTTCGACCCGTAGCTCGAGCGGGTGGCGCGGCGGCCGCGAGCCCTTGACGCGCCGCACGTCGTCCAGGTCGCGCAACGGCACTCCCTCGAGCTCCAGCAGCACGTCGCCCGCTCGCAGGCCGGCGTCGTCGGCGGGGCTGGTGGGCAGCACGTCGGCCAGCCGGAGCTCGCCGGAGGCGTCGTCCTGCTCCATGGCGATGCCGATCTGGCGCTCCGCGAACCGGTGCAGCTCCCAGGCCTGGGCGGCGAGGAGCACCAGGATCACGGGCACCAAGCCCATGGCGACGATGGTCTCGTTGCGGCGCGTGTCGGCCACGATCGCAGAGTTCCGCGGGGCGGAGCGTTGGCCCATTGTAACGGAGCCGAGTCGTTGATCCGCGCTTCCGAGCCGCTGGCGATGGCGACGGAAATACTTGTGTAGGCACGGATTTGGAATCCTTTCGCTTGGCGCGCATCGTGCGTGGAGTGCCGGCCATGGCGCAATCCCTCCCCCCCGATCCCTCGACCACCCGCGAGGCCCCGGCGCCGACCGCGCCCCCCCGTCGCCCGCCGTGGCGCCGCTGGCCGCTGGTCGCCGCCGTGCTGGCAGGCCTGGCGTTGATCGTGGCAGGGGTGACGCTCCGCCGGCCACCGCCGGCGCCGGGGGTCGGGGAGGAGCAGGCCGCGGCCCGGGAAGGCGGCGTCGGTCTGGCGACGCCGGCCGACCCCTGGGCCGAACGGGAGGCAGAGGTGCACGAGCTCGCCCGGCGGCGCCCCTCGCCTGCGGCGGGGATGCAGCGTCCCCCAGCCACCCCGCCCGAAGAGCCGTGGGCGGAGGGGCCCGAAGCGCTGCCGCCCGGACCGCCGCCGGCGCCGCTGCCGCCCTCGGCGGAGGGGCCGGCGCCGCAGGACGGCGTGACGCCGCCGCGGCTCGAGAGGCTGCCCTCCCCCGCCTACCCGGCGGCCGCCCGCCGGCTGCGGCGTGAAGCCGACGTGACGTTGCGCCTGCAGGTGGACGCGCGCGGCCGGGTGACGCGGGCGGAGCCGCTCGGCCCTCCGGCCGGCCTCGGTTTCGACGAGGCGGCTCGCCGGGCAGCCCTCCGCGCCAGGTATCGGCCGGCGACCCGCGGCGGCGCCCCGATACCGATGGAGACGACCCTGACGGTCCGCTTCCGGCTGGATTAGCTAGGGCCCCTTGGTTCCCGGAATTTGCACAAATGTGACGAGATTCTTGCGAGGATCCCCTACGCTCTGGACCCCTCTTCCCCCGAGAGGGGGGAGAGGGGCAGGGGAGGTGGGGGCGACAGAGAGAGCTCGTCTGCGGGCAGGGGGTGCAGCGGCCAGCGACCCGCGGACGTGGCTCCCACCTCGGCGGTCCGAGGCGGAGCCTCATTACAGGCCAGGCTAATTCACCCACAGCTCCCCGGCCGTGCCGCTCGCCCACAGGTGCACGCGCGGCCCGCCGCCTTCCCCGGCCGCCTCGTCGCCGCTGATGCGCCGCTCCCCCAGGGGCAGCGAGGCGCGCTCGACGATGGCGGGAATCGTGGCGGGGAGGGCGATGCGGCATGTGCCGAAGCCGAAGCTCACCCGCACCTCGCCGTCCTGCCTCCAGGCCCCCTCGAGATCGACCCGCAACTCGCCGGCCGAGTGCTCGATGCGGGTGGTGAGCGGGCTGGCGTTGCCGACGCGATGCACCGAGAGCTCGCCGAACGAGGCGTCGAGGGAGAGGTGGCGCAGGGGCCGCGGCAGCGGCTCGCCGAAGGAGACCTCGTGCTCGCCGGCGCCCAGGCGCAGGTCGACCTCGACCAGCGACAGCCCCCCGAGCTCGATGCGGCTCTCCCCCCAGCGGACCCGGCCGGCGAGCGTGAGGGGGTGGCCTGGGGGCAGGATCAGGCGCAGCCGGCTGCTGTCCCGCCCGCCGCCGCGGGCGAGGGTGGCGAATCGGGGCGCGTGGCGTAGCGAGTACTCCCAGCCGTCCCCGGTCTCTTCCAGGCTCTCTTCCAGGAGGAAGGCGGCGGCGTCGTAGTCGGCCTCGAGGCGCAGGGGCTCCCCCGCCAGCCCGGGAACGACGTCGAGCTCCGCGGCGCTGACGTCGAGGCGCACCAGCCCCTGCATGCGAAATTCCGGCAGCTCGCCTGCAAGGCCCCCGTCCGTGGGCTGGTCTCCGCTGGGCTCCGGCGCCGACACGGGCAGCGGATGCTCCTGCACGTCCGAGATCGGCAGCGGCGGACGATCGCCGATACCGGCGGATACCGCCCACAGCACCAGGGGCACCAGCACCAGCACCGCCACCACCGCGGCGCAGCCGATCAGACAGCCGCGACATCCGACTCCCCGAGCCATGGCGAAACCTCCTCTGGTGCACTACGGGCCGGATGGCACGGTGTTTCGCGATATCCTGCCACCCGGCTCGGCGCCGCGTTCCGCGCTCCCTCGCCGAACCCCGACGAGAAACCTGCCTCCAGGCGGCTCGAGGCGACGCGTGCAGCGGGAGATTCCAGTGGCAGATGTCGCGGTTCGGCACCTCGCAGACCACCCAGAAGAGACGGTCACCGTCCGCGGATGGGTGGAGAGCTCCCGCTCCAGCGGGCGCATCGCCTTCCTGCAGGTGCGCGACGGCAGCGGCGTGGTGCAGGTGGTGGTCAGCAAGCGCGACGTGCCGGAGCCGTCCTGGCTAGCGGCCGGCCAGGCCAGCCAGGAGAGCACCGTGCGGGTCGTGGGGCGGGTACACCTCGACCCGCGCGCCCCGGGAGGGGTCGAGCTGCACGCCAGCGAAGTCGCCCTGCTCCACGCCACCGGGAACTATCCCATCACACCCAAGGAGCACGGGGTGGCGTTTCTCATGGAGCACCGCCACCTCTGGCTGCGCTCCAGCCGCCAGCGGGCCGCCCTGCGGCTGCGCAGCGAGGTGAGCCAGGCGATCCGCGACTTCTACTACCAGCGCGAGTACGTGCTGATCGACTCGCCGATCCTCACACCCGCTGCCGCCGAGGGCACCTCGACGCTGTTCACCACCGAGTACTTCGGCGAGCCGGCATACCTCTCGCAATCGGGCCAGCTCTACCTCGAGCCGGCGGCGGCGGCGCTGGGCAAGGTGTACTGCTTCGGCCCCACGTTCCGCGCCGAGAAGTCGAAGACCCGACGCCACCTGATGGAGTTCTGGATGGTCGAGCCGGAGGTGGCGTTCCTGGAGTTCGATGGACTGTGCGAGCTGGCCGAGAAGTTCGTGGTCTACCTGGTGGGCCGCGTGCTCGACCGCTGCGCCGAGGAGCTGGCGACCCTCGAGCGCGACACCGCGGCGCTGGAGAGGGTGCAGGCGCCCTTCCCGCGCATCACCTACGACCGCGCCCTCGAGATCCTGCGCGAAGCGGGGCAGGAGCTGCCGTGGGGCGAAGACTTCGGGGCCGAGCACGAGACGCTGGTGGCGCAGACGTTCGACCGGCCGGTGATGGTCACCCACTTCCCCGCCTCGATCAAGGCCTTCTACATGCAGCCGGCGCCGGACCGCCCGGAGGTGGTGCTGGGCCTGGACATGCTGGCTCCCGAGGGGTACGGAGAGATCATCGGCGGCAGCCAGCGGATCCACGACCACGACCTGCTGCTCGACCGCATCCGCGAGCACCGGCTGCCGGTGGAGCCGTACCAGTGGTACCTCGACATCCGCAAGTACGGCACCTTCCCGCACAGCGGCTTCGGCATGGGCCTGGAGCGATTCGTCGCCTGGATGGGCGGTCTGGCCCACTTGCGGGAGACGATCCCCTACCCGCGGATGTTGTATCGGATGTATCCGTAGGC
>DATKEH010000418.1:0-2759 GCA_035546355.1 Thermoanaerobaculia bacterium
GCCGATCTCGCTCGACGCCATCGAGCAGCTGCAGCTGGTGGTGTCGCCCTACGACGTGCGGCAGGGCGGCTTCACCGGCGGCGGCATCAACGCCGTCACCCGCTCGGGCAGCAACGAGTTCCACGGCTCGCTGTTCGGCTCCAAGCGCGATCAGGACTACATCGGCGACGGACCCGCCGACCGGCCGATCTCCGAGTTCGACCAGGATCAGTACGGCGGCCGGCTCGGCGGCCCGATCCTCAGGGACCGGCTGTTCTTCTTCGTCAGCGGCGAGATCAACCGCCGCGAGGCGCCGACGGGCGTCGCCGCCGACGGCTCGGCCTCGACCCAGTTCCGCAACAGCGCCGACGCCCAGCGTCTGCGCGACCAACTCATCGCCACGTACGGCTACGACCCGGGCGGCCTCGGCGACTTCCCCGGCGTCACCGACAGCGACCTGGCGCTGGTCAAGCTCGACTGGACCGCCAACGCCAGCAACCTGGTTACCCTGCGCCACAACTACGTCGACGCGGTGCGCGACGTCATCGCCAACCGCTCGTCGAGCCAGTTCCGCTTCCCCACCTCGATCTACACCATCGCTGACGAGACCAACTCGACGGTGGCGCAGCTCAACAGCGTGCTCGGCCCCAACACCTTCAACGAGGCGCGCATCGGCTTCCAGACCATCCGCGACATCCGCGACACGCCGGTGATCTTCCCCAAGGTGGAGATCGGCGGCACCGGGCCGCGCAACGGCGAGTTCCGGCTCGGCACCGAGCGCTTCTCGGGCGCCAACGCCCTCGACCAGGACGTGCTGGAGCTGACCGACGACTTCACCTGGCTGCGCGGCAACCACACCCTGACCTTCGGCACCCACAACCAGTTCTTCGAGTTCAGCAACCTCTTCATGTCGGAGGCCTACGGCTACTACTACTTCCCCACCCTCGAGGCGTTCGAGGCGGGGATCGCCTCCGAGTACCGCATCACCTTCGCCAACGGCGCCGACCCGCGCCGGCCGACCGAATTCGAGGTGCGCCAGTACGGCCTCTACGCCAGCGACACCTGGCGGGTCAACGACCGGCTGACCCTCACCCTCGGGCTGCGCGGCGACATGCCCGACTTCGTCGACACCCCTTCGTTCAACGCCGACGTGCTGGCGGCGATCGGCCACAACACCGCCGAGACGGCGAGCGAGGACGTCGTGGTGTCGCCGCGCGTCGGCTTCAACTGGGACCCGACGGGGTCGGGCCGGCAGCAGGTGCGCGGCGGCGTCGGCATCTTCGCCGGCCGCACGCCCTACGTGTGGATCTCCAACGCCTACGGCAACACCGGCGTCGAGCAGACCGCGCTCTCCTCCTTCGGCGCCATCCCGTTCAACCCCGATCCCTTCAACCAGCCGCACGTCGGCGCCGCGGGCAGCACCATCTCGGTCGACCTGCTCGACCCGGGGTTCGAGTTCCCGCAGGTGCTGCGGGCCACCCTGGGCTACGACCGCGAGCTGCCGTGGCGGCTGCGCGGCACCGCCGAGCTGCTCTGGTCGCAGACCCAGGAGGACATCTTCTACCTCAACGTCAACCGCCGGCAGGTGGGCACCAGCCCGCTCGACGGGCGGCCGACCTTCGCCCAGATCGACACCGCGACGGTGCGTGACGCCATCCTGCTCACCAACACCGGCAAGGGCGAGGAGATGGTGGCGTCGCTGCAGCTGAGCCGGCCGCTGACCCGCGGCGTGACGCTGTCCGGCGCCTACGCCTACATGGACGCGGAGTCGGCGATGGACGGCACCTCGAGCCGGGCGATCTCCAACTGGCAGTTCCGGCCCACCCCGGGCGACATCTTCCAGGACGACGTCGCCACCTCGCTGTTCGAGGTACGCCACCGCTTCAACCTCGCGTCCTCCTACGCCTTCGACACCGGCCCGGTGGGCCACACCGTCGGGCTGTACTACAACGTCCAGTCCGGGCGGCCCTACTCGCTGCTGGTGGGCGGCGACCCCAACCGCGACGGCTACACCAGCAACGACCTGCTGTTCGTGCCGGGCGCGGCGGACGCCATCATCCTGCAGAATTCCTCCGGCGCGGTGATCCCCTACGAGGTGTTCGCCGACTTCCTGCGCAGCGCCGGTGTCGACCCGACCGCCGGGGCGATCGTGGCGCGCAACGGTTCGCGCGAGCCCTGGTCGCGGCTGCTCGACTTCCACTACGACGTCGGCCTGCCGATCCGCAGGGTCGACACCCGGGTGAGCCTCGACATCTTCAACCTGCTCAACCTGATCGACTCGGACGAGGGAGTGGTCGACTTCGTCAACTTCCAGACCTATACGCCGGTGACCTACCGCGGCCAGGACGCGGCCACCGGCAAGCCGATCTACCGCGAGAGCTTCAACGGCGCCCTCGAGCCCGGCCGCCAGTTCAGCCTCGCCGACACCCGCTCGCGGTGGCAGGCGCGGCTGGGGCTGCGGCTGACCTTCTGATCGCCCCCCTCCGCTAGTACGAAGGGCGAGGGCCGCGCGCGGGCGCGGCCCTCGTTTTTCGTAGCGGCGTCAGGCCGGCTTGCTGGCGATGGCCAGCATCAGCTCGCGTACCACGTCCTTGAGCTCGAGGGTCATCTCGGCCAGGTCGCGCAGCCGCTCGTCGAGGAGCTCCGGGGTCGGCGCCGTCCGCGACTTCACCGAGCGGGAGCGGACGCGGTAGGTGAGGCGGTCGTCGAGCAGCTCGAGGCGGCCGAAGGCGTCCTTGAAACGTGCCGGATCCATGCTTGCTCCTTCCTCCCGGCCGGCT
>DATKEH010000419.1:0-6870 GCA_035546355.1 Thermoanaerobaculia bacterium
CGCCTGGACTACCGCGCCGCCGACGGCCAGCAGTACGTCTTCAACCTGATCGACACCCCCGGCCACGTCGACTTCTCCTACGAAGTGTCGCGCAGCCTCGCCGCCTGCGAGGGCGCGCTGCTGGTGGTCGACGCGGCGCAGGGGGTGGAGGCGCAGACCCTGGCCAACGCCTACCTCGCCGTCGACCAGGGGCTCGAGCTGGTGCCGGTGATCAACAAGATCGACCTGGCGGCCGCCGAGCCCGAGCGCATCCGCGAGCAGATCGAGAACGTGGTGGGGATCGACGCCTCGCGCGCGGTGCTCGCCTCGGCCAAGCAGGGGGTGGGGATCGACGAGGTGCTGGAGCGCATCGTCAGCGACGTGCCGCCGCCGGCGGGAGATCCCGAGGCGCCGCTCAAGGCGCTGCTGTTCGACTCCTGGTATGACCCCTACCGCGGGGTGGGCTGCCTGGTGCGGGTGATCGACGGCACGGTGCGCCGCGGCGAGCCGGTGCTGTTGATGGCCGTCGGCGAGACCTACGAGGTGGCCGAGCTGGTGGTGTTCCGGCCGCGGGCGCAGCCGGTGGGGCAGCTGTCGGTCGGCGAGGTGGGGCTGCTGTTCGCCGGCATCAAGGACATCCACGACGCCCAGGTCGGCGACACCATCACCCACCCCAGGCGGCGCACCGAACGGCCGTTCCCCGGCTTCCGCGAGGTCAAGCCGATGGTCTTCGCCGGGCTCTTCCCGGTCACCGCCGACGACTACGAGGGGCTGCGGGACGCGGTCGACAAGCTGCGGCTCAACGACGCCGCCTTCAGCTTCGAGCCGGAGAGCTCGGTGGCGCTCGGCTTCGGCTTCCGCTGCGGCTTCCTCGGGCTGCTGCACATGGAGATCGTGCAGGAGCGGCTGGAGCGGGAGTTCGACCTCGACCTGATCACCACCGCGCCGGGAGTGCGCTACCTGGCCCATCTGCAGGACGGCTCTACAGTGGAGGTGGACAACCCGGCCAAGCTCCCCGACCGCGGCAAGCTCGAGCGCATCGAGGAGCCCTTCATCGACGCCACCATCCTCACCCGCGCCGAGTACCTCGGCGGGTTGCTCAAGCTGTGCGAGGAGCGCCGCGGCACCCAGAAGGCCTTCCGCTACCTCTCCGCCGACCGCGTGCTGCTCGAGTACGAGCTGCCGCTGGGCGAGGTGGTGCACGGCTTCTACGATCGCCTCAAGACGGTGTCGCGCGGCTACGCCTCGCTCGACTACCAGCCGGCCGGCTACCGCGACAGCGAGCTGGTCAAGCTCGACATCCTGGTCAACGGCGAGCCGGTCGACGCGCTGTCGACCATCGTCCACGCCGACAAGGCCTACGCCCAGGGCAAGCAGCTGGTGGAGAAGATGAAGGAGCTGATCCCGCGCCAGATGTTCGAGGTGGCGGTGCAGGCGGCGGTGGGGTCGCGGGTGATCGCCCGCGAGACGGTGCGGCCGCTGGGCAAGAACGTGCTCGCCAAGTGCTACGGTGGCGACGTCACCCGCAAGCGCAAGCTGCTGGAGAAGCAGAAGGAGGGCAAGAGGCGGATGAAGCGGGTGGGGCGGGTGGACATCCCGCAGGAGGCCTTCCTGGCAGTGCTGCAGGTGGACTGAGCGAGGATGGCACAGCCCCAGACCCTCTCGGCGCCGCTCGCCGCACCGGCGCCGCGCGCCCGGCGCTGGCGGCGGCGCGCGGCCTGGCTGGGAGCGGCGCTGGCGGTGCTGCTGCTGCTCGCCGCCGCCGGCGTGGCGCTCGCCGTGCGCGCCTCGCTGGCCCGCACCGAGGGGGAGCTGGCGCTGCCGGGCCTGGCGGCGCCGGTGCGGGTGAGCCGCGACGCCCGCGGCGTGCCGACGGTCCGCGGCGAGTCGCTCTCCGACGTGGTGGCGGCGCTGGGGTTCCTCTACGCGCAGGAGCGGTTCTTCCAGATGGACCTCGCCCGCCGCTACAGCGCCGGCGAGCTGGCGGCGCTGCTCGGCGACGGCGCCCTGGCCGCCGATCGGCGCCTGCGCCCGTACCGGCTGCGGCCGGCCGCCCGCCGCATCCTCGGCGAGCTGCCGGCCGAGCACCGCCAGCTGCTCGCCGCCTACGCCGCCGGCGTCAACGCCGGCCTCGCCGACCTCGGCGCCCGGCCTCCCGAGTACCTGCTGCTGCGCGCTGCGCCCGAGCCGTGGCTCGCCGAGGACGCGGTGCTGGCGCAGCTCTACTTCTTCCTCACCCTGTCGGTCAACGACGGCTTCGAGCGGCCCCTGGGCGTGATGGCCGCCACCCTGCCGCCGGAGCTGGTCGCCTTCCTCACTCCCGACACCAGCCGCTTCGACGCGCCGCTGCTCGGGGGCAGCGCCGCCGATCCCAGCGGCGGCTACCGGCCGCTGTCGATTCCCGGGCCCGAGGTGGTCGACCTGCGGGGGTCGGCGCCCTCGGATCCCGGCCGCGACGTGGTGCGGCAGTACGGCGACCTGCCCGCCGGGTCCAACAACTGGGCCCTGGCCGGCTGGCGCACCGCCCACGGCGGCGCCATCGTCGCCAACGACCCGCACCTCGGCCTGGGGGTACCCAACGTGTGGTACCGCGTCGATCTCGCCTGGCCGGGGCACCGGGTACGGGGCGTCACCGCGGCCGGCCTGCCGGGGGTGGTGATCGGCAGCAGCGAGCGGGTGGCCTGGGGGATGACCAACGGCATGGCCGACCAGGTCGACCTGGTGGTGGTGGAAGTGGACCCCGCCGATCCCGGCCGCTACCGGGTCGGCGGCGGCAGTGAGCCCTTCTCCGTCGCCTACGAGCCGCTGGCGGTGGCCGGGGGGGCGGCCGAGACGCTGGAGGTACGCGCCACCCGCTGGGGGCCGGTGGTGGCCGCGGACTGGCAGGGGCGGCCGCTGGCCTGGCGGTCGCCGGTGCACGACCCCGGAGGCATCGACGTCGGGGTCCTAGACCTGATGCGCGCCGAGGATGCGGAGCGGGCGGTGGTGGTGGCGCGGGGCTGGAAGGGCCCGTCGCTCAACCTGGTGCTCGGCGATCGCGACGGCCACATCGCCTGGGTGCTGTCCGGCTTCCTGCCCGCGCGCCGCGGCTTCGACGGCAAGTGGCCGCGGTCGTGGGCCGACGGCAGCGTCGGCTGGGACGGCCCCTTGCCGGAGGACGAGCGGCCGGTGCTGGTGGATCCGCCGTCCGGGGTGCTGTTCACCGCCAATCAGCGCACCGTGGGGACGCCGGCCTCGCACCGCCTGTCGCGGGTCTGGACGCAGCCCACCCGGGCCTTCCGGCTCGCCGAGCTGCTGGCGGCGCAACGCAGCTGGAACGAGGCCGAGACCCTGGCCGTCCAGCTCGACACCCGCAGTGTCGAGCACGACGCGATCCGCGACCTGGTGCTGGCGACGATACCGGCCGACGACCCCGACGCGGTGCTGCGGCGGGTGCGCCAGCACGTGGCCGCCTGGGACGGCACCGCCGGCGCCGACCAGGTGGGGTTCCGCCTGCTGCAGCGCACTGCCGAGGCGCTGCGCGAGGCGGTGCTGGTGCCGCTGCTCGCTCCGGCTCTCGCCGCCGATCCCGACCTGCGCTTCGACTGGCCGCTGGCCTTCGAGCCGGCGCTGCGCATCCTCGAGGAGCGGCCGGCGCACCTGCTGCCCCCGGGGCACGCCTCCTGGAATGGGCTGGTGCGCTCGACGCTGCGCCAGGCGGCGCGGCGGCCGACGGAGGCGATCGAAGACCTCGACCGGCCGTGGGGCGAGGTCAACCGCGCCGGCATCCGCCACCCCCTGTCGCGCGCCGTGCGGCCGCTGGCGCCGTGGCTCGACATGCCCGACGAGCCGCTGCCAGGGTGGCCCGGGGTGCTGCGCACCCAGGCCCCCGGCTACGGCGCCAGCCTGCGGCTGGTGGCGGCGCCGGGGCACCTCGAGCGAGCCCTGTTCCACATGCCCGGTGGGCAGAGCGGTCACCCGCTGTCGCCCTTCTACCGCCGGGGCCACCGCGACTGGGTCGAGGGACGCCCCACGCCGCTGCTGCCCGGAAAGGCGGTGACGAGGTTCACCCTGCGCCCCGCTCCCCTGCCCTAGAGTGGTCCGGCTCAGACCCCTAGATCCGGCTCTCCGGTGAGCTCGAGCAGCCGCCGGCGAACCGCGTCGCGCAGCGCCACGGCGTCCTCCCAGCGGTCGCCCGCCGCCGCCATGGGCTCGCTGGCCACCACCAGGGCGCCGCCCCGCCGCGGCATGCGGGTGCCGCCGCGCAGGATCGAGCGGGTGCCGCGGATCGCCACCGGCACCACCGGCGCTCCGGCCCGCGCCGCGATCACGAAGGCACCCATGCGCAAGGGCATGAGCCCCGGCTGGCGCTGGAAGGTGCCCTCGGGGAAGATCACCAGCGAGTCGCCGTCCCGCAGCCGTTGCAGCGCCCGCGCCGTTTCCTCGCCGCCCTTCTCGGGAGCGGAGCGCTCGACGAAGAGGGCGCCGAGCCGGGCGAGGGGCAGGCGGGTGAAGGGGTTGCCCCGCAACTCGTCCTTGGCCACGTAGCCGAAGCGCGGCGGCAGCGCCGCGGTCAGCACGAAGGCGTCGAGGTAGCTCTGGTGGTTGGCCGCCACCAGCACCGGGCCCCGCCGCGGCAGGTGCTCGAGCCCGCGGCCACGCACCTCGATGCCGCTCAGCCCCGCCACCAGCCGTGCCAGCATCCGCGCCGCGCGGCGGCGCAGGCCGCGTCCCGGCAGCAGCACCACCCAGGCCCAGCCGCCGGGAGCCACCAGCAGGAACACCAGCCAGAACCACAGCGACCAGAGGCGCTCGCCGAGGCCGCGCCGCAGCCGCGCCAGGCGCCCCGGTACCGCCGACACCGCCAGCCGCGCCAGCTGCCACCACACCGCCCGCGGCCCCGCCCCCAGCCGGCCCTGCAGGTAGAGCTCGCGGGCGGTGGAGCGGCGGATCTTGCCGCTCGAGGTCTTGGGCACGCTGCGCGGCGGCACCAGCAGCACCTCGTCGGGGGCGCTGCCCACCAGATCGCTGCACAGCCCGGCCACCTCGCCCCGCAGCTCTTCGGCGGCCTCGCCGGTACGGCTCTCGCTCTCGGCCACCACCACCATGCGCTCGCCGCCCTCCTCGGCGCCGGCGGTGGCGAACACCGCCACGCCCCCCTTGCGCACGCCGGGCAGCTCGCCGACCGCCTCCTCCAACTCCTGGGGGTAGAGGTTGCGGCCGGCGCGGATGATCAGGTCCTTGGCGCGGCCGGTGAGGAACAGCTCGCCGTCGGCGAGGTAGCCGAGGTCTTCCGAGTCGAGCCAGCCGTCTTCCCGCACCAGGCGGTGGGTGGCGGCGGGGTTGCGGAAGTAGCCGCTGGTGGCCGAAGGGCCGCGGAAGCGCACCCGCCCCTGGCGGCGCTCGGGGAGCTCGGCCCCGTGCTCGTCCACCACCTGCACCTGATGGTGGGGGATCGGCTGCCCCGAGGAGACGAAGCGGATCACCGCGGTCTCGTCGCTAGCCGCGGGGTCGGCGCGGTCCTCCCGCTGCAGGGCCTGGCGCCGCACCCGGTCGATGCGCGGGCCCCGCCCGGGCGGCGGGAAGGTCACGGCCAGGCTGTTCTCGGCCAGCCCGTAGACCGGCATCATCGCCGCGCCGTCGAAGCCGGCGCCGGCGAACCGCTCGGCGAACCGCTCCACGGTGGTCGGGGAGACCGGCTCGGCGCCGTTCAGCGCCAGGCGCCAGCGCGACAGGTCGAGCCCGGCGAGCTGATCGTCGCTCACCTTGTCCACGCACAGCGAGTAGGCGAAGTCGGGCGCCGCCGAGATGGTGCCGCGGTGGCGGTCGATCGCCTCCAGCCAGCGTACCGGCCGCGCCAGGAAGGCGAGCGGCGACATCAGCACCAGCGGCACGCCGAAGTACAGGCTCCCCATCCAGGCGCCGATCAGCCCCATGTCGTGGTAGAGGGGGAGCCAGGAGACCACCACGTCCTCGCCGCCGAGCTCCAGCACTTCGCCTATCGACCGCAGGTTGGCCAGCAGGTTGTCGTGGGTGAGAATCACCCCCTTGGGGTCGCCGGTAGAGCCGGAGGTGTACTGCAGGAACACGGTGTCCGAGCCGGCCACCGGCGGCGGCTCCGCCGCCTCCTGGTCGCCCGCCAGGTCCGCCGGGGTGACCACCCCGGCGAGCTCCGGCGCCCGCGCCTGCAGCAGGCGGGCGAGGGGCTTGACCGCATCGACGGTGATCAGCAGCCGGGCGCGGGCGTTGGCCAGGATCCCTGCCTGGCGCCGCAAGTGATCCTCGAGCTGGCTGGGTCGGGCCGGCGGGTACTGGGGCACGGGGACGCCGCCGGCGCGCAGGATGCCGAAGAAGCTGGCGAAGTAGTCGAGGCCCGAGGGAAGCATCAGGCCCACCGTCTGGCCCCGGCCGAGGCCGCGGGCACGCAGGGCGCTGGCGACGGCCCGCGAGCGCGCGGCCAGCGCGCCGTAGGTGAGCTCCTCCTCCTCGCCTTCGCCGGTGAGGAACAGCACGTGCCGGCGGTCGGGGTGGGCGTCGGCGTAGGCGTCGAGAACCGCCAGCAGGGTGGTCGCCTCCTCCGGCGTCGCCACCGCCGGCTCGGCGCCGGCGCGGCGCCGCGGCTCCTTCGCCGCGGCGGCGGTGGGGGCGGCGCGCTCCACCGCCCGCAACAGGTCCCTCGGGCTCTCGGCCTCGGCGAGGATCTGCTCGGGGAGGGTGATGCCGAAGGCGTCCCCCAGGCGCAGCAGCAGCTCGGCGCGGCCGAGGCTGTCCAGCCCGAGGTCGCGCTCGAGCGAGCTGTCCAGCGCCACCCGGCGGGCCCGCCGCCCGGGCTGCACCTCCGCGACCAGGCCGCGCACCACCGCCAGCAGGGCCTCCTCGTCGCCCTCGCCGGCCGCCTGCCCGGAGCTGGTG
>DATKEH010000420.1:0-4790 GCA_035546355.1 Thermoanaerobaculia bacterium
GCGGCGCTACCGCCCCAGCCGGGTCGGACGGCCCCTCCCCGCCACCGGCGCCGTCGAGCCGGGCGGTCGTCGCGTCGCCGCCCGGTCCGGCGCCTGCATCGGCGCCGCCGGCGGCGGCCATCGCGACCGGGGTCGTCTCGGCGGTGGCGAGCCCCCGGGAGTCCCGGTCGCTGCGCTCGCGCAGCTGCCAGACGGCGACGGCGGCGGCGGCCATCAGCAGCGTCGCCGCGATCCAGCGGAACCAGGGGAATCCGCGCTGGCGGAACGCTCGCGTGCCGCTGATCGAGCGCGGCGTACGGTCGCCGTCGATCCCACCGGCGAGCTCCAGGTCATCGAGGCCGTCGTGGGCCGCGGCGACGCTCGGTTCCGTCGCCCCTGGAGGCGCGGGACGCATGGCGCGTGTCGCGGCCATCTCGGACGCCATCAGATCGGCGGCCAGCAGGACGTTGCCCGTGTCCCGGGCGGAGCGGCGCTCGCGCAGCATGGCGTCGAGGTCCCGCAGCAGCTCGGCGCAGCTGGGATAGCGGCGCTTGGGGTCCTTTTCGAGACAGCGGGCGACCAGGCCTTCGAGGCGCTCCGGGCACTCCGGGAAGCGTTCCCGCAGGGGCACCGGCCGCTCGTTGAGGATCTGGTAGAGGACGGTCGAGATGTGCTGCCCGGCGAAGGGGCGTTGGTAGCTGAGCAGCTCGTACGCCATCACGCCGTAGGAGAAGATGTCGGTGCGCCGGTCCACCGGCTCGCCGCGAATCTGCTCCGGCGCCAGGTACGCGGCGGTGCCGAGCGTCATCCCGGTCTGGGTCAGTCCGGTCTCCTGGTTGGCCAGCTTGGCGATGCCGAAGTCCATGAGCTTGGCCGTGCCGTCCTCCAGGATGCGGACGTTCGCCGGCTTGACGTCGCGGTGGATCACGCCCTGGGAGTGGGCGTACTCCAGCCCGCGAGCGATCTGCATCAGGCAGAGGAGCTTCTCCGGGAAGGGGATGTACTCCTTGCGCTTGATCTTGCGGTCGAGGTCCTCGCCGGAGAGGTACTCCTGCACCAGGTAGGGCACCCCGTCCTCGAGGCCGAAGTCGTAGACGGTCACCACGTTGCGGTGGTGCAGGTTGCCGGCGATGCGCGCTTCGTGGAAGAAGCGGTCGCGCACCTCCTGGTCGTCGGAGGTGCAGCACTTGATCGCCACGTGCCGCTTGATGACCGGGTCGAGGCCCTTGTAGATGACCCCGAAGCCGCCCTCGCCGATCTTCTCGACGACCTCGAACTTGCCGATGCTGCGTTCCATGGCCGGAGCCCGAATGATACCACGCTGGGCGGGCTAAAACCCGTCAGATGCGGTACTTGCCGTTGCCCTCCGGAGGCCGGTGGAGGGGCGGCGCCGGGCGGTCCCGACGGCCGGTCGTATGGCCTCTGCCATGCCTTCGATATATCCTCGCGCGGAAGCTGAAACCCGAGGACCGGGCACTGTCGGCGAAGTCAACGCGGCGTGATGTGATCGCCTCCTGTCCCGAAGTAGCGCGGCCGCTCGGTGAGCGCTGGGCCACGGGGCTGGAGTGCAGCCGAACCGGGGCGACGGCGCCACTGGACGCCCCGGCGTCGCTGTCGCCGGCGGGTGCCCCGTGGCTGGTCCGCTACCGCCTCGACCCCAGCCTGGGGCCCGGTTGGCGGCAGGCGCTCTCGCGGCGCCCCTGGACGGCGTGGCGATATCGCGAGCTGCTGCCGGTGGCGCACTTCGCCGAACGCGTCGACCTCGGCGAGGGGGGGACGCCGCTGATCCCGCTCCGCCGCCTGGCGCCACCGGGCATCAGGGCCTGGGTCAAGGAGGAGGGGGGCAACCCCTCGGGCTCCTTCAAGGCGCGGGGCCTGTCGATGGCGGTCAATCGGGCGCGCGAGCTCGGGGCCCAGGGGGTCGAGCTGGCGAGCGCGGGCAATGCCGCCATCGCCCTCGCCCAGTACGCTGCCGCTTGCGGCATGCCCGCCCGCGTGGCGCTGCCGCAGGCGACCCCCGCCACCGTCGAGGAGCGCTGCCGGGCGTTCGGTGCCGAGGTGGTGCGCGGCGGGAGCACCCTGGTCGAGGCGCGGCAGCGGCTGGCAGCGGCGGGCGAAGGGTTCTCGGATCTCTCCACCTTTCGCGAGCCGTATCGGGTGGAAGGCAAGAAGACGATGGGGTTGGAGCTGGCCGAGCAGCTGGGCTGGGAGCTTCCGGAGTGGATCGTCTACCCGACCGGCGGCGGCACCGGCATCGTGGGGATGGCCAAGGCGTTCCACGAGCTTCGGCAGCTGGGGCTGGCCGGGGACAGGCTGCCGCGCCTCGCCGCCGTGCAGATGGCCGGCTGCGCCCCCCTGGTGCGGGCGTTCCGCCGCGGCGCGGCGGCGGCTGCTCCGTGGCAGGATGTGCAGACGCAGGTGTGGGGGCTGCGCGTGCCGCGGGCGCTGGCGGGATCCCTGGTGCTCGCGGCGCTGCGCGAGTCGGGCGGCGAGGCGGTGACGGTGCGCGAGGAGGAGGTGCCTCGGATGGCGGCGAGAGCGGCTCGCGAGGAGGGTCTGCTGGTGGGCCCGGAGGGGGCCGCCGCACTGGCCGGCCTGCAGCGGCTGGCGCGGGAGGGAAAGCTGAAAGAAGGGGAGCGGGTGGTGGTCTTCCAGACCGGCCATCCGGACAACTACCGATGACCCCCGCGGCGATGCAGCCCGAGGGTCGCAAGAAGACCCTGCAGGCCTTCCTCGAGGAGCTGCAGGCCAGCGGCGGCATCACCGGCGGCGTCGGGCTGGTCGGCACCAGCAGCGAAGTCCTGGTGGCGCTGCCCATCGGCCGCGCCCAGGAGGATCCGCCGGCGCTGGTCACGCCGGGGACCTTCTTCGACCTGGCCTCCCTGACCAAGCCGGTGGTGGCGACGCTGGCCGTGGTGCTCGACGCCACCGGCGACCTGCCGCTCGACGCGCCGGTGGGCGAGGTCTTCCCCGAAGCGCACCGCCGGCTGGCCAGGCGCGAGCTGGGCCAGCTGCTGCGCCATCGTTCGGGTCTCGCACCCTGGACGCCGCTCTTCGCGCGTGTCGGCTCGCGGGAGGAGGCCTTGCGGCTGCTGCTCGGCGGCGAGCTGCTCAGCGCCGAGGGGGAGACCTACAGCGACCTGGGGTACATCCTGTGGGAGTTCGCGGCCGAGGACCGCCTGGGCAGCTCGCTGGCCCAGCTGCTCGGGGAGCGGGTGTTCCCGCCGCTGTCGATCGTCAACATGGCGCCCTCTCCGGGACCGCGGCCCGACGTCGCCCGCTGCCGTCTGACCAACGACCGCGAGGTGGAGCTGGCGCGCGCGCAGGGGATCGAAGTCCTGGTCTTGCGCGAGCCGCCCCACGGCACGGTCCAGGACGGCAACTCGCGCTTCCTCGGTGGGTTGACGGGGGCGGCGGGGCTCTTCGCGACGGCCAACGCCATCTGGAAGCTGGCGCGCGAATGGCTGGCCCCGGGCGCACTCCTCGATCCCGACAAGGTCCGTAGCGCCCTGGAGGGCGGCGAGCGCTACGCCCTGGGGTGGTGGTGGCGGCGGATGCGCGGCCACGCCGGTTCGGCTCTGACCAGCGATGCCTTCGGCATGGTCGGGTTCACCGGCGGCAGCTGCTGGGTCGACCCGGCGCGCGACCTGGTGGCGATCCTCCTCACCCACCGCTTGAGCTGGCACTTCGACCTGGCGCCCTGGCGCCGCCGCTTCCACCGGGTGGCGGTGGAGATGGTGCGCGACGAGGGGGCCGCGGCGGTGCAGGGCCGGCGATGAGGGAGCCGCGTCACTGCCGGAGCGGCGCGGCCGCCCGGCGATCCCTGGCAGGATGGTGGCTCGCCCCGCCGGAGAGCGCGCCATGATCCACGACCCGCCCGCCTCCTACTGGTTCTCCCGCGGCAGTCCCCCCGACGAGCTCGACGCGGTGGTGGTGGGGGCGGGCGTGGTCGGCCTGGCCGCGGCCTACTGGGCGACGCGGCAGGGGGCTCGGGTGGTGGTGCTCGAGGGGCAGCGGGTGGCGGCGGGCTCGACGGGCCGCAGCACCGGCTTCCTGGTGACCGGCAGCCTGCACCCCTTCACCCGGCTCGCCGCCAGGGTGGGCGAGGAGCGCGCCCTCGAGCTGTGGGAGCTGTCGCGGGAGAACAGGTGCCTGGTCACCGCCCTGGTGGACGCCGGTCTGGACTGCGAGCTGGTGGCGGAGGGCAGTTGGCGCACCTGCCGCTCCGGGGACCCGCTGGAGGCCGAATGGGAGGCCAGTGCGGCGCGGCTGGTGAAGGAGGGCTACGCGGTGGAGTGGCGTTCCCCTTCGCGGGTCCGGGAAGCGTCCGGCAGCCCCCACCTCGGGGGGGCGCTCTTCGCCGCCGGCGACGGCGGCCTCGACCCGGTGAGCCTGTGCCGCGGCCTGGCGGCGGCGGCCGGCGCCGAGGTGCGGATCGGCAGCCGCGTGCGGCACCTCGAGGCCGCCGGCGAGCGCGTCCGCCTGGCGTGGAATGGCGGCCATGCGCTGGCGCGCCGCGTGGTGGTGGCGGTGAACGCCTACGCGCCGCCGCTGGTGCGAGCGCTGGGGGAGAAGGTCCGGGCGGTGCGGCTGCAGGCGCTGGCCACCTCGCCGGCGGCGCGGCGCCTGCCCGGGGTCTGGGTAGTCGGGCCGGATCGACTCTGCCTGCGCCAGCTCCCCGACGGCAGCCTGCTGGCGGCCGGAGTCGGCCGGCCGGCGGCGCCGGACACCCACGGCTATCTCGAGCATCCCACCGCTTCCGGCCAGGCCGAGCTGGAGGGTGCGCTCGGGGAGCTGATGCCGGCCTTCGC
>DATKEH010000421.1:0-10525 GCA_035546355.1 Thermoanaerobaculia bacterium
GGCTGTTGGGCGCTGATGATCCGGCTGCCGGTGGGGAAGGTGCGGCGCCGGAGCAGGCGTGCCACGCGGTCGAGCTCCTCGGGCGCGAGGCCGGAGAACAGCGGTAGTCGTGCGAGCTCGGAAGGGTCTTCGGAGGCGCTCATCCGGTCCGAATGCGTCGCCCCGGGGCCAGACTCGGGGGACACGGCTGTCAAAACAGGGCGTAGATGAAGGGGGCGGCACTGCCGCCAGCGAGCAGCAGCAGGCTCACCACCAGCAGCACGACCACGATGGGGCCGAGCCACCACTTCTTGTTGTCGGCGAGAAAGGCCCACAGCTCCCGCGCCAGCCCCGGGGTGGCGGTCTCGGCCTGGGCAGCGAAGTCGCCACGGTCGGTGGATGACGGGGTCGATTTCGTTTCGGCAGGCAGCAATGCGCAACTCCCTCCGTGGGGGGTGATCCTACCAGAGAAACCTGCGCCACGACAGTCGGAGCCCGCCTACGCATCGCGCGCCGGTGGCGGACGACGGCCGCAGCTCAAAACTGGCGGAAATAGCGGTCGGGCCGAGCCGCCGGGCGGCGCTCCACCCAGTAGCTCGCCCGCTGCGGGTCGGGCTCCTTGCCCATGAGGTCGTGCCCGAAGAGCCGCAGCAGCATGCCGACGGGGGCGACCAGGCCGTAGAAGACGAGGGCCAGGACGGCGTGGGAGAGCAGCCATCCCAACGGGTAGAAGAGGGTGTTCCAACCGACGAAGATCGGCTGGCGCAGGCGGGGCACCGCGTAGTACAGGGCACCGACCGCCGCTCCCAACCCCCACAGCGTCCAGGTGACCGGCCAGGCGCCGGTGCGCCACAGCACCATGCCGCCGACGATCGCGAAGAAGACCAGCGGCGCCAGGCCGAACCAGGCGAGCTCGCGGCGTGACGGGTTGCGACGGATCTCCAGCATCGGCACGCCCCGGTCAGTCCAGCGCGAACTGCGCCAGATACTCCTCGCGCTCCACCCGCGTCGCCCCCGATTGCTCGTCGGCCACCAACACGAAGTCGCCGAGCACCAGCGCGTCGATGTCGGTGGCGAGGAAGCAGCGGTAGGCCTCCTCGGGAGTACAGACGATCGGCTCGCCGCGGACGTTGAAGCTGGTGTTGATAAGCACCCCGCAGCCGGTGCGCTCCTCGAAGGCGCGGAGCAGCTGCCAGTAGCGGCCGTGACGCTGCCGATCGACGGTCTGGATCCGCGCCGAGTGGTCGACATGGGTGACGGCGGGGATCTTCGAGCGCTGCAGGCCGAGCAGGTCGAGGCCGCGCGCCGCCGAGGCTTCCGGGGGTGGCGGCAGGCGCTGCTCGGTTGCGACGTCGGCGACCAGCAGCATGTAGGGGCTCTCGGCGTCGAGCTCGAAGTAGTCGCTGCAGCGCTCCGCCAGCACGCTCGGGGCGAAGGGGCGGAACGACTCGCGGAACTTGATCTTGAGGTTCATCTTGCGCTGCATCTCGGGAAGCCGCGGGTCGCCGAGAATGCTGCGGCTGCCGAGGGCCCGCGGCCCGAACTCCATCCGCCCCTGGTACCAGCCGACCACCCGGCCGGCAGCCAGCAGCCCGGCGGTGAAGGTGCACAGCTCGTCGGGATCGGGTACGTGGTGGAACACCGCGCCCTGGGTCTCGAGAAAGGCGCGAATGGCCGCGGAGGAGAACTCCGGGCCGAGGAGGGCGCCCTGCATCGCGTCGCCGCGCTCGGGGGCGCGCGGTGCGTCCAGCAGCTGGTGCCAGACGAAGAGCGCCGCGCCGAGCGCGCCGCCGGCGTCTCCGGCCGCGGGCTGGATCCACAGCCGTTCGAAGGGGCCTTCCCGCAAGATGCGGCCGTTGCCGACGCAGTTCAGCGCCACGCCGCCGGCGAGGCAGAGGTCGCGCAGCCCGGTGCGTTCGTGCACGTGGCGGGCCGCGCGCAGCATGACCTCCTCGGTCACCTCCTGGACGGATCGGGCGATGTCCATCTCGCGCTGCGTCAGCGGCGACTCGGGCCGGCGCGGGGGGCCACCGAACAGCGCGTCCATGCGCCGGCTGGTCATCGTCAGCCCCTGGCAGTAGTTGAAGTAGGAGAGGTCGAGCCGCAGCGAGCCGTCCGGCTTGAGGTCGACCAGCTTCTCCAGGATCAGGCCGACGTACCGCGGCTCGCCGTAGGGCGCCAGCCCCATCAGCTTGTATTCGCCGGAGTTGACCTTGAAGCCGATGAAGTAGGTGAACGCCGAGTAGAGCAGGCCGAGCGAGTGCGGGAAGTGCAGCTCGTGGCTGAGCTCGAGGCGGTTGCCGCGGCCGCTGCCGAAGCTGGCGGTGGCCCACTCTCCGACGCCGTCGAGGGTGAGCACCGCGGCCTCTTCGAACGGCGAGGGGAAGAAGGCGCTGGCGGCATGGGACTCGTGGTGCTCGGGGAAGACGAACCGCCGCCGGTACCCGGGCAGCCGCTTGCGCATCTCGCGGGGCAGGTGGAGCTTCTCCTCGAGCCACAGCGGCATCGCCTTGGCGAAGGAGCGGAAGCCCACCGGCGCGAAGGCCAGGTAGGTCTCCAGCAGGCGATCGAACTTGAGTAGCGGCTTGTCGTAGAAGGCGACGTAGTCGATGCCGGCCGGGGTGAGGGCGGCCTCGCCGAGGCAGTAGTCGATGGCGTGGGCCGGAAACCCATGATCGTGCTTGACGCGGGTGAAGCGCTCCTCCTGGGCGGCGGCGACGATGCGCCCGTCGACCAGCAGGGCCGCGGCGGAGTCGTGGTAGTAAGCGGAAAGGCCGAGGATGGCGGTCATCCGGCGGCCGAGTTTAGCCTGCACTGCTCACCACACTCCAGCTGCGGCCGCGGAAGCGACTACATCTGCTGCGTTGCGCTCGGTCTCGCGCGGCCTCGCCACGAACCGTGGTGAGAAGTGCAGGCTGGCGGATGACCGCCCGGGTCTTGCTCAGTCGGCGCTCTCGGCGCGGCCGGAGGCGATGGCGCCATCGACGAGCTCCGCCAGCGCCCGTCGCATCACCCGGCTGGCCTCCCCCTGCCGCCGGCCCAACTCCCCCTGTTGGCTGCCGAGAGCGCCCTGGCGCGCTCCCAGCTCGCCCTGGCGCTCCCCCAGCTCGCCCTGGCGTCGGCCGAGCTCCTGCTGCTGGCTGCCCAGCCGGCGCATCGCCCGGTCGAGCTCGTCGCGGCGCTGCCGGAGATCGGCGCGGGCGGTCGCCTGCTCGTCGCGCGCCTGGCGGCCCTCCTCCAGCTCGCGCGCGGCCAGGCGGAGCTCCTGCGCCGTCAGCCGCGCCATTTCGGCGGCCAGCCCGGCCTGCTCGGCGCCGAGCTCCGCCTGCTGGCGGCCGAGCTCGGCCTGCCGGGAGCCCAGCTCCGCCTGCTGCGCCCCCAGCTCGCCCTGCCGGGCGCCCAGCTCCGCCTGCTGTCTGCCCAGGGCGCGCACCGGTTCGAGCAGCCGGTCGGCCTGGGCGAGGAGCTGGGCGTCGCGGAGCACCCACGCACGGCCCTCGCGGCGCACCCACAGCAGGTCCTCGTCGCGGTGGCGGGAGCGGCGCGCCTCGCGGAGATCGGAGGAGCGGTGGTGGGAACCCACCACCATGGCGTCGTCGCCCTGCAGCAGGACGTAGGACGATCCGTCGTCCTCGGCGCCGCCGAAATGGAAGGTGCCGGTGGTGGGCTCGGCGGGCGAAACGGGAGGTGGCGGCGGAGCATCGGGAGGAGCGGGAGGAGCGGCAGGAGCGGCGGGCGCGGCGGGAGCCGCGGGCGGTGCCGGGGCTACGGCCGGCGCCGCCGGCGCAGGCGCGAGCGCCTCCGGAGCAGGGGGTGGGGCGGGGGGAGGCGCGGGCGGTTGCGGCGCGGCGGTCAGCCGCCAAGGCACCAGCGCCGCGGTCACGGTCAGGGCGAGCCACAGCCCGCGGCGTACGGTCCAGGGCCTGTCGGGTCGCATCAACATCTCGAGTCTCCTCTTGAGGGTGTCGGCCGCCGCCAGGGGGGCGACGGTGGCCAGGGCCGGCCGCGGGGCGACCGCCAGGCCGACCAGCAGCCTGCCGTAGGCGTGGGGTGACGGCACCAGCCGCCGCAGCACCGCCGCGTCGCACGCCGCTTCGCGCGCTACCGCGTACTCGCGCGCGGCCAACCGGGCCAGGGGGTGGAAGAAGAACAGGCGCTCGGCGAGCGCCGGCACCAGGGAGAGCCACAGGTCGCCCCGCCGCACGTGCAGCAGCTCGTGGGCCAGGACGAGGTCCAGCTCGGCCGGCGCCAGCCGCTCGGCCAGACCCGTGGGGAGCAGGATCACCGGTCGGAGGATGCCTACCACCTGCGGCGCCTCGACGGCATCCGACTCCAGGACCTCGACGGGCACCCTCGTCAACCGCCGGCGCAGCGCCAGGAACCGCGCGCGGGGCGGCCCCGGCGGCAGCGGCGTCGCCCCGGCGGCGAGACGGCGGGCGCGGGCGACGCTTACCAGCAGCAGCGCCAGCGCGGCGGTGGCGCCGGTGGCCCACAGCCCGGCGACGAGCGTGGCGGCGAACGGCCATGGGAACGGCCGGTGGCGGCCGTGGGCGAGCGGCTCGGCCGTCGCATCCCCGCCGCGGTGCGGGACGACGCCGATCGGATCCCGGGGGACTGCCGGTGCCGCAAGGACGCGCGCGCTCGGGATGGCGCCGGCGCGGACCGCGGGTTCGGGCCGCAGGCCGGCCACGGAGGGGGCTGCCGCCAGCGCGCCCAGGCCCTCCGCCGGTAGCAGGGGGACCGGCACACCCTCGAGCGGCACCACCCCCAGGAGCATCCTGGCGGCCAGCGCCCACCACAGCCAGCTGCGACTCTCGGCGGAGAGCCGGGGCCACAGCCGGCATGCCGCCCACAGGGCGCAGCCGAGCACCCCTGCCTCCAGGGACACGGCGAGCAGCCGCCACAGCAGCGCGCTCACCCGTCCTCCTCCGGGCCCCGCAGCCGGTCCACCAGCCGGCGCAGCTCGGCGAGATCCTCGTCGGACACCTCGCGACGCTGTGCCAGGTAGGCGACGAAGGGGCTGAGAGAGCCCGCCAGCGGGCCCTCGACGAACGACGCCACCAGGCCCCGGAGCAGCTCCGCCGTGGCGAGCGGAGAGGCGTAGCGGAAGACCCCGCCCTCGCGGCTGCGCCGCAGATAGCCCTTGTCGTGGAGGCGCTCGAGCATCGTCTGCACCGTGGTGCGGGCGAGACCGGCCGCCCCGCCGAACGACTCCGCGGCCTCGCCCACCGTCACCTCGCCGTGCTCGGCGACCCATCGCAGCAGCTGCAACTCCCTGTCTCCGAGGCCTTGTAACGAAGGTTGCCGGGGCATCGGGTCCTCCTTGACTACTGCTGTCGTCATGGTAGCCCATGACGACTCATGTAGTCAAGAAGTACGGAGCCGCCTCCTCGCGGGTTGCAGAAGGCAGCCAAACCGGATACGAGGATTGGCGTCGAGGCTAATCGACCTTGACCGCCCGCTCGCCCTCGCCCGTGCCCTCGGCCCAATAGGTCATCGCCACCGGGTTGCCGGCGGCGTCGAGCTCGAACCGCACCCTCCCGGCCGACCCTTCGTAGAAGAACTCGCTCTCCGACAGCGGCCGCAGGGGGAAGGGGGGGCCGCCGCCGCGGACGGTGAACAGTACCGGCCCACCGGCGAGCACCTGGCGCACGTCCCCCTCGCCGATCCGGTAGCTGCCCAGGTAGCGTTGCAGGAGCTCCGCCGGCAGGGTGGCTACCTCGCGGGGCGGCAGGAACCCCGGCACCGGCACCTCGATGCGCCGGTCCGGCAGCGGCTCCCCCGCGAGGAAGGCGTGCATCGTCTCCAGGATCTGCGGCGAGGACAGCAAGAGCGGGTCGCTGTGACCGGCGCCCTCGAGGACGAGGTGGACGCTTTTCGAGAGGCCGGCGGCCACCGCCTCGGCGCTGGAGGGGGGCGTACGGCCGTCCAGGGTGCCGCTGATCAGCAACGCCGGAACGTCCGAGCGCGGCGCGGCGCGGAACTCGTCGCCGAGGTCGGGGATCTCGAGGCCCCGGCAGATGCCCGGGTAGGGGAAGTTGATGGCATCTCGCAGCAGCGTTCCTGCCGCCTCGCGCTCGATCCGTGCCAGCCATTCGGCTCCGGCGCCGGAGGCGCAGTCCATCGCCACCGGCATGAGGCCCGGCGCGCTCCCCATCCGCTGGCGGCCGGCGAGCAGGGCGAGAGCCAGCCAGTCGCTTCTCTCCAGCCTGGCCACCAGGTCCGGCAGGCCGGCGAAGGATTCGGGCCCCCGCAGCATCCCGACGACGGTCACCCGGAGGTCGTCACCGCCCACTGCCACCTCGACCGGCTGCCCGTCGAAGGGGTTCACCAGCGTCACGCGCGCCGGCTCGCGGTCGAGCCGGGCGAGCAGCCGCTCGAGGGAACCGACGAGATCGGGCACGGTCTCCCCGGTGGCCGCATCGGCTGCCGCGCGGCGCGAAACCTCAGCGAGCAGCCGCTGCTGATCGGAGGGGAGCTTGAGCGTGTGATGGAGGGGTTCGACGCCGGCCAGGATCAGCCGGTCGACCCGTTGCGGGTAGGCCTTCAGGTAGGCGAGCGCCAGGTGCGTGCCGTAGCTGATCCCCCAGAGAGTGAGTCTCTCCGCTCCGAGCTGGCGCCGCAGGGCCTCGAGGTCGGCGGCGCTCTCGGCGGTGGTGTAGCCGGCGAGGTCGGCGCCCAAGCCGCGGTGGCGCGCGGCGCAGCGGGCCACCGCCTCGGCCACCGCGGCGGCGGCGGCATCGCGGTCGAGGGGCCGGTCGAAGGGCAGCACATAGGGCTCGTCGCAATCGAGGTCGGGCTTGGACAGACCGGTGTTGCGTTGATCGAAGGCGATGACGTCGCCGTGCTCGCGCAGCGCCATGAAGAGGGGGAAGCGGGGCCCCTTCGCAGTCCGGGTTGCGGATACTCCGGGGCCGCCGGCCAGGTAGACGATCGGCGGGCCGGGATCGGCGCCGCTGGCGGCAAAGCGCACGTAGCGCAGCTCGAGGGTCCTGCCCCCCTCCCGGCCGCGGTTCTCCGGCACCCGCAAGGCACCCAGCTCGGCCGCCACCGCCGGGCCCTCGTCGGGCTCGAAGCGATAGTCTCGGGTGGTGGCGCCCCGCCCGAGGGCGCCGCAGGCCAGGGTGGAGGCGATCAGGGCGGCGAGGCAGGCGAGGATCACGCGTCGGTACATCGGTGCTCCTTCCGGGGTCGGGTGGATCGCGGCCGCGGGTGGCGATCGCGATGCGCGGTCCCGGTGCCTGCCGGCTGGGGGCTGTCGCAGTCGGCGACGGGCCGCGCCGTCACCGTAATGGGTTTCGGCCAGCGGCCGGTTCCGCGGTCGGTGAGCGGCTCGCCGGCTCGGTGAGCGGCTCGGGACCAGCCCCTACCCGGTGCTAGCCTGGGGTCGGTGCGGCATCGGCCCTTCCTCGCGATCCTCGTTCTGGGAACCCTGGCATCCGGGTGCGCCGGCTCGCCGCCGCCGACCGAGCAGGTGCGCCAGCTGCGGGTGCGGATCGGCGACGATCCGCGCTGGGCGCAGCCCGGGTTCGACGACGGGGACTGGCAGATGGTGGCCCTCGACGACGCGCCGCACCACCCCGGTCCCCTGTGGCTGCGGGGGGAGGTGGAGGTGCGCCCCGAGCACCGCGTCGCCGGGCACCCGCTCGGCGTGCTGTTCGCCGCCCTGGCCTCCCACGAGCTCTACTGGGACGGGGAGCGGATCGGACGCGGGGGCGTCGTCGGCCCCAGCGCCGAGGAGGAGGAACCGGGCCCGATCTCGGCCCACTATGCCGTCCCCGAACGCCTGGCGGCCCCGGGGCGCCACCAGCTGGCGATCCGCGCCTCCGGCTATCACCGGGGGTACGAGTTCTCCAGCCCCTGGTGGGTGCTGGCGGTGGGCGACTACGACACCCTGGCGCTGGCCGGGGGTGCCTACGCGGCGCTCGCGGCCACCAGCCTCAGCGGCATCCTGTTGGGCGGCGCCTTCGCCCTGGTGCTCTTCCTCCTCGACCGGCGGGACCGCGCCTCGCTGGTGCTGGCGCTGCTGTGCCTGACCGCGGCGGCGCTGCTGGTGGCCGAGTCGTGGCGGGCGGTCGTCGGCTATACCTACGACTGGCATCTGGCGCGCCTGCTCGCGGTCACCTCACTGAGCTGGCTGCTGAGCGTCCTGCTGGTGCTCTTCGTCACCACCCGCTTCCCGCTGCCGGGGGCGCGGCGGGTGGCGGCGGTCACCCCGGTCGCGCTGGTGGTACCGCTGTTCCTCACCCCCGGCTGGGACGGCAGGGCGGCGCTGATGTTCCTACTCGGCCTCGCCGTCGCCCTCGGCTGGGCTCTGCTGGCGCGCCGGCGGCGGCTCCCGGGCAGCCTCGCCACCGCCCTCGCGCTGGGCATCGCGTTCCTCGCCCTGTTCGTCGAGCCGTTCTCCTTCGCCGACCTCACCCTGTTCTTCGCCCTCGACCTGCTGCTGCTCTTCCTGCTCGCCTCCCACGCGCTCGCCACCCGGCGAGAGAGCCGGCGCCGGCAGACGGCGGAGCTGTCGGCGGCGCGGCTCGAGCTCGAGCTGCTGCGCCGCCACCTCCAGCCCCACTTCCTGATGAACACGCTGACGGCGCTCAGCGAGTGGATCGAGGAGGATCCCCGCGAGGCGACGGCGATGGTGCAGGCGCTGGCGGGGGAGCTGCGCCTGCTGGCACGGGTGTCGCGGCAGCGGCTGATCCCGCTCGCCGACGAGCTGCGCCTGTGCGAGCTGCACCTGCAGGTGATGGGGCGACGCCGCGGGCGCAGCTACCGGCTGCTGACCGCGGGGGTCGATCCGGCGGCGCCGGTGCCGCCGGCGGTGCTCCACACGCTGGTGGAGAACGCCGTCACCCACGGCGGCCAGGGAGTGGAAGAGGTGACCCTGCGCCTCACCGCCGAGGCCGTCGGCGGCGGTACCCGCTACGTCTTCGAGGCGCCGCGCGGTCGGGATTTCGGGGCGGAAGGCGACGATCCGCCCGGCGGCACCGGCCTCGCCTACGTGCGGGCGCGGCTGGCGGAGAGCTTCGGCGATCGCTGGCGGCTGGAGCACGGCCCCGCCGGCCTCGGCTGGCGCACCGCCATCACCCTGCCGCAGGCCTGACCGAGGGTGCGCATCCTGGTAGTGGAGGACGAAGCGGTGGTGGCGCGGCGCCTGCTGCGCCTGGTGGCGGCCGTACTGGGAGATCAGCTCGCGGAGGCGCACCACGCGCCCACCCTCCACGACGCCCTCGACGCCGTCTCGCGGCGCCCCTACGACCTGCTGTTCCTCGACCTCGACCTCGACGGCCGCGACGGCTTCGGCCTCCTCACCGAGGCGGTCGCAGGCTCCTTTCAGACCATCGTCGTCTCGGCCCACGAGGAGCAGGCGATTCGCGCCTTCGAGCACGGCGTGGCGGACTTCGTCCCCAAGCCGTTCGACGAGGCGCGGCTGCGGCTGGCGGTGGCGCGGGCCACGGCCCGCGAAGCGGGGCCGCGGGAGCTGCTGCGCTTCCTCGGCGTGCGCAGGCAGGGGGAGGTGTACCTGATCCCCCTCGAACGGGTGGTGTCGATCGCCGGCGCCGGGGATTACTCGGAGGTGCGCTGCGACGACGGCAGCCGCCACCTCCACGACAAGACCCTGGCCGCGCTGGAGGTGCTGCTGCCGAGCCGGTTCGAGCGCGTCCACCGCTCGCACCTGGTCGACCTGGGACGCGCCGTGGGGTTGCGCAGCGAGCCCGGCAGCCGCTACTGGCTGCGGCTGGCGACCGGCGGCGAGGTGCCGGTCAGCCGGGGGCGGGTGGCGGACCTGCGGCGGCGCGTCGTCTGAGCGGGGATCGGGTAATCTAGGGCGTGACACGGCGCGTGGCTCGGCGGTGGTGCCGCCGCCCTCCGTTGCGCGCCATCCTCCTCACAGAGACGAGCGACCTTCGCGGCCCCCGCCGCGGTCTTTGGAGGCCACCATGGGAGATCCAGCCCTGCGCACGCCCGCCGCACTCCTCCTGTTGACGGTGCTCGCCGCCCTTCCTGGGCTGGCCGCCGCCAGCGAGCCCGGAGCGACGGTGATCCTGCGCCGGCCCGGCGAAGCAGGCGCGGCGGCGGTGGAACCCGCGGCCGACCCCTATGCCTGGCTGGAGGAGATCGACGGCGAACGGGCGATGGAGTGGGTGCGCCGGCAGAACGCGCGCACCGCAGAGCACCTGAAGGCGCAGCCGCGGTTCGACGAGCTGTACCGCCAGGCGCTGGCGGCGCTCGACTCCGAGACCCGGATCCCGCAGGTGACGCAGAGGGGGAAGTGGCTGTACGACTTCTGGAAGGACGAGCAGCATCCGCGCGGCATCTACCGGCGGACCACCCTCGAGCAGCTGCGCCGCGAGGAGCCGGAGTGGCAGGTGGTGCTCGACGTCGACGCGCTGGCGGCGGCCGAGGGCAAGCCGTGGGTGTTCAAGGGGACGAGCTGCCTGCCCCCGGCGTACCGCCGGTGCCTGGTCGATCTCTCGCCCGGCGGCGGCGACGCCGTCGAGGTGCGCGAGCTCGACGCCGAGACCCTGCAGCTCGTGCCCGGCGGCTT
>DATKEH010000422.1:0-2010 GCA_035546355.1 Thermoanaerobaculia bacterium
AACTTCTCCTTCGGCGACTACTTCAAGGCCGAGGCGATCCAGTACGGGTGGGAGCTCGTCACCGAGGTGTGGGGGCTGTCGCCGGACGTCCTGTCGGCGACGGTGTTCGAGGAGGACGACGAGGCGGCCGGGCTGTGGGCCCGGGTCTCGGGTCTGCCGCCGGAGCGCATCCGGCGCTGCGGCGCCGGCGACAACTTCTGGGCCATGGGGGAGACCGGCCCCTGCGGACCGTGCAGCGAGATCTTCGTCGACCGCCATCCCGGCCGGTCCGCGGTGGCGTGGGAGGAGGGCACCGAGAGCGGCCGCTACCTGGAGATCTGGAACCTCGTCTTCATGCAGTTCGACCGCGACGCGGCCGGCACCCTGCGGCCGCTGCCCAACCCCTCGATCGACACCGGTGCGGGGCTCGAGCGCGTGGCGGCGGTGCTGGGAGGGGTGGACTCCAACTACGACACCGATCTGTTCCAGCCGATCCTGGCGGCGGCCGCCACGCTGGCGCGCACCGCCTACGGCCGCGATGGCGACGCCGACGTCTCGCTGCGGGTGATCGCCGATCACCTGCGGGCGGTGACCTTCCTGCTCGCCGACGGCGTCGTCCCCGCCAGCGAGGGGCGCGGCTACGTGCTGCGGCGCATCCTGCGCCGCGCGCTGCGCCACGGCATGCGGCTGGGCTTCGAGGAGCCGTTCCTCCACCGGCTGGTGCCGGTGCTCGGCGAGGTGATGGGGGAGGCGTACCCGGAGCTGGCGGAGACGCGGCAGGCGGCCGTCGCCACGGTGCGGGCGGAGGAGGAGAAGTTCCTCTCCACTTTGGCAACAGGTGCCGAGAAGGTGCAGGAAGCTATCGCCGAACAGTCGCGAGTTCAGGGGGCGCATATTCCGAGCACAGCTCAACTATTTCCACCGGCTGTTCGCCAGCTTCCTGGCCGGACTGTCTTTCATCTGTATGACACCTACGGGCTTCCCCTCGAGGTGATTCGCGAAATTGCGGAAGAGGAGCGATTCACGATCGACGAAGCCGGGTTCGAGGCGGCGCTCGACGAGCAGCGCGAGCGGTCTCGGGAGGCCACCGGCGAGAGCCAGCGGCGGCTGGCGGCGGTGCAGCGGCTAGCGCAGGAGGCCGGCGCCGCCGAGCCCACCCGCTTCGTCGGCTACGACGCGCTCGAGCTCGCCGGCGTGCGCCCGCGCCGCGTCATCGTCGTCGACGACCAGGGGCCGCGGCTGGCCGATCGCCTGCGGCCCGGCGAGACCGGCGAGGTGTTCTTCGACCAGACCGTGTTCTACGCCGAAGGGGGCGGCCAGGTCGGCGACGTCGGAGAGCTGCAGTGGCCGGGAGGCAGCGCCCGCGTCGTCGATACGCAGAAGGACCGGGTCGGCAACTACTACCACACCCTCGAGGTCGCCGCCGGCGAGCTGACGCGGGACACCGAAGTGGCACTGCGCGTCGATCTCGAGCGGCGCCGCGACACCGAGCGCAACCACACCGCCACCCACCTGCTGCACGCCGCCCTGCGCCGGGTGCTCGGCGAGGGGGTGCGGCAGGCGGGATCGCTCGTCCATCCCGACCGGCTGCGCTTCGACTTCACCTTTCCCCGTCCCCTCAGCGGCGACGAGCGGCTGCAGGTCGAGGACCTGGTCAACCGCCACGTCCGCCGCGCCGAGCCGGTGGCCATCGCCGAGGAGGCGTACAGGCAGGCCCTCGGCCGCGGCGCCACCGCCCTGTTCGGCGAGAAGTACGGCGAGTCGGTGCGCACCGTCGAGGTGCCCGGTTTCTCGCTCGAGCTGTGCGGCGGCTGCCACGTGCGCAACACCGGCGAGATCGGCCTCTTCCTGATGACCGCCGAGCGCGGCGTCGCTTCGGGGGTTCGCCGGATCGAGGCGGTGACGGGGCGGGGCGCCCTCGACACGGTGCGCGAGCGGGAGCGGTTGGCGGCTCGGCTCGAGGCGGCGCTCGGCGTGCCGGTAGAGAGGGCCGCCGAGGAGCTCGCGGCGCGCGACGGGCGCCTGCGCGAG
>DATKEH010000423.1:0-6067 GCA_035546355.1 Thermoanaerobaculia bacterium
CCAGGATCCAGTGGCTCAAGTACACCGCCCGCGGCTTCCGCAACCGCGACCGCTTTCGCAACGCCATCTATTTCCACCTCGGGGGCCTCGACCTCTACCCAGATCTCCCCTCGGCTACCCACACAAAGTGACGAAGCGCCCATTGAATCCACTCACGACGTCACCACCTCCCACGCATCCCTCCGGAGCACTCCGTCCTCCCTGAGTCCTTCGGGGAGACGGCGGAGCCAACCGTGCTCCTCCAAGGTGCCTACCACCCCGCGGGCGGTGGCAGCGTCACGGATGGCGGCTGGCCCCCGCTGGTAGATGCTCACCAGCGAGACGCGATCGAGCCCATGGCTCTGGAGCCAGGCGTGCAGGCTCCGCGCGAGCCGGACGGACTCCGAGACGGCGCCGGCCGCCTGGAGCCTGAGGGCCTCGGCGATGTAGTGCTCGACCAACGAAATCGCAAGCGCCAGCGTCTCGCCGCTAATCGTGCTAACCCTGCTAATCCCCGGGTCCGCGACCCACGACAGCACCGCGGCGACGCGAGCCGCGTGCTCGGGCGCCTTGGCGGCGAAGGCGCGGACGGGCGCATAGTCCCCCTCGGCGCCTAGCTGCCGCTCTACGTGGTCGGCGAACGCAATCCACAGCGCCCGCGCGTCGGGTGCCAGCGGCAGCGGCAGCGGCAACAGCCCCGCCGACCGGTCCTCTCCCAGCGGCAGCGGTCGGGCGAGCAGCTCCCCCATGCTCCCCCGCCACCGGGCCAGCGCCTCGCGGGATTCCGGAGACGGCTCGACCCACAGCCGCGAGCCGGCGGCGGGGTCCGGGGCCGCCACCAGCAGCCGCGAGAGGATGCCTTGCGACGCGAGCAGCGGGTCGCCGAGCAGCGTCACGTCGGCCACCTCCGGCTGCACGAGCAGATGGGCGGAGAGCCGCCGACCCGCCAGCCGGACGGCGCCGTCGCCGGCCCGCACCCGGCGCACCGTGCCGCCGTCCCAGAGCGCCGACAGCGTGGCGACGGTGCGGAGCCGCTGTTCCTTCGCCATGCCCCAGCCGGCGAGGAATTGCGCCCCCTCGCCGCTGAACAGCCCGAGCGACGGCTGCCCCTCCATGAACAGCCGCACGAGCCCCTCCATGGTCGGGTCGGGCGCGAGCAGAATCGGCGGCGGCGGCGGCTCGGGCTCGGCTCCGAGCGCATCCAGCGCGGCGCGGCGCGCGTCGAGAGTCTTTGCCACCTTCAGAGCCGCGGCCCGGGACTTCTCCCAGGCTTCGGCCGCGTTGCGGTGCGCCAGCCGCTCGGCGCCGTAGGTGTCGGCCAGCTCCGACTCTCGGCGGTGCGCCGGCTCGGTGGCGAGGTCGTCGGCCGTAGTCTTGCGCTCGCCGCTGTTGGCGAGGGTCACGAGGTAGAGCGATGCCGGACGCGTCGCGCCGGACGGTAGCTGCACGTCAACGTGGGCCTGAGCGGCCAGCGCAGCCACCCCGAGCACTGACTGCCCGGCGATGGCAGCGGGACACCTCACCACGTCCTGAACCGCCTCGGCGACGGGGGCGAGCACTGGCCCCAGGGCCTCCACCGGATACGGCTCCGCCGGCGGCAGCTCGCGCCCCAGGGGCCGCGGTGCGGAGTCCTCGGCCGCTCGCTCCACCTCGGCCAGCCGCGCCACCGCCTCCGGCACGCTCACGCCGCGCCCCTCCGCCGTAGCTCGCAGGTGGCGATACTCGAGAGCGTGCGTTGCGCCTCGCGCTCGGGCAGGGGCGGGTCGCAGCGATGCTGCGCCCACAGCATGCCGAGGTCGTATGCCAACTCAGCGGGGAGGCGGCGGTACAGCAAACCGGCGACGGACGCGAGGGTCGCATTCCTTGCGCCGCTCGGGACGGTGGCGCCGGCCAGCTCGCGCCAGTCCCGCACTTGTGACCGGTCACAAGTGAGCCTCTCGACCAGCCACTCCGGCGCCTCGGCGATGTTGCCGGGCACCGGCGCCACCTCCCACACATAGGAGCCGCTGGGCCTCACGCTCGGCTCTACAGCGATGTAGCCGGCGCGGTGGCGGCGGGTGTCCACTCCCGGCGCAACCTTGCCGGCCGTCTGGCGCAGCTCGACGCCGGGCGGCAACTGAAAAACGTGGTGCGTACCGTGGGGCGTGCGCTGCCTGGCGGTAGCCGGCACGCTCAAGTCGAGGGCGCGCAGGGTCGCCGCGCCGTCGCGGCCATCGTCTCGTTTGTCGAGGTCGAGCACCAGATGCCCCGGGGGCGGCGTGGCGCCGATGTTGAACCGCGAGCCGGGCGGCCACCATGAGCGGATAAGGTCCGGGTCGGTGGTGGCATCCGACACGCCGCTAGAGTCCGCTAGCGGCACGTTCGAGCCGGGGGCGAGCGGGAACACTCCCCACCCTAGCTCCGCGTAGCGCAGCGCCCACCGTGCCGTGGAATCCAAGTCCCGAGCGAGTCCCGGGTCCGAGTCCCAGGCGCTAAGTCCTGCGGTTGCCGCTTCGGTGCGCTGCGGGTGGGACACTTACGCCGCGCCTCCCAGGGCCTCGACGTGGTGCCGCGGCAGCCGCTCCAGCGCCTCGGCCAGCTCGTCGGCGCGGTAGGCGAACCGCTGCGAGCTCAGGTACACCCGCCTCGGCAGGATGCCGTTCGCTTCGGCGCGCCGCAGGCGGGCGCGCAGCGCTCGCTTCGTGGGGGCGCCGGCGCCAATCGTGCGGGTCAGCGCCGGGTCATCGGGCAGTACCAGAGCGGCTCGGTGCATCGGGTCCTCCATACACGGAGGATAACGCTAAGCGCCGTAGCGTCAATGCTTTATGGCCGAGTAGCCGGCTACTCGGCAGGGCGGCGGGCAGCCGGTTACAGCCGGTGGTCGCGAAGGAAGCGATGCACCCGCGCGAAGGTGGCCCACGCTCGCACGCGCGGCCCGGCGGTCCCCTCCTCGGCGATGCGGGCGAGTATCCAATTCGCCCGCTCGGCCCGCGTCGAGGAGTCGCGCGGAGACCCCGGACAGCCGAGCGCCCAGCTCACCACGCGGCGCAGCACCTCCCCCCGGTTGGCGGCCTCAGCGGATACCTTGCGGCCTCGCCCCTTCCCGGCTGCGCGCTGCCGGTCCCGCCGGCCCAGCTCCCGAGCGCCGGCCGCGCGGAGCGAAGCGACGGCGCCCTCCGCCTGCCGGAGCGGGCCGCGCTCTAGCATCAGCTCGCAGCGCGCCATGACCAGCTCCAGGCGCAGCTCGTCCACTTCGCCGGCGCGCCCCTCGATTACGTCGCGCAAGGTCGGGCCGGGGTGGGCTTCGGCCCGCCGTTGCTCCTCCAGCGTGAGGAACCGCGCCGGGCCGCTCACTGCGCCCGCTCCCGCGTGAACGCGACCACCTCGCCGCCTTCGGCCTCCGGGTCAACGTAGCTCGCCAGCCGGCCGGCCCATGCCTCCAACGCCGCGGCCGCCTCCGCGAGCGGTTCGTGCCGGTCGTACGTCCTCACCAGGCGGGGCGGCAGGTGGCCGAGGATGAACTCGGCGGTGGTCGGCGCCACCCCGAGCGCAGCCAGCCCGGAGCGCACCACCCGCCGCAGGTCGTGCAGCGTCCAATCGCCTACGCCGCTCCGCTTCTCGACGCGCCGTAGCAGCGCCTGGAGCGAGCCTACGGGGCCAACCGCGCCCACCGGCGACGGGAACAGCCACCGCCCGCCGGGGTCGGCCTCGCGGCGGTCCCTGAGCATCGCCAGAGCCGGCGCCGACAGCGGGACGCGCCGAGCCTCGCCGGTCTTGGAGCGCTCGGGCGGGACGGTCCAGACCTTCGCCGGGAAGTCGATCTCTCGCCACTCCGCCCCGAGCGCCTCGCTCTTGCGCGTGCCACTCAACAGCAGCAGCCGCACCGCGTCGCCATACGGCTCGCCTTCGAGCGCCTGCCATACCGCCCGCAGCTCGCCGGAGTCGAGGGTCCGAGAACGGGGCCGCTCAGGGAAGGCTCGCACCGTGCCGCACGGGCTCGACGCGAGCAGCCGCTGCCCGTCGTCGCCGCGGGTCGCCATGCTCCAGCTGTACAAGGTCGCTAGCAGCTCCAACCCGCGGTTCGCTACCACCGTCCCGCGGGTCGCGCCTACGTGCTCGTGCCACCCCTCCACGTCCTCGACGGTGAGGGTAGCGGGGTCGCGGTGGCGGAGCGGCGCTAGCGCGCCCTTGGCGAGCCCCTCCCACCCCTTGCGGGTGGCGGGGCGGATGGGGCCTGCCCTCTGCCCCTTCGGTGGCTTCCATCCCTGCGGCGGGGCGGCACGGAAGGCGATGTAGCGGTCGAGCAGGTCGCCGAGACTCACGAGCCCCAGGGCCTGCCGGCGCGCCTCTTCCGCCTCCCGGCGCTCGCGCTCGCGGTCGGCCGCGGCGAGCAGCTCCAGCGGGTCGAGCCCCCGGGCGGCGAGCCCGACCAGGGCGCGGGCCACTTCTCGGGCCTCGGAGAGCCCGAGCACGGCGCGGGGCGGCAGGAGGTCGGAGAGCCCGAGCGCCTCCAGGTCGAGGGCCAGCGGCCCGCCCAAGTCGCCTAGATGCAGGCGCCGCTGCGCCCCCCAGGTGCGCCCCTGCCGGGCGGCGTACCTCAGCGCCCACGTACGCGCGCCGCTCGCCCGGTGGCGGAACGTGAGCCCCTGCACGGCGCTGTCCGTGTAGTCGCCCCGCGGGAGCGTCCGCAGGTTCTTCGCGCTGAGGGCGCGCCGTTTCCGAGTCCCGGGACTCTCTGGGACTCTGGGACTTTCTGGGACTCTGGCGCCCGGACGCTGGGACTTGGGCTGGGACTCTCGCTTGCCGTGCATCGCTGTTTCCCTCCGTGTAGCTTCGGAGAGCAGTGTAGCACGGGAAGTCCCTGAGCGAGCAGCGGTTTCGCTGTTCCAGAGTCCCTAGCGTGTAGCTGTGTGCGGGGGCGTGTAGAGGGCAGAAAGTGGCTGGGAGGCAGGGATTCGAACCCCGATTCAACGGTCCAGAGCCGTTTGTCCTACCGTTAGACGACCTCCCAGCAGGACCCGGTAGTTTTAGCCTTCGGAAGCGGTGAGGTCAAGCGAGGCGGCCGGCCGCGGGGGATCCGGGCCGGCCGCTCTGGACTGCCCTCTCCTGAACACGCAAGGGGTTCGCGGGCGCGGCAGCGACGCCCCACCCCCCGCCCCTTCTACTCGAAGGGCGACTCGACCCCTTCTCCCGCGGGTTCCTTCACCTTGATCCGGTCGCCGAAGTTGAAGGTCGGCCCGGAATTGTAGATCACGACTCCGGCGATCCCCACGTCCACGGACGGGGGCAGGAAGCCCTCGAAGAAGGAGGCGAAGAACGCGCTGTTGCCCCAGATCACGAGCTTGGCGTCGATGCCGGCGAAGCCGGCGAAGACCGCGATCTCCTCGAAGTCGAGCTTCACCACCATCTTGTTCACCCAGACGGCGACACCGCCGACTAGCACTCCCTCGGTATCGTAGATGAAGATGATGAAAGTGGCGGGGTCCTCGTCGGGGTCCGGGCCCTGCGGCGCGGTGAAGAAGAAGTTGAACATCGTGCCGAGCGCGGTGACGCCGCCTCCGCGCGAGGCGCGGGCGACCAACACGGCGGCGACGTCGCTGCGGTAGTGACCCAAGAATCCCTTGAGGCTCAGCTGCCCGGAGGAGCGGCCTTGCTCGGTGTCGACCATCAGGTCTTCGACCAGGATCTTCTGGTCCGCGACGATGCGCAACAGGCCTTCGAGCGGGATCCCGAAGGGCGTGATCCAGTCCCGCAGGTTGACGGTCCGCACCCCGTTGGCGGGAATCGTCAACGTGTGCTGGAACACGAAGATGCCGAAGATGTCGTAGAAGTACAGCGTCACGCCGACGGCGACGTCGTTGCAGTTGGTCAGCGCGAACAGCGTCGTCGTCTGGGTGAAGGAGAGGGACGTCCAGTACATCACCAGCCACTCGTACGGGCCCACTCCGTTGGCGCCCTCGGGCATGAGCGTCGTCCGCTCCAACAGGCTGCTCGCCGCGGCGAGGGTCTCCGGATCGACGTCGATCCGCTTCATCACCAGGTCGGTCGCTCCGGCGCTCGAGGCGAGCAGGCAGAGGCACAGGACCGCGAGGCACGTCTTCTTCATCGG
>DATKEH010000424.1:0-3802 GCA_035546355.1 Thermoanaerobaculia bacterium
GGCGGCCGGCCACCGCGAAGCGGGTGGGCATCGGCGAGATCGCCTGGGGCGCCGCGACCGTGCTGCTGGTGGCGCTGGGCGCCAGCCGCACCGGCTGACGCTTCTCCGGGTGGAAGCCCGTCCCGCCTCAGCGGGCGACGGCCAGGGCGGTGCCGCCCTGGCGCAGCAGGTCGCTGCTCGCCAGCCAACCCTGGTCCGGGTAGTAGGAGAAGACGACACTGCCGCCGGCGATGGCGTCGATCAGCGGCCGCGACACCGCCTGGGAGACCGCCGGGCACCCCCAACTGCGCCCCAGACGACCCTGGCTGGCGGCGAAGGCGGCGGAGACGTAGGGCGCGCCGTGGATGACGATGGCGCGTTGCATCGCCAGGTGGTTGACGCCGCGCTCGAGGCCGACCAGCCGCAGCGAGTAGCCGTTGCTGCCGTGGTAGGTCTCGGCGGTGGTGAAGGTGCCGAGGCTGCTCTGCTTGCTGCCCTCGACGTTGGAGAAGCGGGTGGCGAGATTGTCGCCGGTGTTCTTGCCGTGCGCCACCAGCTCGTGGAACAGCAGCCGGTCGGCGGCGAGGTCGAAGACCCACAGCCGCTTCTCGGTCGACGGTCGGGAGTAGTCGATCACCGTCAAGAGCTCGGGGCGGGCCGCCAGGCCGCGGGCGACCGCGCCGCTGTGCGCAGCCAGGCCGAGGCGCAGCACCTCACGGTCCAGCGTCGGCACCAGCGCGGCGAGACGGGCCTCCGGTCCTACTGCGGGGCGCGAGACCGCGGGCGCCGTAGCAGGACGGGGCGCCGTAGCGGGACGGGGCGCCGCCGTGGTCGCGCGTGCCGGCGCCGGCTCGCCCACTGCCGCGGCGGGCGCCGCCTGCGAACCGCCGGTGAGGAGGCCGGAGACCAGGAGCGCCACCAGGGCGGTCCCTGCGATCGAGGCACGGGGAGCGGTGAGGGCGCTGCGGTCGAAGCGGAAGGTGCTCATCCGGTGGGTGTCTCCTGGATGTCGGCGGCGTCGCCGCGCCGCCCGGGCGGCCACGGTCGTCGCCGCGCTCCGCCGTCCCTGATGTGGCTACTGCGTTGATTCTGACCCGAAGGCCTCGGGAAATACAACCCACAGCGGCAGCGGATCATTCCCGGCGCCCGGTCGACGCCGTCGCTCAGCGGCGGCGCCGAGGCCCCAGCTCCGCCAGCAGCAGGCTCTGCTGCAGGTCGAGGCGCGAGACCGTCAGGCGGTCGCCGTCCGGCGAGAAGGCGAAGGTCTCGGGGAGGAAGTCGGGGACGAAGCCGGCGAGCGCCAGGGGCGGCCTCTCGAGCTGCGCGAGATCGCGGGCGAGGATGCCGGGGCGGCCCTGCGCGTCCTTGCCCAGGTAGGCGAGGTAGCGGTCGCCCCAGAAGCGCGCCCGCCCGGGAAGCACCAGATCGGTCAGCGACTGGGGCTCGAGGGGGACCGCCGCCACGTGCCGCAGGCTGGGCCATTCCGACACCTGCAGCGTGGGCACCCGCGGGTCTCGCCCGGCGTACTCGAGGAAGGCGAGGCGCTGACCGCCGGGAGACAGCGCCGGCAGCTGGAGGTTGCCCGGCCGCATCCGGGAGAGCCCCGCCCCGTCGGGACGCACCCGCCACAGCCCCTTCCTGCCCTCGCCGGTGCCGATGAAGGGGATCCACCCCCCGGGCGCTTCCGGCGCCGGGTCGCTGGCGGCGAAGGAGGTGCCTATCAGCGGCCGCGCACCGCTGCCGTCGGCGGCGGCGGTCCACAGCTGGAAGCGGCCGCCGCGGTCGGAGGACCAGACCAGGCGCCCGTCGGCGGTGAAGGCCGGGTCCCAGTCCACCCCCGGATCGTCGGTCAACCGCTCGAGCTGCCCGCCGCTGGCGGAAACGCGCCACAGATCGAGGTTGCCGCTACGGTCCGAGGAGAAGACGATCCACGAGCCGTCCGGGTTGTACGCCGGCTGGCGGTCGATGCTGGCGCCACGGGTGAGCCAGCGCCCGGGGCCCAGGGTGCCATCCGGGGCCACCTCCGCCTCCCACAGCCCCTGGCGGGAGAAGCCGGCGGAATGCACGACCCGCCCGCCGTCGCTGTCGAGGTGCTGCCCCCAGTTGGGGCTCCAGAACAGGGTCTCGGCCCTGCCGTCGCGGACGTCGAGCCGCAGGCAGGCGCCGGCCGCGGTGGCGACTCCCGGGAGGTCTCCCGCCGCCTCGAGCACCAGCAGGTGATGCGGGCCGTCCCAGACCGCCG
Source organism: Thermoanaerobaculia bacterium (assembly GCA_035546355.1). Lineage (GTDB taxonomy): Bacteria > Acidobacteriota > Thermoanaerobaculia > Multivoradales > JAIOJS01 > DATKEH01. The sequence continues at coordinate 2,222 of DATKEH010000424.1, forward strand.
TCGACAGCGGGCGCCGGGGCGGCGGCGGGGCGACGCTGCGGACGGTGCCGTCGGCCACGTCCACCAGCACCACCGCCTCGCGACCCGACGAGACCGCCGCGATGGTGTCGCCGTCCGGCGACCAGCGCGGCTGGTAGAGAAGACGCCCCGGAACCCGCACCACCTCGCGGGTCTGACCCGTGGCCGGCGCCAGGATGCCCAGCACCGTCCCTCCCCCGCCCGGCGTGTTCTCGTGGCGCACGAAGGCGATGCGCGCACCGTCGGGCGCCCAGTCGGCGTCGAACACGTCGCGCAGCAGCGTGCGGGGCTGCCCTCCCGGAAAGGGGATCTTGGTCAGCGCCCCGTCCTCGCCGGCGAAGCGGACGAACAGCAGCTCGGAACCGTCGGGGGAGAACCGCGGGAAGAGGTCCGGTCCTTCGGTGACGGCGGTCTCACCGCCGCCGGCCAGCTCCTTGATCCAGATCCGCGGCGCCCCGTCGCGCTGCGACACGAAGGCCACGGTGCGGCCGTCGGGAGACAGCGCCGGGGCGAAGTCGTTGCTCGACCGCGTCAGGTGCCGCAACACCGGCGCCGCCGGCGGCGACTGGCGCCAGAGCAGGCCGGCCGCGACGCCCGCCAGGGCACCGGCCGCCAGCGCCGCGACCAGGGCCGCCGGCACCCGGCCCGCCAGGCCGCGGCGGCGTGGCGGTCGCCGCACTCCGACTTCGGTCGGTGGCAGCGGCGAGCCGCTCAGCGAGCGCAGCACCACCGCCAGGTCACGGGCGGACTGGAAGCGGCGCACCACCTCCTTCTCCAGGCAACCTCGCAGCAGGGTGGCGAGCGGCGCCGGGATCTCGGGATCGAGCCGGGCGAGCCGGGGCGGCTCCTCGTCGAGCACCGCGTTGAGCGTCGCGATGGCGGTGCCGCGCCGGAAGGCGCTCTCGCCGGTGAGCAGCTCGTAGAGGATCGCGCCGAGCGCGAAGAGGTCGGCGCGCGCGTCGGCCCGCTCGCCGCGCACCTGCTCGGGCGCCATGTAGGCGGCGGTGCCGACCACCGCGCCGGTGCGGCTCTCCCACCCCGGGTCCCCCTCCAGCGCGGCCAGCTTGGCGAGGCCGAAGTCGAGGATCTTCACCCGCCCCTCATCGGTGAGGAAGAGATTCTCGGGCTTCAGGTCGCGGTGCACGATGCCGCGCTCGTGGGCGGCGGCCAGGCCTTCGGCCGTCTGACCCGCCACCTCTACCGCCTGCCGCACGGCGAGCGGCCCCTCGGCGAGCCGTGCCCGCAGGGACTCCCCCTCGAGCAGCTCGGTGACCAGGTAGTGCAGCCCGTCGACCTCACCGAGGTCGAACAGCGACAGCAGGTTGGGGTGGTTGAGGGCCCCCACCGCCCGCGCCTCCTGCTGGAACCGGCGCAGGCGATCGGGGTCGGCGGCCAGCGCCCGCGGCAGCACCTTGACCGCCACCCGCCGGTCGATCCGCGAGTCGATCGCCTCGTAGACCTCGCCCATCCCGCCGGCCCCGAGCAGGCGGAGGATCCGGTAGGGGCCGAGGGCGCTGCCCGAGGAGAGGTGGCCGGCGGGGTGCGGCGCGGCGGCCGCAGGCG
>DATKEH010000425.1:0-2386 GCA_035546355.1 Thermoanaerobaculia bacterium
AAAACAACACACTGTGTGGCAGCATTCGGCATCGGTAGGCTCCGTGGACTCGTCAGAAGTCGTTCGTGCTAAAGCGAATTCTGACCCGCGGAGCCTTCCGTGTCTATGGATTACATGCACCTTCGTGCATGATCCGGGTTAGCCGGCGCGGGCGTCCTCGCGGCCGGACGGGCGGGCGCGGAGGCCCGCCCCTACCCGACGCCGAGACCCACCGGGCAGCTGACCCCCGTGCCGCCGACGCCGCAGTAGCCGCCCGGGTTCTTGGCCAGGTACTGCTGGTGGTAGCTCTCGGCGAAGTAGAAGGTCTGCGCCGGGCGGATCTCGGTGGTGCTGGCGCCGTAGCCGGCCGCGGTCAGCGCCTGCTGATAGGTCTCGCGCGAGGCCTCGGCGGCCCGCCGTTGCGGCTCGCCGTGGGCGTAGATGGCGGATCGGTACTGGGTGCCGGCGTCGCCCCCCTGTCGCATCCCCTGCGTCGGGTCGTGCCCCTCCCAGAACAGCTCGAGCAAGCGCCCGTACGAGGTGGTCTGCGGGTCGAACACCACCCGCACCACCTCGGCGTGGCCTGTCTGGCCGCTGCACACCTCGCGGTAGGTGGGGTTGGGGGTGTAGCCCCCGGCGTAGCCGACGGCGGTGGTGTACACGCCGGCGGTTTCCCACAACAGCTTCTCGGCGCCCCAGAAACAGCCCATCCCGAAGTCGGCGATCTCCAGGCCCTCGGGGTAGGGTGGCGCCAGGCGCGTGCCCAGCACGTGGTGCCTCTCGGGAACCGCGATCGGCTGGTCGCGACCGGCAAGGGCCTGCTCGGGGCAGGGCAGGCGGCCCTGGGAGGGGAAGGACGCCATGGCGAGAGGATACAGCACCGCCGTCTGCGGTCGTCGTGGGCCAGCCGGACCAGATGGAGACCCTCGGCCGGGCCTCTCCCGCGGACGGGGAGAGGGGCGCGAGGGCGGTCACGGGTGACCGGTGGGCTCGTTCTCGTCGGCGTCCTCCTGCTGGAGCCGCAGCCACTCGACCAGCGCGCGGTCGATCCCCTGCGCCTGCCACTCGACTTCGACCCGCGATCCCATCGCCCGCACCGCGCCGCGCAGCTCGCCTCCCGCCGCCGCCAGCGCGGCGGCGCGATCGGCCATTCGCTCTCGCAGCCCCTGCGCCACGCGGTCGGCCGCGTCCCGCGCGTCGCAGTCCACGACCACCGCGCCGCGCAGCGTCTGGTGGGACACCACGTCGAATCCGAGGGCGGCGCGGTGGGCGCCGGCGAAGGGCGTGACGTCACCTCCTGCGCCGGCCAGCAGATCGCCCACGGCGCCGCGGTCCGAGACGGCGCCCGACAGGTCCCACGGACCGCCCGCAGGAGCGGCGTCGGTGGCGATCGCGCGGTCGCCGCCGCCGTCGAGCAGCCGGTCGATGGCCGACTCCAGGCTCTGCTCGCGATCGGTGAGCAGCACCGTGCCATCGACCAGCGCCATGCCGCCGCCCTGCCGGAAGGGCACGATCTGGTGACCGCGGTGGCGGCGGATGCGGCTCTCCTCCGTCGCCGCGCCGACGATCATGCGCAGCACGCGCACCAGCCCCCGGGGGTTGAGCGCGGCGACGAGCACTGGCTGCTCCCCGGGCACCACCTCCAGGCTCAGCGTCGCCTCGCGCGGCAGGAGCAGACGCAGACCCACGCTCGGGCTGCCGCCGGCCCAGCGCATCGGCTCCAGCTGGCGATACCAGTCGGGCCGGGAGCCGTCGAGTCGCTGCGTTTCCCGCAGGAGGTGATCGAGGAGCGCGACGACGCCGGGGTCGGCGCCGAGGTCGCCGACGTGGAACGCGCCCGCGACGTCAGGGGGAACGACCGCGGCCGTCGGGTACTGCTTCCCCGGCCGCACCAGCCACCAGGCGAAGAGGGCGCCGATGAGGCAAGCGATCAGGGCCAGCGCCCCGCAACCGAGAGCGCAGCCGAGGAAGAGCTTGACGCAGCCGGGGGTCCCCGATCCCGGCTCGATCGGCCGCTGCAGGTCGACGCCCGGCGGGTGGCCCTGCCCAGCGAGGGGCGGCCCTGTCGAGGGGGTCACGATACCCGTCATTGTAGGGCGCCACCGCAGCTTGACAAGCCGCCGCGCGCGTCGTCTAGGATGGCGCCCACCGCAGGTCCGACTACGAGCCGCCGGCCGAGGCGGCTGGCGAGTAACCCACTCGGGCCGTCCCCAGGAGGTTCTCATGCGCCTGCTGCCCCCGCTCCTCGCCGTCGCGCTCGCGATATCCGCGGCGGCCCCCTGCGCCGCGGAGGCTCTCTCCCCCGCCGAGCAGCGCCTGGTCGAGCAGATCGACGCGCGCATCGATCCCGCGCTCGAGCTGCTCGAGCGGACGGTGAACGTCAACAGCGGCACCATGAACTTCGCCG
>DATKEH010000426.1:0-8382 GCA_035546355.1 Thermoanaerobaculia bacterium
GGCTTGGTGGGCTGCATCTACGGCTCGGCAATCCCGTTGGTTACAATTCGCGGCAGCGCATGGCCTCTCGACAACCCGCCGACCTGCGCCGCGAGCTGCCCGCCGTCGATCGGGTGCTGGGCCTGCCGGAGGTGCGGGACCTCGTTCGATTATACGGGCGGGCGCTGGTGGCGGTCCAAGTGCGCGAGGAGCTGGCCGCGTTGCGGCGCGCTCCCGACGAGGTGCCGGCGGCCCTGGAGGAGCTCCCGCGGCGGCTCGAGAGGCGGCTGGAGGCCGTGCTGGGCGGTCGCCTGGGGCGGGTCCTCAACGCCACCGGGATCTTCCTCCACACCCACCTCGGGCGCGCTCCCCTGCCGCCGCAGGTCGCCGCGCAGCTGCCGCCGCTCGTCGACGCCTCCTGCGACCTCGAGCTCGACCGCGCCAGCGGGCGGCGGGGTGAGCGCAACCGGCGGGCGGAGGCGCTGCTGCGTCAGCTGACCGGGGCGCCGGCGGCGCTGGTGACCAACAACAACGCCGCCGCGCTGCTGCTGGCGCTGGCGACGCTGGCCCAGGGGCGTGAGGTGGTGGTCTCGCGTGGCGAGTTGGTGGAGATCGGCGGCTCGTTCCGCATCCCCGAGGTGCTGTCGGCGGCCGGCGCCAGGTTGGTCGAGGTGGGCACCACCAACCGCACGCGCCTGGCCGATTACGCGCGCGCCATCGGCCCGCAGACGGCGCTGCTGCTCAAGGTCCACCCCAGCAACTACCGCATTCGCGGCTTCACCGCAGCGGTCGCTGCCGGCGAGCTGGTCGAGCTGGGGCGGCGCCAGGGCCTGCCGGTGGTGGTCGACGAGGGGGCGGGGCTGCTGCGCCCCCGCCGCGAGCCGCAGCTGCGCGACCACCCCAGCCTCGCCGAGCTGGTGGCGGCGGGGGTGGCGCTCGCCAGCGGCAGCGGCGACAAGGTGGCCGGGGGGCCTCAGGCGGGGCTGCTGGTGGGGGAGGCGGCGCTGGTGGCGCAGTGCCGGCGTCACCCACTCTATCGGGCGCTGCGACCGGGGCGGCTGACCTACGCCGCCCTCGAGGGGGTGCTGCTGCGGCACCTGCGGGAGGAGCCCTTGCCCATCGATCGGCTGTGGCCCGACCCCGTGGCCCACCGCCAGCGGGTGGCGGCGATGGCCCGCCGGCTGGACGGCGAGGTGGTGGCGGCCGAGGCCTTCCTCGGCGGCGGCGCGGCGCCCGATGCGCCGATCCCCGGGGAGGCGGTGGCGCTGCCCGATGCCGACGGCGAGCTGGCGCGACGGCTGCGCCTGGGAGAGCCCGCCGTGTTCGGCTACGTCGTCGAGGGGAGGCTGCTCCTCGATCTGCGTACCGTCGCCCCCGAAGACGACGCGGCGCTGGCGGCGGCGGTGGCGCGGGCCCGGCAGCCCTCTGGAGACGGGTGATGGCCGCCGGCGGAGTCGGCGAGGCGGCGAGCAGCGTCCTGGTGGTGGAGGATCGGGAGTCGCTGCGCCGGATGCTCGAGCGGGCGCTCGGCGGCGAGGGGTACCAGGTGGGGGTGGCGGCCGACGGTGAGGAGGGGATCCGCCGGCTCGAGGAGCGGCCGTGGAACCTGGTGCTCACCGACCTGAAGCTGCCGGGGTGCTCGGGGCTCGAGGTGCTGGCGCAGGCGCGCCGCCTGCATCCCGCCACGCCGGTCGTGGTGCTCACCGCCTACGGCACTGTCGCCACCGCCGTCGAGGCGATGAAGCTCGGCGCCGCGGACTTCCTCGAGAAGCCGCTCGAGCTCGACGAGCTGTTCGAGATGGTGCGTAGCCACCTGGGCGTGGGCGCCGGCACGGAGGCGCCGCCGGAGGTGTTTCGCGCCGGCCCCGGCGCCCCGCCGATCGTCGGCCGCCACCCCCGGCTGCGCGCCGCCCTGCGGCTCCTCGAGCGGGTGGCGCCGACCGAGACCACGGTGCTGCTGACTGGCGAGAGCGGCACCGGCAAGGAGCTCTTCGCCCACGCCCTGCACGTCCTGTCGCCACGCCGCGACGGGCCGTTCGTCGCCGTCAACTGTGCGGCCATCCCCGAGACGCTGATGGAGAACGAGCTCTTCGGCCACGAGCGCGGTGCCTTCACCGGTGCCCACCGCCGCGAGCCGGGGCGCTTCGCGCGCGCCCAGGGCGGCACGCTGTTCCTCGACGAGATCGGCGAGCTGTCGCCGGCGGTGCAGGGGAAGATCCTGCGGGTGCTGGAGGAGCGGGTCTACGAGCGGGTCGGCAGTGCCACGCCGCAGCACGCCGACGTGCGCCTGGTGGCGGCGACCAACCGCGGCCTGCGCCAGATGGTCGACGCCGGGGAGTTCCGCTCCGACCTGTTCTTTCGCCTCGACGTCTTCCCCATCGAGCTACCGCCCCTGCGCGAGCGGGCGTCGGACGTCGCGTCGCTGGTCGAGCACCTGCTCCGTCACCTGGGCGAGCGCCACGGCCTGGCGCCGCCGCAGTTGACGGACCGCGCGCTGGAGCTGCTGGCGGACCAGCCCTGGCCGGGCAACGTGCGGCAGCTGGCCAACGTCCTCGAGCGGGCGCTGATCCTCCACCCGGACGACCGGCTCGGCGCGCGCCAGCTCGGCGAGCTGTTGCAGCGCGTCCCCGGGGGCGAGGAGCGGCAGGCGATCCGCGAGGCCCTGCTGGCATGCGACGGCGACAAGCACCGCGCCGCGGAGCGGCTGGGCATCAGCTATCGCACCCTGCTGCGCAAGGTGCGCCAGCACGATCTGGCGGGGTTTCCCAGGTACCGGCAGGAGTAGGCGGCCGGAGGTCGGCCTGGCGACGGCTCTTCGGCTGCGCGGGGTGCGGATCGCGGCGCCGCCGGTGTGCCCGTTCGGTCCGACGATCAGGCGGGCGGGGTGAGCGGGAAGACCATCCGCGCGCAGGTGCCACCCCCCTCGCGGTCCTCCAGGCGCAGGGTGCCGCCGTGCAGGGCGACGACGCGATGGGCGAGCGCCAGGCCCAGGCCGACGCCGTCGGATCGACCGGTGGCGAACGGCCGGAACAGCCGCTCCCGCAGCGCCGCGGGGACGCCTGGGCCGCGGTCGCAGACGGTGATGGCGAAGCCCTCGTCGGTCCACGCGGCATGCACCTCCACCGGCCCGGCGGCCCCCGCCCGCGCCTGCGCCTCGGCGGCGTTGCGCACCAGGTTGCGCAGGGCCTGAGCGAGGAGCTGCGCGTCGCCCGGCAGGATCGCGGGGTGGGTGCGCTCGGCGGCGACCTCCACCTCGCCGGCTGCCGGGTCGCTGGCCGCCCGCCGCGCCAGCGCCACCAGGTCGACGGGCTCGACCCGCGCCGTCTCCGGCCGGGCGAAGGTGAGGAAGTCCCCGACCACCCGCTCGAGGTGCCGCGTCTCCCGTCGCAGCTCCTGCAGGTAGTCCTCCACCGCGCCCTCGCGCTCGAGCAGGGTCAGGTAGCCGGCGACGGTGGCCAGCCCGTTGCGCAGCTCGTGGGCGACGCCGGCCGCCAGCTCGCCCAGCTGCGACAGGCTCTCGGCCAGCCGCAGCTCCTGGGCCAGCCGATGCGACTCGGTGATGTCGGAGAACAGCACCAGGAAGCCGAGCACGCCGCCGTCGGCGCGGCGCAGCGGCGTCAGGTTCAGCCCCAGCGTCCGCCGCCCCTCGCTGGTGTCGAGGACGCACTCCTGGCGCTGCAGGGCCCGGGCGTCGGCCACCGCCGTGCGCAGCAGCACGAGGAGGTCGGGGTAGGGGGCCAGGAAGGAGTCGATGGGGATCCGCGGCGGAGGGGGCGGCGCGGCGAGCAGACTGAGGCCGGCGGGGTTGACCGCCAACACACCCCCTTCGCGATCGAGCAGCAGCAGGCCGCTGTCGAGGCTCGGCCCCAGCGTGCGCTCGAGCACCCGCAGCTCCTCGCGGTCGCCGCCGGCCGCGGTGACGGCCCGCTCCACGGTCTGCAGCAGGAACTCCGCTTCCTCGTCCAGCGACGGCGCCTCGCCGCCCCGCAGCTGGCGCACCCGTGCGAGCAGGGTCTCGTACGGGCTCAACAGCTGGCGCAGGAAGAGCAACAGCCACACCGCCACCGCCAGATCGGCGCCGACCACCACCCAGCTCAGCAGCCTCATCCCCTGGCGCTGGGCGGCCAGCGAAGCGGCGGGAAGGTCGACGCGCAGCACCGCGCTGCGGCCGTCGCGGGTCAGCGGCACGAAGGCGGCCACCGCCGCCGGCATCTCCCCCCCCGGCCCGACGACCACCTCCTGCTGCAGGGGCCGATCGCCGAGAGGCGCGGTGATCCCGGCCGGCAGCGGCTCCCCCACCAGCGCCAGCAGGTTCCCCTCGCCATCCCCCAGGGCGACGCGCGAGGCTCCGGGGGCGAGCTGGCGCAGCCGGCCGCGATCGACCGGCCCCTGCCCGAGCTCCTGCGCCGCCTGGCGGGCCACCGCCAGCGCCTCCCGCCGGCGTTCGTCGAGCAGATGGTCCAGGGCGTTGCGATAGGCGAGCAGGGTGACGATCGACAGCACCACCAGCAACAGCAGCGCCACCGGCAGCGCCACCCAGGTGTCGCGCAGACCCAGGCGGCGAGGAGCAGCGGTGGCGGTCACAGCAGTCGGCCGTAGGCGTCGGCCAGCGGCTCGCCGACGAAGAGGGCCGCCAGGGCAGCGAGCGCCAGGAAGACGCCGAAGGGGAGGCGGGCCTTCATCCCCAGCCGGCCGGAGGCGACTCCGGCGAGCCCCACCAGCGAGCCGGCCGCCGATCCCAGCAGCAGCGTCACCAGCACCCCCTTCCAACCGAGGAAGGCCCCCACCATGGCGAGCATCTTCGCATCCCCCAGCCCCATCCCCTCCTCGTGCCGCAGCAGCACCCACAGCTCGGCCACCAGCCACAGCCCGCCACCCCCCAGCAGCGCGCCCAGGGCGGCGCTGCCGAAGTCGATCCAGGGGGCGAACCAGGCGATCGCCAGGCCGGCTGCGAGCCCGGGAAGGGTGATCCCGTCGGGCAGCAGGTAGTGCTCGAGGTCGATCCCCGCCAGGGCGATGAGCAGGCAGCCGAAGGCGGCCGCCACCAGCGCCCGCGGGGTGGGGCCGAAGCGCATCAGGCAACCGACGAAGAGCGCGGCGGTGGCGGCTTCGACCAGCGGGTAGCGCCAGGGTATCGGGGCGCGGCAGTGGCGGCACCGCCCGCGCAGCAGCAGGAAGCTGATCAGCGGCACGTTGTCCCAGGGGTGGATGGGCGCGCCGCAGTGGGGGCAGCGCGAGCGCGGCAGGACCGTCGAGATGCGGCGCGGCAGGCGATGGATGACGACGTTCAAGTAGCTGCCCGCCACCAGCCCGGCGGCGGCCACCCAGAGATCGAGGAGCCAGGCGAGGTTCATGAGGAGGCCCGGCGACGGCGCAGCACGAGCAGGAGGAGGAGCAGGGCTGTAGCGCTGAGGGCAGCGCCGATCCGCACCCAGGGGTCGCGGTAGAGGAGGGTGACGACGCGCTCGCCGGGCGGCACCACCAGGCCGATCTGGCCGAGGGTGGTGGGGCACAGCGGTACTGCGGTGCCGTCCTCCAGGGTGGCCGTCCATCGGCGGTCGAAGGTCACCGCGGCCACCAGGAAGGCGGGGCCGGCGGCGCGGTAGCGCAGGTGGATCCGCTTGCCGCGCTCGGCGACCTCGACGAGAGCGGCCGGCCCCGGCAGCGCGACGCGGCTCGCCGGCGCCCCGGGTGCGATGCAGGCGTCGGCGTCGGCGACGCGGTTGCCGGCCGCCGCCAGCCAGCCGCGCGCCGCCCGCCGGCCCGCCACCTCGCCGGTCACCGCCACGAAGCGGTAGCGGGGCAGCACCTCCGGGTTGGGCACCGCGCGCGCCGGACCCGGCGGCGTCTCCCCCCGTCGCAGCGCGGCCAGCAGCTCCTCGGGCGAGGTGCGCAGCACCAGGGTGGATACGTTCCACGCCCCGAGCAGCGGCATCAGCTCCTGCGGGCGCGGCCAGGCCCTCCGCAGCGAGCCCAGGGACCAGCGCCCCCAATCGGTGAGCATCAGGTCGTAGTCCTCCTGCGGCCCGTAGGCGAGGCCGAACAGGATCCCCGCCCAGGGGTCGAGGCGGCGGACGCGCGTCCACAGCTGGCTCAGCCCCGGGGGCCCCTGGCGCAGGGCGATCTCCGGCCGGTCGTCCAGCCGGGCGCTGCTGAAGACCCGCCCGGCGCCGGCGGCGGCCTCCAGCGCCAGCGGCGGCGGGGCGAGGATCTCCCCGCGGGGCAGGGTGGGGTTGAGGCGGTGCCCGTAGTAGGCGAGGTCGAGCAGCAGCAGCAGCAGGGCGGCGCCGGAGAGGAGCCGCTCCGGGATGCGCCGTCGGCGCAGCAGGGCCAGCAGCAAGACCACCCCAGCGGCCAGCGCCAGGGCGACGGCGGCCTCCTGGCGCAGGTACTCGATGCCGCGCGCCACCGTCGCCGGTGACGGGGGCAGCCCGCTGTGCTGGCGGACGAACTCCTCCCCCGCCTCCGGTCGCCAGAGCAACGTCGCCAGGGCCGCCGCCGGCGGCACGGCGGCGGCCAGGGCGAGGGCGATCGGCAGCGAGGTGCGTTCCACCTCGCCGCGCCGGCGGGCGGCGAGCAGCGCCTGCCATCCCAGGGCGCCGGCCAGCGGCACCACCGCCGCGGTGAGCACCAGGAACTTCTCCGGGTAGCGGATCATCGCCAGCAGTGGCAGGTGCTCGCGCAGCAGCTCGTACAGCGGGGTGTGGCGTCCGAAGCCGAGCAGGGCGCCGGCCGCGGCCGCCAGCAGCAGGCCCCTGCGCAGCGGCACCTGCCAGGCGAGCAGGGCGGCCAGCGCCAGCACGGCGCTCAGCAGCCCGCTGTGCAGGGAGACCACGTAGGGGAAGTCCCGGTCGTGGATCCCCCAGCCGAAGTAGAGCCCCTCCTCGTCGCGCGTCGGGTCCCCCCACAGCCGTGGATACACCAGCTCGAGCAGGCGCGCCGGGCGCGCGGACCAGGTGGTGGCGGTGTCGACCGCCAGCCCGCCGGCTCGCGGCGAGCCCTGGAGGTGGGCGACGGTCGGCAGCAGCTGGGCGGCGGCCAGCAGCGCCGCCAGCACCGCGGCGCCGGCCAGCGGGGGCAGGCTGCGGCGCCACAGCCGCGGGCGGGTCGACGCCACCGCCGCCAGGGCGAGGCCGGACAGCAGCACCGCCACCGGCTCGCCGGCGAGCAGCTGCATCGCCAGCACCGCCGCGGTGGCGGCAACGGCGGTCAGGGAGGCGCCCCGGGGGCGCTCCTCGGGGTCGAGCAGCGGCAGGGCGGCGACGACGACCCAGGGCAGCCAGGCGGTGCCGCAGAGGAGGTTGAAGGTGCTGGTCAACGACAGGAAGAAGCCGCCGGCGGCGAAGCCGCTGGCGCCCAGGCCCGCCGCCGCCGGCTCGGCGCCGAGGCGCCGCAGCAGTCGCCAGGCGCCGGCGTAGGCGAGGAGGGCATGGGCCAGGGCCAGCAGGCCGAGGGCCTGCGGCGGCGGCAGCGGCAGCGCCAGCCAGGTGGGGGGGTAGAAGGCGGCGTAGTTGGGGTTGCCGAGGATCGGCTGCCCGCCGTGCAGCCAGGGGTTCCACTCCGGCAGGCCATCGGCGAGGAGGGCGCGGAAGGCGGTCCGCAGCGGCAGGTGGAAGGTGAGCACGTCGCGCACCACCAGCACGGCGCCCGGGGCCAGCAGCGGGGCCAGCAGGGCGCCGAGGAGCGTCAGCCCGGGGAGCGCGGCGAGGAGGCCACCGTGGCGTCGAAACTGGGTGACGGCGCGGGCGATGGCGAAGCCTCCGGCGGGGCCGCCAGAGTATCACGGTAGCGGCGGCCGCCGCTCAGGTGCTCTTCTGCGGCCAGCGGACGAAGAAGCCGTCGGTCCAGACGATGTCCTGCTCGTATTCGGTGGGATCGAACGGGCCCGCGGTGTAGGTGTCGCCCGAAAAAGTGCCGTCCGCGCTGGCGCTGCGGATGGCCATCACCTTCGACCCCGACGGCTTCTCGACGTTGAGCCGGAAGTCGTAGTCCAGCTTCCAGCCGTCCCACGGCGGGATCTCCTGGATGTACTGCGGCACCAGCAGCGCGGCGAGGGAGGCGTCGCCGATCGGCGAGTAGTTGCTCATGGTGACGAGGGTGCTGGCGGCGCCGGCGGCGGCGGCGGCGGCCTCGTCGGTGAGCCAGCCCATCATCGCGCCGCCGATCAGCCGCATGTCGGCGACGGTGCGCTTCTGCTTCGCCTTCTGCAGGGCGTCCAGCAGGTTGGGGATCAGCATCGCCGCCAGCAGGCCGATGATGGCCACCACGATCAGCAGCTCGATCAGCGTGAAGCCGGCGCTCCGGGACCTGGCGATTCGCATGGGAACCCTCCGACCTGTCGGGTGTCGCCGGTGCCGGCTGCAAGGGCCACGCCAGCGTCCGGGAGCCGCCCTGGGGAGCCCC
>DATKEH010000427.1:0-9762 GCA_035546355.1 Thermoanaerobaculia bacterium
AGGGCGGCGATCCCCATCCCCCCGGAGACGCAGAGGGTGGCGATGCCGCGCTGGCCGCCGTTCCTGGACAGCCCGTGCATCAGGGTGACCAGGATCCGCGCGCCGGTGCAGCCGATGGGGTGGCCGAGGGCGATGGCGCCGCCGTCGGGGTTGACCCGATCGCGGGGGAAGGGGAGCTGGCGCAGGCAGGCGAGGACCTGGCTGGCGAAGGCCTCGTTCAGCTCCACCTGGTCGACGGCTGCGGCGTCGAGCCGGCGGCGGCCCAGCAGCCGCTGCACCGCCGGCACCGGGCCGATGCCCATGACCCGCGGGTCCACCCCGACCACCTCCCAGTCGAGCAGGTAGCCCGCGGCAGCGAGCCCCAGCTCGGCGGCCGCGGCTTCCGACGCCACCACCATGGCGGCCGCCCCGTCGGTGATCCCCGAGGCGTTGCCGGCGGTCACGGTGCCCCCCTCGCGGAAGACGCAAGGCAGCCGGGCCAGCGACTCGGCGGTGACGCCGGAACGGGGGTGCTCGTCGCGGTCGACGACCACGCCTCCCTGGCGCCCCGGCACGGTCACCGGCACCACCTCCTCGGCGAAGCGGTCGCTCGCCCACGCCCGCTCGCTGTACTGCTGGCTCTCGGCGGCGTAGGCGTCGGCGGCGCCGCGGTCGATGCCCGCCTCCGCCGCTAGCTCCTCGGCCGTCTCGCCCATCACCAGCCCCGACAGGGGATCGTCGAAGCCGTCGCGGTACATGCCGTCGACCACCTCGGCGTGGCCGAGGCGGTACCCCCAACGGGCCCGCGGCAGCAGGTAGGGGGTGTTGGACATGCTCTCGGTGCCGCCGGCCAGCACCACCCGCGCCTCGCCGAGGCGGATGGCGCGGGCGGCGCACAGCACCGCCTGCAGCCCGGACCCGCAGGCCTGGTTGACGGTGAAGGCCGGCCGCTCGTGCGGCACCCCGCTGCGCCAGGCGATCTGCCGCGCGCTGTTGGGGCCTCCCCCCGCCTGCCGGGCGTGGCCGAACACCACCTGGTCGATGCGGTCGCCCCCCAGGCCCGCCCGCTCCAGCGCGGCGGTGGCGGCGGCGACGCCGAGATCGGCCGCGGTCAGCGGCGCCAGGGCGCCCCCGAACCTGCCGATGGGGGTTCGCACCGGCGCCGCCAGCAGGATGCGCCCCGCCTCAGGGGGGGTCATGGGACTACCGCCCCTGGAACTGCGGCTTGCGCTTCTCGACGTAGGCGCCGAGGCCCTCGCGCGCGTCCTGGCTCTCGAACAGCTGCTGCTGCAGCTCCCGCTCGATGGCGAGGCCGCTCTCGAACGGTACCTCCCAGCCGCTCTGCACCGAGCGCTTGATGCGGCCGGCGGCCTTGGCCGCCTTGTTCGGCGGGCAGAACTGCCGGGCGTAGGCGTGCAGCTGGGCGGCGAAATCGTCGCCCTCCAAGAGCTGGTTGACGATCCCCCACTCCAGGCACTTCTCGTAGGAGATCAGCTCGCCGCTCACCATCAGCTCGATGGAGCGGCTCTTGCCGATCATCCGCGACAGCCGCTGCGTGCCGCCGGTTCCGGGGAGCACGCCGAGGGTGATCTCCGGCAGGCCGACCTTGCCCGAGCCCTTCTTCGCCACCCGGATGTCGGCGGCCATGGCGATCTCCAGGCCGCCGCCCACCGTGTGCCCCTCGAGCGCGGCGAGCACCAGCTTGGGGGTCTGCTCGAGGCGGTTCAGCGTCTCGTTGGCGTGCAGGCAGAAGTAGTACTTGAAGGTCGGGTCCGCCTGCTTGAGCATGTTGATGTCGGCCCCGGCGCAGAAGAACTTGTCCCCCCTCCCCTGCAGCACGATCACGTGCACGTCGTTGTCGAAGCGCGCCTCGAGGATTCTCTCGTCGAGCTGGCGCATCATGTCGTGCGTGTAGCAGTTGGCGGGCGGGAAGTCGAGGGTGAGGTAGGCGACGCCCTCGCGCGCCTCGTACTGCACCAGGGTCTGGGGTGGGGCAGGGGTTTCTACGGTCATGGCGTCTCCTCCGTGCGATCTGGATGGGTGAGGGTGGCGGAGCGCGCCGCCGGGGCGCGGGAGCGGCCTCCCGGCCGTGACGGAATTCTGTCACGAGGCGACAGGCGGCTCAACCCCGCGCCGCCGGGGGCGCCGCCGGCGCGAGGAGAGATCTGCCGCTTGACCCCTTCCCGGACCGTTCCTACAATTGCTCGAGCTCTCTGGTACAGCTGTATCCGGCCGCACGCGCATGATCACCGGTTACAACACCGACGTTCGCTATCGGGAGAAGGTCTTCCACGTGCAGACGGAGGACAAGGGGCTCACCAACCCCTTCATCGAGAGCGTCGTCTACCACGGCGGCCAGGTCCTGGTGGCGAAGCGCTCGAGCTATTCCGACCTGATCCAGGACGGCAAGGGGAGCGAGGACATCTCGGCGCGGATGGACCACCAGCACCGGATGATGATCGCCGCCATCCGCGCCGGCAAGCTGGACGCCAAGATGCAGGAGGCGCTGGGTCCCTTCGTGGCGAGCGGCGAGGAGACCGGGATCGGTGCCGAGGCGGTAGGGGGGCTGCTGGAGATGGCCCGGTCCGACGCCGGCCCCACGCTCGACCAGGTGATCCTCGAGTACCTCACCACCGAGGCGCAGCAGGACCAGCTCGAGCTGGCTCTCGACGACTCCGCCGGGCTGGCCGCCGGCAACTCCTGCCTCCTGCAGCTGCGGGCCAGGTCGTCGCGCAGCGGGCTGCCGGTCTCGGGCGCCCAGGTGGCGGTGAAGATGATCTCGACGCTGCGCCCGCCGTTGATGCTGGGGGAGGGCACGACGGACGAGGAGGGCAGCCTGGAGATCGAGGTGGCGATCCCGGAGATGAGCTCCGGCGCCGCGGCCGTCATCATCAGCGCCTCGAGCCTGATCGGCAGCGCCGAGCTCAAGCAGCTGCTGTAGGGCAGGGCTCAGCCGCCCTGGACGAAGCGGACGATCTCGAGCCGGTCGCCCGCGGTCAGCGCCGTATCTCCGAACCGCTCGCGCCGCACGATCTCGCCGTTGCGCTCGACCGCCACCGTCCGCGGGTCGAGCTGGTGCGCCGCCAGCAGGTCGAGCACGCTGCTCCCCTCCGCCACCTCCCGCCGCTCCCCGTTCATCGTCAGCTCGATCACGCCTCCATCTTAGCCACCGGCCTGCGGCGTCTCCGCTGATCGCGCGGGCGGAATTCCGCCCGCTCCCGGCCGGGTTGCCATCTCTAGCCCGGGTGCCCTAGAATCGGGGGCCCGGCGTGGGCCGCTAGCTCAATTGGCAGAGCAGCAGACTCTTAATCTGCGGGTTCGGGGTTCGATTCCCTGGCGGCTCACCACTCCCTTCCACATCCTGGCTGCTGGTACAGTCGGCTGGTAGTTCGGAAACGGCCGCGAAAGTGGCGGAACCGGCAGACGCGCTAGATTTAGGATCTAGTCCCGCAAGGGGTGGGGGTTCGAGTCCCCCCTTTCGCACCAGCCCCCGCACCCAGCCCCGAGACCGACTCGCCCGGAAAGGACCCTCCTGATGAGCGTCGTGGTGTCCATCGAAGACGTCGGCCCCTGCCGCAAGCAGCTACGGATCGAAGTCCCCCAGCCGGCGGTCGAGGCCGAGACGCAACGGGTGGTGGTCGACTACCGCCGCCGGGTGCGGCTGCCGGGCTTCCGCAAGGGCAAGGTCCCGGCAGGCATGATCACCCAGCGCTTCCGCAAGGAGATCGAGCAGGAGGTCGTCGACCGGCTGGTACCGCGCTACTGGCGCCAGGCGGAGGCCGAGCAGCAACTCGACCCCCTGGCGCCACCCGAGCTGGCCGGCGTCGACTTCTCGCTCGGCGAGGGGATGACCTTCACCGCCGTGGTCGAAACGCGGCCGCGGGTCGAGCTCGGCGATCTCGATCACTTCCAGCTGCCCGCACCGCCGCCCGACCCCGGCGACGAGGAGATCGAACAGCAGCTCGAGGAGCTGCGGCGCCGCGCCGGCGCCTGGAAGCCCGTCGACCGCCCGGCCGCCCGCGGCGACCGGGCGCTGGTCGTCATCCGCTCGGGGGACAAGGAGCCGCAGAAGGTGGCCGTCGAGGTGGGCGACGAGCGCGTGTGGGAGGAGCTGACGCTCGCCGTCACCGGCCTCGCCGCCGGTCAGTCCTCGCAGTTCCGCCGCGGCACCCAGGAGGGCGCCGAGCCCGAGGAGCTCCAGGTCACCGTCGAGGAGGTACAGGAGCTCGAGCCGGCGCCGGCCGACGACGAGCTGGCCAGGAAGGTGAGCCAGTTCGAGACCTTCGCCGAGCTACGCGAGCAGGTCGGCGAGAACCTGCGGCAGTCGCGGCGGCGCGACTATCGCCGCCAGCAGGAGCGGGCCCTCCTCGCCCAGCTCCGCGACCGCTACCCGCTCGAGCTGCCTCGCGGCGTGGTCGACAGCGAGACCGAGGAGATGGTCCGCGAATACGCCCATCAGCTCTCCCATCGGGGGGTCGACGTCGAGCGCTCCGGCATCGACTGGGGGGCGATCGCCGAGCAGCTGCGGCCGGAGGCCGAGCGGACGGTCCACTCCCGCCTGCTGGTCGATGCCATCGCCGAGCAGCGGGGGATCGAGGTGCCGGAGGAGCGGCTGGAGGAGGTCTTGACCGGCATCGCCCACTCGCGCCAGACCTCCGCCCAGGCAGTGCGACGCGAGCTCGACCAGCGCGGCCAGCTCGGCGCCCTGCGCAAGCAGCTGCGCCGCGAGGCCACGGTACGGGACTTGCTGCGGCAGGGTGGGGGAGTAGAATCCGATCGCAGCGATTGAGATGCCGCGCGCCTGTTTGTAAACCACGGACGAGGAGCTAGCGATGTTGGTCCCGATGGTTGTGGAGCAGACGAGCCGGGGGGAGCGCGCCTACGACATCTTCTCGCGGCTGCTCAAGGACAACATCATCTTCCTCGGGCGCGCCATCGACGACGACGTCGCCAACCTGGTCATCGCCCAGATGCTCTTCCTCGAAGCCGAGAACCCCGAGCGCGACATCGCCCTCTACATCAACTCCCCCGGCGGCTCGATCACCTCGGGGATGGCCATCTACGACACCATGCAGTACATCAAGCCCGACGTGGCCCCGGTATGCGTCGGCCAGGCGGCGTCGATGGCGGCGGTGCTGCTGGCCGGCGGGGCGAAGGGCAAGCGCGCCGTGCTGCCCAACAGCCGGGTGCTCATCCACCAGCCGCTGCTCTACGGGTTGCAGGGGCAGCAGACCGACATCGACATCCACGCCCGCGAGCTGCTGCGGATGCGCGCGCGCATCGACGAGATCCTCGCCGAGCACAGCGGGCGGCCGGTCGAGCAGGTCCACGACGACACCGAGCGCGATCGCATCCTGAGCGCCGAGGAGGCCGTCGACTACGGCCTGGCCGACCAGATCATGGCGCGGAGGAAGCCCGCATGACGGGTCTGCTATGCTGCCGTCAGTGACCTCGTCGAGGCGGTGCAGAGCAGGGCGCGGCGGCCTCCTCCGCCGCTGTCCGGCGCGAGGAATAGGGCGTGTGGGAGGCGCGTTAGTAGAGAGCGAGGCGCGAGCTCCCAGCCCGAGAGCTGCAGTGGGCGTGGTGATCCGGCCAGCGATCCGGCCAGCCTAGAGCGGAGAGGAACCATGGCGAAGCGAGAACCCGGCGACGACACCCTGCGGTGCTCCTTCTGCAACAAGAGCCAGCGCGAGGTCCGCAAGCTGATCGCCGGCCCCACCGTCTTCATCTGCGACGAGTGCGTCGACATCTGCCTCGACATCATCGCCGAGGACCGGATGCTCGAGCAGCAGCAGGAGACGAGCCTCCCCAAGCCGCACGAGCTCAAGGCGCTGCTCGACGAGTACGTGATCGGCCAGGACCAGGCGAAGAAGAAGCTGGCGGTCGCCGTCTACAACCACTACAAGCGCATCGAGCACGCCGAGCGGATGCGCTCCGACGTCGAGCTGCAGAAGTCCAACATCCTGCTCATCGGGCCGACGGGCACCGGCAAGACGCTGCTCGCCCAGACCCTGGCCAAGATCCTCCACGTGCCGTTCACCATCGCCGACGCCACCACCCTCACCGAGGCGGGCTACGTCGGCGAGGACGTCGAGAACATCATCCTCAAGCTCTACCAGGCCGCCGGCAACGACAAGGAGAAGACCCAGAAGGGGATCGTCTACCTCGACGAGGTGGACAAGATCTGTCGCAAGGGGGACAACCCCTCGATCACCCGCGATGTCTCCGGCGAAGGGGTGCAGCAGGCGCTGCTCAAGATCCTCGAGGGGACGATGTGCAACGTGCCGCCGCAGGGGGGGCGCAAGCACCCGCACCAGGAGTTCCTGCAGATCGACACCACCAACATCCTGTTCGTCTGCGGCGGCGCCTTCGTCGGGCTGCACGAGCAGATCGAGAAGCGGCTCAACCAGAAGACCATGGGCTTCGGCGCCGACATCAAGGAGCGGCGCAAGCAGAAGGTCAGCGACCTGCTGGGCCACGTCGTCCCCGAGGATCTGATCAAGTACGGCCTGATCCCCGAGTTCGTGGGGCGGCTGCCGGTGATCGCCACCCTCGACGAGCTCGACGAGGAGGCGCTGATGCGCATCCTGATCGAGCCCAGGAACAGCCTGGTCAAGCAGTACAAGACCATCTTCGAGATGGAGACCGTCAACCTCAAGTTCAGCGACGGCGCCCTGGGCGCCGTGGCCAAGGAAGCCCTCAAGCGCGGCGTCGGCGCCCGCGGGCTGCGCATCATCCTCGAGGAGCTGATGCTCGAGCTGATGTACGACGTCCCCTCGACCAGCGACATCGAAGAGTGCGTCATCACCGAGGAGGTGGTGCTGAACCGCGCGCAGCCGGTGCGCCTCTACAAGAAGGCCGGATGAGCCGCCGGCGTCTACCGAGCGATACCCAGCCGATGACAGTTCACGAGAGTTTCGTCGAACGGGGCTCTGCCGAGCTTCCGGTCGTGCCGCTGCGGGACATGGTCGTGTTCCCGCACATGATGGCGCCCTTCATCGTCGGTCGCGAGGCCTCCGTGCGGGCGCTCGAAGAGACCCTGGCGACCAGCAAGAAGCAGATCTTCCTCGTCACCCAGCGCGACCCCAAGGTGGACGAGCCCAGCCGCGCCGACCTCTACGACCTCGGCGTCGTCGCCAAGGTGATCCAGAACCTGCGCCTGCCCAACGGCAACGTCAAGGTGATGGTCGAGGGCGTCCAGCGGGCGCGCCTGCTCGAGCTCGACGAAGCCACCGACGCCTTCACCGCGCAGCTCGAGACCTACGCCGTCGACTACCCGGCGAACGAGAAGCTGCAGCTCTACATGGGCAAAGTGCTCAACGCCTTCGAGCAGTACGCCAAGGCGTCGCACCATCTGGCCTTCGAGAGCCTGATGTCGAGCCTCAAGCTCGACGACCCCGACCGCTTCACCGATACGCTGGCGGCCCACCTGATGGTGTCGACGACCGACAAGCAGGTCCTGCTCGAGCTGCTCAACCCCTACGAGCGGCTGCAGAAGCTCCACGACCTGCTCGACCTGGAGATCGAGAAGACCAACATCGACAAGCGCATCAACGTCCAGGTCAAGAAGCAGATGGAGAAGGCCCAGAAGGAGTACTACCTCAACGAGAAGATCAAGGCCATCCATCAGGAGCTCGGGCGCAAGGACGACCGCACCGACGAGGTGGAGGAGCTGAAGAAGAAGATCGAGGAGGCGGGGCTGCCCAAGGAGGTCAAGGAGAAGGCCGAGCAGGAGCTCAAGCGCCTGGAGGCGATGCCGCCGGTGTCGGCGGAGGCCACGGTGTCGCGCAACTACATCGACTGGATCGTCTCGGTGCCGTGGAAGAAGGCGAGCAAGGAGATCCGCGACCTCGCCCGCGCCGAGAAGATCCTCGACGAGGACCACTACGGACTGGAGAAGATCAAGGAGCGGATCCTCGAGTTCCTGGCCGTGCGGCAGCTGACCAAGCAGACCCAGAGCTCGATCATCTGCTTCGCCGGCCCCCCGGGCGTCGGCAAGTCGTCGCTGGCCAAGTCGATCGCCCGCGCCACCGGCCGCGAGTTCGTGCGCCTGTCGCTCGGCGGCGTGCGCGACGAGGCCGAGATCCGCGGCCATCGCCGCACCTACATCGGCGCCTTCCCCGGCCAGATCATCCAGATGATGAAGAAGGCGGGCACGGTCAACCCGGTGTTCCTGCTCGACGAGGTCGACAAGATGTCGATGGACTTCCGGGGCGACCCCTCGGCGGCGCTGCTCGAGGTCCTCGACCCGGAGCAGAACGACACCTTCGTCGACCACTACCTGGACGTCGAGTACGACCTGTCGCGGGTGATGTTCATCGCCACCGCCAACGTGCTGCACACCGTGCCGGCGCCGCTGAAGGACCGCATGGAGGTGATCCCGCTCTCCGGCTACACCATGAACGAGAAGCTGGCCATCGCGCAGCAGTTCCTGGTGACCAAGCAGCTCGAGAAGCACGGCCTGGGCAGAGACCGGGTGGAGTTCGAGGCCGAGGCGATCCGTCAGCTCATCGAGCGCTATACGCGCGAGGCCGGGGTGCGCAACCTCGAGAGGGAGATCGCCTCGGTGAGCCGCAAGGTGGCCCGCCGGCTGGTCCAGGAGAAGGTGGAGGAGGAGGAGAAGGTCGTCGTCACCCCGGAAATGGTGGCGGAGATGCTCGGCAAGCCGCGGTTCCGCCCGCGGCGCAAGAAGGAGGAGTCGGAGATCGGGGTCGCCACCGGCCTGGCCTGGACCGAGGCGGGCGGCGAGCTGCTCGAGACCGAGGTGGGGCTGATGAAGGGGAAGGGGAAGCTCACCCTGACCGGCAAGCTCGGTGAGGTGATGCAGGAGTCGGGGCGGGCGGCGGTCTCCTACACTCGCAGCAAGGCCGACCTGCTGGGCATCGACCCGGATTTCACCGACACCCTCGACGTCCACATCCACGTGCCCGAAGGGGCGATTCCCAAGGACGGCCCTTCGGCCGGGATCACCATGGCCACCGCCCTCGTCTCGGCCCTCACCAAGGTGCCGGTGCGCAAGGACGTGGCGATGACTGGCGAGATCACTCTGCGCGGCAAGGTGCTGCCGGTGGGCGGCATCAAGGAAAAGATGCTCGCCGCGCACCGCGCGGGCGTCCTCACGGTGATCCTGCCGCGCCACAACGAGCGCGACGTCGAGGACGTGCCGCCGGAGGCGCGGCAGGCGCTCCGGTTCGTCTTCGTCGACACCGCCGAGCAGGTGCTGGAGGAGGCGCTCACCGAGGCCGGCACGGCGAGCGCGACGCAGGCGGCGTAGCGCCAGCGGTGATCATTCAGACTGGTGCACGCGGCGCCGGCGAGCGTGCCGCGGGCACGCCGGCCGCGCGCAGGGCGCGCTCGAGCAGGAGGAAGACGCCGAGCCGATCGGTCCAGCCGTTCATCCATCCCACGGTGACGCAGTACGCGCCTTCACCCCGGTGGTGATGGGCGGCGTGGGCGCGCGCGGAGAGGATCAGCCCGCGGCGCTGCAGCCACGCCACCGGCGGCGGCACGCGGGGCGCGTGCGCCCAGCCGTGGAACAGGTTGGTGGCGAAGCCTCCGAGGGCGGCGGCGAGCAGGACGCCGTAGGGGAAGACGCCCAGCGCACCGTCTGCAGGCGCGCCCCACCACCACGCGACTGACAACATCGGCGCCAGGCCCAGGCACGCGTTGCCCGTGAGCTCGAGGACACCGTGGCGCGTCATGGCGAGCGGATCGCGATGGTGCTCGCGAAAGGGATGGATGAGCACGGCGCCGATGAGCGGCGAGTCCTCCTCGAAGAAGCGG
>DATKEH010000428.1:0-10299 GCA_035546355.1 Thermoanaerobaculia bacterium
ACGGTCGAGGCACGGCAAACCCCCTGCGGAGCAAGACCAAATAGGGGAGCGGACCTGCGGGCCACCCGTCCCGCTCCGGCTCGGCCGGACCGCTTCCGGGTAGGTCGCTCGAGCCCGCCGGCAACGGCGGGTCTAGAGGAATGACCGCAGGCCGGGTGGCGCACCAGCGCCCCCCGGCTCACAGGATTCGGCTTACGGGGCTCTCCAGCGTCTACTTTTCTCCCGCCGCGCCAAGCGGCGGTCGCCCCACCGTACGGCCGGGATGGAGCCGGCCGCTTCACCCGGAGAGCGACGCCTCTCTTCCTCGGCCCCGGGAAGCTATCTAGCCGCGGCGGCGGCCGAGCCAGCCGCGGCCCTTGGCGTCGCCTCCGCCGAGCCGCTCGAGCGCCTTGGAGGCCTCCTCGTTGCCCGGCAGCCGCTCCAGCGCCTCCCGGTAGGCCGCCACCGCCCGCTCCACCCTTCCCTGGCGGTCGTAGACCTGCGCCAGCTGCAGGCGGAAGTCGCCCTCGTCCGGGCGCGAACGCACGGCCCGCTCGAGGTGCTCGGCGGCGCGCTCCAGCCACTTCGGGTTGCGCCCCTCGATCTCGCCGAGCAGGGCCAGGTACTCCGGCCGCGGGTCCCAGCGCACGGCGTCGCGCAGCAGCTCCACCGCGTAGTGGTACTCCTCGCTGCGAGCCAGGCCGCGGGCGCGCTCGAAGTACTCCCGCGCCATCTGCCGCCGGGCGCCGGCCACCTCCTCGGGGCTGCGGGCCTCGGGCTCGGGGTGCAGGTCGAGGGCGCGGTCGTAGCGGGAGCGGCGTTGTGGGTCGCTGAGCACCAGGTAGGCTCGGGTGGCGCGCTCGAAGAGCATCAGCAGCAGGTCGCGGCGCTCCCCGAGCCCCAGCCGCGCCGCGTGCCGCGGGTGGACCCTGCGGGCCAGCTCCTCGAAGGCGCCCGCGACCTCGCCGGCGGCGGCGCCGACGGGCAGCCCCAGCAGCTCGTAGTGGGTCCGGCCGCCGGCCTCGGCGAGCAGAGCCGCCAGCTGCGCACGGTGCTCCGCCGACGGCGGCTCGTACGGCTTGGCATCGAGCAGCTCGTCGATGCGCTGGAGGAACCGCGCCAGGATCTCCGGCGCCAGGGGCGCATCGAGCGCTCCTGCCGGAGCCGGCAGCCGCGGGTTGGTCTCGGTCATGGGGGATCCTGCGCCGGGGATTCTACCTCCATGCCCTCCCGCAACTGCTGGTAGACGCTGGCGCCGAGCGCCGGCCCGAGGAGCCCCTGGAGGTCCTCCCGGCTCGCCGCCCGCACCCCCGCGAGGCTGCCGAAGCGCTGGAGCAGCAACCGCCGGCGCCGCACGCCGACGCCCGCCAGCTGGTCGAGCTTGCTGATCAACGCCTCGCGCCCGCGGCGCCGCCGGTGGCGCGACACGGCGAAGCGATGCGCCTCGTCGCGCACCTGCTGCAGGATCTTGAGCCCGGGGTCGCGGCGCGCCAGGCGGAGCGGCTCCGGCCGCCCTGCCAGGTAGAGGGCCTCCTCGCGCTTGGCCAGCGCCACCACCGGCACCTCCTCGATCCCCAGCTCCGCCAGCCCGGCGAGGGCGGCGTTGAGCTGCCCCCGGCCCCCGTCGATCAGCACCAGATCGGGGAGCAGGGCGTCCTCGTCGAGCAGCCCCCGGTACCTCCGGCTGACCGCCTGATGGAGCGCGGCGAAGTCGTCGCCGCCGGCGAGGCCACGGACGTTGAAGGTGCGGTAATCCCCCTTGCGCATGCGCCCCTCCTCCCACACCACCAGCGACGCCACCGTCTCCGTCCCCTGCACGTGCGAGACGTCCAGCCCCTCGATGCGCCGCGGCCGCTCCGGCAGCTCGAGGTGGCGGGCCAGCGCCTCGGCGCCGGCGACGTGCTCCTGGTGGCCGCGGAAGCGGCGACGGAAGGCGAGCTGGGCGTTGCGCATCGCCAGCCCCACCCGCCCGGCCTTGGCGCCGCGCGCCGGGAAGCGCAGGTACACCCGCTCCCCTTTGCGCTGCGACAGCCACTGCTCCACCACCTCGGCGTCGTCGATCGGCACCGGCAGGTGGACCTCCTTGGGCAGGAACGGCGTCCGCTCGTAGACCTGCGGCAGCAGCTCGGAGAGCAGCCGCTGCGGCTCCACGTCCCCCTCCCCCTCCCAGAACAGCTCGCGTCGGTCGAGCACCTGGCCGCCGCGCATGACCAGGATCACCACCGCGGCGTTGCCGCCGGCGAGGTGGTAGCCGTAGACGTCGACGTCCTCGCCCTGCACCGACGAGAGCTTGCGTCGCTGGCTGATCCCCTCGACCTCGCGCAGGGCGTCACGCAGGCGCGCGGCGCGCTCGAACTCGAGCGCTGCCGCGGCCGCCTCCATCTCCCGCTTCAGCCGCCGCAACAACTCGTCGTTGCGGCCGGCGAGAAACAGCCGCGCCTGCTCGACCGCCTCGCCGTAGGCCTCCCGGCTGGTGAGCCCGGAGACGCACGGCCCGAGGCAGCGGTGCATGTCGTGGTAGAGGCACGGCCGGGGCAGCGAGCCGTCGATCGCGATGTGGCAGACACGCACCTGGAAGAGCTTCTGCACCAGCTTGATCGCCCGGCGCGCCAGCCCGCCGGGCAGGAAGGGCCCGAAATAGGCGGCCCCGTCCTCCGCCACCCGGCGGGTGAAGGCGAGCCGCGGATACTCCTCCTGGAGGGTCAGCTTCAAGTAGGGGTAGGTCTTGTCGTCGCGCAGCAGGACGTTGTAGCGGGGCCGATGCCGCTTGATCCAGTTGTTCTCCAGCAGCAGCGCCTCGGCCTCGGTGTCGGTGACCACCGACTCGACCTCCGCCGCCTCGGCGGCCATCGCCCGCAGCCGCGGGTCCACCTGCTGCCGCAGGTAATGGGCCGCGCGCCGGCGCAGCGACTTGGCCTTGCCGACGTAGAGAGGCTTGCCGCCCCCGTCGCGGAAGACGTAGATCCCCGGCCGGTCGGGCAGGGCGCGGATGCGGTCTTCGACGTGGGGGATCACGGGGGCCGCCCTCCGTGGCGGCCGCTCCGAGGGCGGGCACCGAGGCCCGCCCCCACGATCCTCGCCGGCTCACACATAGATCTGCAGCTCCCTGAGCTCCCGGATCCGATCGCGGAGCTCGGCGGCCTCTTCGAATTCGAGGCGCTTGGCGTGCTCGCGCATCCGCTTCTCCAGACGGCTGATGCGCTCGGCCAGGGGGAGCGCATCCTCCTCGGCGATGGCCGACAGCCTGCCGCCGCCAGGCTCGTAGTAGTCGAGCTGGCTCATGCGCACCAGCGGGCTGTGGATCTCCTTGAGGATGGTCCGCGGCTCGATGCCGTGCTCGACGTTGTGGGCCCGCTGGCGCTCCCGTCGCCGCTCCGTCTCCTCCACCGCGCGCTGGATCGAGCCGGTGATCCGGTCGGCGTAGAAGACGACCGTCCCCTCGACGTTGCGGGCCGCCCGCCCCGCCGTCTGGATCAGCGACGTCTCGCTGCGCAAAAAGCCCTCCTTGTCGGCGTCGAGCACCGCCACCAGCACCACTTCCGGCAGGTCGAGCCCCTCGCGCAGCAGGTTGATCCCCACCAGCACGTCGAACTCGCCGCGACGCAGCGCGGTGATGATCTCGACCCGCTCCAGGGTGTCGATGTCGCTGTGCAGGTAGCGCACCCGCACGCCGAGCTCCTGGAAGTACTGGGTCAGCTCCTCGGCCATCCGCTTGGTGAGGGTGGTGACCAGGACGCGCCCGCCGGCCGCCACTACCCGCTGCACCTCGCCCAGCAGGTCGTCCACCTGGCCCCGCGCCGGGCGCACCTCGATGGGCGGGTCGATCAACCCGGTAGGGCGGATGAGCTGCTCCACCACCACCCCGCCGGTGCGCTCGAGCTCGAAGGGACCGGGAGTGGCGGAGACGTAGATCCGCTGCCCCATCCGGGCGTCGAACTCGTCGAACGTCAGCGGCCGGTTGTCCAGCGCGCTCGGCAGACGGAAGCCGAAGTCGACCAGGGTCTGCTTGCGCGAGCGGTCGCCGTGGTACATGCCGCGTACCTGCGGGATGGTCTGGTGGCTCTCGTCGACCACCAGCAGGAAGTCCTCGGGCAGGTAGTCGAGCAGCGTCGGCGGCGGCTCGCCGGGGGCGCGGCCGGTGAGATGGCGCGAGTAGTTCTCGATCCCCTGGCAGTGGCCGAGCTCGCGCAGCATCTCGAGGTCGAAGCGGGTGCGCTGCTCGAGCCGCTGCGCTTCCAGCAGCTTGCCCTCGCCCTCGAGCTCCGCCAGCCGCTCGGTGAGCTCGCCGGCGATGGTCTCGAAGGCGCGCACCAGGCGCTCGCGTGGCGTCACGTAGTGCGTGCGAGGGTACACCGCGATCCGCTCGACCTCCTGCAGCGCCTCGCCGCGCAGCGGATCGATGCGGGTAATGCGCTCGATCTCGTCGCCGAAGTATTCGACCCTGATCCCCATCTCCTCGTAGGCGGGCAGCACCTCGAGCACGTCGCCGCGGGCCCGGAAGCTGCCGGCGAACAGGTCCATGGAGGTGCGCTCGTACTGCATGGAGACCAGCTTGCGCATCGCCGCGTCCATGCCCGGCGAGTCGCCGCGGTCGAAGAACTGCAGCATGCCGTAGAAGGCGTCCGGCGAGCCCAGGCCGTAGATGCAGGAGACCGAGGCGACGATCAGCACGTCGCGGCGCTCGAACAGGGCCTTGGTGGCGCGCAGGCGCAGCTTGTCGATCTCCTCGTTGATCGTCGTCTCCTTCTCGATGTAGGTGTCCGACTGCGGCACGTAGGCCTCGGGCTGGTAGTAGTCGTAGTAGGAGACGAAGTACTCGACGGCGTTGTCGGGGAAGAAACTGCGGAACTCCTGGAACAGTTGGGCCCCCAACGTCTTGTTGTGCGACAGCACCAGGGTCGGGCGGTTCAGCGACTCCACCATCTTGGCGATGGTGTAGGTCTTCCCCGATCCGGTGACGCCGAGCAGCACCTGCTCGGGCAGGCCGCTGCGCACCCCCTCGACGAGCTGGGCGATGGCCTGCGGCTGGTCCCCCTGGGGGGAGAAGGGCGAGACGAGTCGAAAGGCGTTCATGGCGAGGGTCGGGGCAGCGGCGCGAGGATGGCACTCGACGGGTCCCGCGGCCACCGCTGGCAAGACAACGTCACGGCGGGGCCGAAAATGCCCTGCGCGCCGGCTAGCCGGCTGCCGCCGTCGCCGCCAGCGGCTGCTGCTCGCCGGCCGCCGCCTCCAGGGAGACCGTGAGGTCGCGGACCTCCTCGACCGTCAGCCGGCGGTCGGCCTGGGCCAGATCCAGCAGCTCGCGCTGCAGCCGCTGCAAGGCTGCGGGGTCTACCTCCCCGCTCTCGATCGCCCGATAGAGACGCTGGAAAGCGGCGGCGAGACGCGCGCGATCCGCGGCCGGGAGGTCCTCGGGCAGCTTCTCCTCTACCCGCGTCTCGAGCTTCTCGAGTACCCACACCATGACCTCGTTCGAGCGCGCCAGCAGCAGCACCGCGGCCACGCCCAGCAGCACCACCAGCACGCCGCAGCCAATCACCGAGTTGCGGCTGCATCCGGAGGGCGTCAGGGGCCGCGGCTCGGACCCGAACGGCTGGGGGATCGCAGAGGGCGCCGGCTCGAGCCCGGGCGGTTCCTGCATGCGGAGTTTCTATCATGGCGGCACGTATACTGCCGGCATGGAGTACGAGCCTCTCCCGGAGCGGCGCCCCGAGGTCCGGTCGGCGACCGGCCGGCCGCCGGAGCGGCGGCCACGACGGGCACCGCGGAGCGGCGGCTTCTGGCGCCACCTGTGGCGCTGGGCGTGGGCCTACGCCCTCGGGCTGGGAGCCGCGTCGGGCGTCTTCGCGGCGGCGGTCATCCACATGCCGCAGGTCGAGGAGCTCGAGGGCTTCACCCCCGACCTGATCACCGAGCTCTACGACGCGCGGGGAGAGCCGCTGCAGATCTACGCCGTCGAGCACCGCATGCTGCTGCGCGAGGGGGAGGTTCCGGAGCTGCTCCAGAAGGCGATCCTGGCGGTCGAGGACGACCGCTTCTTCCAGCACGGCGGCATCGACCTCAACGGCGTCTTCCGGGCGGCGGCCGAGAACCTGCGGGCGGGCGAGATCACCCAGGGGGCATCGACCCTGACCATGCAGGTGGCCGAGAACCTCTTCCACACCCGCGGCAGGGACTGGAAGCGCAAGATCGCCGAGGCGCTGCTGGCGGTGGAGATCGAGAAGCGCTACAGCAAGCAGCAGATCCTGACGCTGTACACCAATCTGATCTACATGAGCGACGGCAACTACGGCATGGAGGCCGCCGCCCAGGCCTACTTCAACAAGCCCGTAGCTGAGCTCGGCCTGGCCGAGGCGGCGACGCTCGCCGGCATCCCCCAGCGCCCGAGCACCTACAACCCCTTCCGCAACCCCGAGCTGGTCACCCGGCGCCGCAACCACGTGCTGGGCCGCATGCGGCAGGTGGAGTCGATCACCGCCGAGCAGTACCAGCAAGCGGTGAACGAACCGCTGCTGGTGGTCAAGCGGCGGCCCGAGAAGGCGCCGCTGGGCGCCTACTTCTCCGAAGAGGTGCGGCGCTACCTGGAGGCCAGGTACGGGGCCAAGACGCTCTACGGCGCCGGCTTGCAGGTGCGCACCACCCTCGATCCCGCGGTGCAGCGGGCGGTCGAGACCGCGGTCCGGGACCAGCTGCTGGCGCTGGACCACCGCCGCGGCTGGCGCGGCCCCAACCTGCACCTCGACGACGAGCTGGAGTCGCGCGACCTCCCCTCGTGGAGGGGAAGCGAGCTGACCCCGGGAACGTGGTACGAAGGGATCGTCCTGCGCTCCTCGGCCGACACCGCGGAGGTCAGGATCCACGACCAGCGGTTCACCCTGGAGCGCGACGGAATCGCGTGGACCCGCAAGCAGCGGCTCAGCGACGCCCTGCGGCGCGGCGACGTCGCCTGGTTCCGACTGGAGGCGGGCGAGGACGGCGGCCGCCGCCTGCTCCTCGAGCAGGAGCCGCTGATGGAGTCGGCGGCGGTGGTGCTGGAGTCGGCCACCGGCGCGATACGCGGCATGGTGGGGGGCTGGGACTTCGAGCGCAGCAAGTTCAACCGCGTCACCCAGGCGCAGAGGCAGGTGGGCTCGGCGTTCAAGCCCTTCGTCTACGGCGCGGCGCTCGAGCTCGGCTTCACCCCGGCCGATACCATCTTCGACGCGCCGGTGAGCTTCATGGGCGCCGACGCCCGCCTCAGCTACGTGCCCCGCAACTACTCCGGCAACCATCTCGGGATCCTCACCCTGCGGCGGGCGCTGGAGAAGTCGATCAACGTTCCGGCGGTGAAGCTCCTCGACCTGGTGGGCGTCGAGCGGGTGATCGACTTCGCGCGGCGCTGCGGCATCCATAGCGAGCTGCCGCCCTACCCCAGCCTCGCCCTGGGCAGCGCCGACCTGGTGCCGATCGAGCTGGCCGCCGGCTATGCCACCTTCGTCAACCAGGGCCTCCACGTCGAGCCCTATCTGGTGGAGAGCGTCGCCACCGCCGACGGTCGGCTGCTCGAGGAGCACGTGCCGCAGGCGCAGAAGGCGATGGATGCGGAGATCGCCTATGTGCTGACCCACATGCTGGAGGGGGTGGTGGACCGCGGCACCGGGGCGTCCCTGGCCCGCCTGCCCCTCGACCTCGCCGGCAAGACCGGCACCACCAACGACTTCTCCGACGCCTGGTTCGTCGGCTTCACGCCCCGCTACACCATCCTCAGCTGGGTCGGCTACGACGTCAAGAAGCCGCTCGGGCACGGGATGACCGGCGCCGCGGCGGCGCTGCCCATCTGGAAGGGCATCGCCGAGCGCGGGCTCGAGGAGGGTTGGATCGCCGAGGGGGAGTCGTTCACCGTGCCGCCGGGGGTGACCCTGATGGCGGTGGAGCACTCCACCGGGCTCCTCCCTCCGGCCGGCGCCGAGGGCTCGGTGCGGACGGTGCGCGAGGCCTTCGTCTCGGGTACCGAGCCGACCCGCGACTACGAGTTCGTCTGGGCGCGGGCGCTCACCCTGCCCTGGTATCAACAGCGCGCCTTCTACATCCCCAAGGAGGGGGAGCGGATGCCCGGAGGCCGTGGCGGCGGCGATCCCGCGACTCCCGCCGGCGAGACCCGCTGACGCCCGCCCCTCCGCTGCCGCCGCCGCCCGCGTCGCCCCCGCCGCTCCCGGCGACCACCCGACGGCGGCCGCGACCCGGCAGCGGGCTCCAGGGACGCCGCTCGAGCTATTTCTCGGCGATCAACGCGTAATCCTGATAGCCGAAGAGGGCCTCGTCGATCCGGTCCCGCAGCCGGTTGACCCGGTCTGCCAGCACCTGCAGCTCCGGCGGCAGATCCGCCAGGGATATCTCGGGAAGGCGCTCGGCTTCGGGAAACGGGCGCAGATCGAGACGCTCGACGGCGGCGAACCCGGCCTGTTCGGCGAGGTGACGCAGCAGCTCCGGATGGACCGGGCGGACGTGGGTCGGGTCGAGCCAGAAGCTGCCCGCCGCGACCAGCAGCGACAGCGGGTTGGGGGTTTCGAGCAGCAGCACCCCGCCCGGCCGCAGAGCCCCCCAGGCCAGCCGCAGCAGCCGGTCGATCGCCGCGGGCGGCAGATGCTCGACGACGTGGAAGGAAACCACCGCGCCGAGGCTCTCGGCGGGCGTCGCCGCGAGCGCCGCCAGGAGGTCGCCCTGTTCGGCGTCGAGGCCCCGCCGGCGACACGCCGCCACCATCTCGGCGCTGGCGTCCACTCCCCGCGACTCGACGCCGGCGCCGGCAAGCAGGGCGAGCGCCTCGCCGCGCCCGCAGCCGAGGTCGAGCACCGGGCCCTTTCCCGCCAGCCGTGGCAGGTAGTCGGCGAGGCGGCCGCGGATCTCCTCTTCGCTGCCGCGGAAGCGCGCCTCGAAGGCCACGTAGGCAGCCTCCTGCAGCGCCGGGGTGAGCTCGGCGGCCGCGCCCCTTCCCGCCGCCCCCCCGGCCTCGGCCGCACCCTCCTCGACCCGCGCCAGCGCCGCGCCCAGCGCTGCCACCAGCTGCCGCACCTCGCGCCGGTGGCGGTCGAGCTTCTGGTCGACGCGCGAGAATAGGGCATCGTTGTGACGCATCACCTCGTCCAGCCCGTCGCGGAGGAAGGACTCCAGGCGCGTCAGCCGCTCCTCGTGGGCGGCCTTCTGCAGGTGCTCCAGGAGGATGATGTTGAAGACCCGCTGCCGCTCCCAGAGGTCGTTCTGCGGCAGCCGGACCACCGGCCGCAGCAGCCTCTTCAAGATCACCAGCAGCTTCCCCAGCGGGCCCCGGTGGCTGCGCACCGGGAACGGCCGGTCCTCGCGAAACAGCCAACGCCAGTCCTCGAGCCGCCGGGTGGGCTCGTCGAGGAAGTCTTCGATGCGGGGGGTCATGGGGCGGGAGTCGGGCCGGCGGCGGCCCCGCGGCCGCCACCTGGCGGGGCGCCTACTCCTCCGGCACCACGGTCACCGTCAGCTCGGCGGTGACGTCGGGGTGCAGGTGGACGAGGACCTGGTGGTCGCCGACCGTCTTGATGCCGCCGTGGACGTCGATCTTGCGGCGGTCGACGTCGATGCCCTTGGCCGCCAGCGCCTCGCCCACCTCGGTGGCGGTGACCGAGCCGTACAGGGTCTCGGTCTCCCCCACCCGCTTGGTGATCTCCAGGCGGATGCCGCCGATCTCGGCGGCGACGGCCGCCGCCTCGTCCCGTTCCTTGGCGGCGCGGGCGTCGATCTTCTTGCGCTGCGACTCGAACCACTTGCGGTTGCCGTCGGTGGCCTCGACGGCCATCCCCTGGGGCAACAGGTAGTTGCGGGCGAAGCCCGGCTTCACCTCCACCTCCTGCCCCCGCCGTCCCTGGCGAAGGTCGCTCAACAGGATCACGCGCATGGCGACCACCTCCTAGTCCGAAACGAAGGGCAGCAGCGCCAGGTGGCGAGCTCGTTTGATGGCGTCGGTGAGCATCCGCTGATGCCGCGCCGAGGTCCCGGAGATCCGGCGCGGCAGGATCTTGGCGTGCTCCAGGATGTACTGCTGCAGGAGCCTGACGTCCTTGTAGTCGATGTACTCGATGCCGTCCGCGCAGAACTTGCAGACCTTGCGACGGCGGAAGTAGACCTTCTTGCGTGGCGGCATCGTCAGGCTCCCTTCGCCGGCTGGGCCGCGGGCTGCGGCCCGATGCCCACGATCTCTGCCGCCGGCACCGGCACCTTGCCCTTGCGCACCGCCCGCTGCAGGTCCTCGTCGGTACGCACCCACAGGTAGCGCAGCACCTGCTCGTTCTGGTTCAGGCGCGTCTCGATCTC
>DATKEH010000429.1:0-11936 GCA_035546355.1 Thermoanaerobaculia bacterium
GGCGGTCGTACAGCATCCCCACCAGCAGGAACAGGGCGCCGGTCGAGATCCCGTGGTTGACCATCTGCAGCAGGGCGCCCTGCCAGGCGACCAGGTCGAGGGCGAACAGGCCGAGCATCACGAACCCGAGGTGCGCCACCGAGGAGTAGGCGACGAGCTTCTTCATGTCCTCCTGCACCCAGGCGACCAGGGCGCCGTAGAGGATGCCCGCCAGCGCCAGCCCGATCAGCCATGGCGCCGCCGCCCGCGCCGCTTGCGGGAACATCGGAATGGCGAAGCGCAGGAAGCCGTAGGTCCCCATCTTGAGCAGCACCCCGGCGAGGATCACCGAGCCGCCAGTGGGCGCCTCGACGTGGGCGTCGGGGAGCCAGGTGTGCAGCGGCACCAGCGGCACCTTGACGGCGAAGGCGAGGGCGAAGCCGAGGAACAGCCACATCTGGTGCTCCACCGGCATGTCGAGCCGCAGCAGGTCGAGATAAGCGAAGCTCCACTCGCCGGTGGCGCCACGGAACCCCCAGCCCAACCACAGGATGCCGAGCAGCATGGGCAGGCTGCCCGCCATGGTGAAGAGGAAGAACTTCACCGCCGCGTAGATCTTGCGATCGCCGCCCCAGATGCCGATGATCAGGTACATCGGCACCAGCATCAGCTCCCAGAAGACGTAGAAGAGGAAGAGGTCGAAGGCCACCAGGGCGCCGATCATGCCGGTGGTCAGCAGCAGCAGCGATATGGCGAAGCCCCTCCAGTGCCGCGTGATGCCGCGCCAGGAGCCGAGGATCACGAGCGGCAGCAACAGGCAGGTGAGCAGCACCAGCGGCATCGAGATGCCGTCCATGCCGAGGTCGTAGTAGATCCCCCAGCTCTCGATCCACGGGATGCGCTGCCCGTCGAGGCCGACCTCGCGGATCAGGGGGAAGCTGCCGTCCGCGCCGAGATGGCGCCAGACGAACCAACCGCAGAGGCCGAGCTCGACCAGCGAGGCGAGCAGGGCGTAGCGCTTGACCCCCTCCTCGGCGGCGCGAGGGAAGAGCAGTAGCGGCAGGCACGCCAGCACCGGGAACAGGATCAGCTGGGTGATCGTGCTGGTGGTCAGCAGGGCGACGAGGGTTTGCATGGCCTAGAACACCAGCCAGCAGAACATCAGCACCATGGCGACGAAGAAGTAGAGCGCATAGTTGCGCACGTTGCCGGTGGTCGAGAAGCGGCCGAGGTCGCCGGTCAGCTCCACCAGGAAGGCGCCGACGTGCACCGAGCCGTCGATGAGGATGGTGTCGATGACCTTCCAGCAGAAGCGCGCCAGCGCGGCGAGCGGGCGGACCACCAGCCGGTCGTAGAGCTCGTCGACCCAGTACTTGTTGCGCAGCAGGCGGTGCGCCGCCGGCCAGCGATCGGCCAGCGCCTCCGCCCGCTCCAGCCCACGGCCGTGGCCGTAGACGCGGCGCGCCAGCAGCCAGCCGAAGACGGCGACGAGCACCGCCAGCCCGACCAGGAAGAGCTCGAGCTCGATGCCGTGCTCGGCGTGGGCCGGCGCGCCTTCGACGTGGGCGATGACCGGCGCCAGCCAGTCCGACAGCCAGTCCAGGTGCAGGAAGGGGATCGTGCCGACGAAGCCGGCGACGGTCGAGCCGATGGCGAGGATCACCAGCGGCAGGGTCATCGACGGCGGGGACTCGTGGAGGTGGCGCCGCTGCTCCTCGCTCCCCCGGAACTCGCCGTGGAAGGTCAGCAACAGCAGCCGGAACATGTAGAAGGCCGTCAGCAACGCGGTCAGCGTGCCGACCGCCCACAGGGCCGGATGGGCCGCGAAGGCGGCGCCGAGGATGGCGTCCTTGCTGAAGAAGCCGGCGAAGATGGGGATCCCCGAGATCGCCAGCGTGCCGACGACGAAGGTCCAGTAGGTCCAGGGGAGATGGCGCTTCAGGCCTCCCATCGCCCGCATGTCCTGTTCGCCGCCCATGGCGTGGATCACCGAGCCGGAACCGAGGAAGAGCAGCGCCTTGAAGAAGGCGTGGGTGCCGAGGTGGAAGATGGCGACCGAGAAGGCACCGCAGCCGGCGGCGAGGAACATGTAGCCGAGCTGCGACACGGTGGAGTAGGCGAGCACCCGCTTGATGTCGGTCTGCACCAGGGCGATGGTGGCGGCGAAGATGGCGGTGGCGACGCCGATCACCGCCACCACCGCCAGCACCCAGGGCGCCAGCTGGAAGAGCAGGTTGGTGCGCACCACGATGTAGACGCCGGCGGTGACCATGGTGGCGGCGTGGATCAGGGCCGAGACCGGCGTCGGGCCGGCCATGGCGTCCGGCAGCCAGACGTAGAGCGGGATCTGGGCGCTCTTGCCGGTGGCGCCGACGAACAGGCACAGCGCCACGAAGGCCGCCAGGCTCATGTCGAGCGCGTACGGCGTCAGCGCCAGCTGCGCGTCGTGGCCGATGGCGTCGAGCAGCACCTGGTAGTCGAGGGTGCCGAACACGTCGACCAGCGCGAACAGCCCGAGCAGGAAGGCGAAGTCGCCGATGCGATTGACGATGAACGCCTTGCGTCCCGCCTGCGGCGGCACCTGCTGGTCGTAGTAGTAGCCGATCAGCAGATAGGAGCACAGCCCGACGCCTTCCCAGCCGACGAAGGTGACGAGGAAGTTGTTGCCCAGCACCAGCAGCAGCATCATCCCCATGAACAGGTTCAGGTAGACGAAGTACCTCTGGTAGCCGGCGTCGTGGCCCATGTAGCCGACGGAGTAGACGTGGATCCAGAAGCCGACGAAGGTGACGATGAAGGCCATCACCGCCGACAGCGGGTCGAACAGGAAGCCGATGTCGATGGCGAGCGGCCCGGCCGTCCAGGGGTAGAGGACCTGTTCGAAGGGCCGCGGCCAGACCGCCGCGTACTGCCAGAGGCACCCCAGCGCCAGCAGCAGGGACAGCCCGGGTGCCCCCAGGGCGACGGCGGTGGTGAGGGGCCGCGGTACCCGTGGGCCGAGAACGCCGTTGAGCGCCGCGCCGAAGAAGGGTAGCGCCGGTACCAGCCAGAGGATGTCGAGCCAGCTCATCCGGTCACCAGCGCATCAGGTTGAGGCGGTTGACGTCGATGGTCCGCCGGTGGCGGTAGATGGCGACGAACAGGGCCAGCCCGATCGCCGCTTCGGCGGCGGCCACCGCCAGCACGAAGAACACCATCACCTGGCCGGCGCGGTCCTCCAGCAGCCGCGAGTAGGCCACCAGGATCAGGTTGACCGAGTTCAGCATCAGCTCGATCGACAGGAAGATGGTGATGCCGTTGCGGCGGGTCAGCGCGCCGATGGTGCCCAGCGAGAAGAGCACCGCCCCCAGGATCAGGTACCAGGACAGCGGCGCGCTCACCCCCCGCCCTCCGTGCCGCGCTCCTCCGGGTCGGGCCGGCGGGCGAGCAGCGATGCCGCCACCACCGCCACCAGCAGCAGCAGCCCGACCATCTCGAACGGCAGCAGGTAGACGGAGAACAGCTCGCGCGCCAGCTCGCGGATCGACAGGTAGCCGGGGGTGAGGGGGGGCGCTTCTGCCGGCGCGTAGGTCTGCCACAGCAGCATGCCGAGGAAGCCGGCGAAGAAGGCGGCGGTGATCAGCGCCGTCCAGCGCTGCAGGGCGCGGCCCGACGGGGTGGCGATCTCGCGCCGGACGTTGAGCAGCATGATCACGAACAGGAACAGGACCAGGATGGCGCCGGTGTAGAGCAGCACCTGCAGGGCGGCGATGAAGGGCGCGCCGAGGAGCACGAAGAGCACCGCCAACGAGAACAGCACCACCACCATGCTCATCGTCGATTTGACCGGGTCGGGGTGGGCGATCACCGCCAGCGAGAAGCCGACCGCCAGCAGGGCGAACAGCACGAACACCGCGAGGGTCATCCCTACGGACCCACCGTGGACGAGCGACTCTTCGGTCGGTCGGTGGCCTGCGCCCACCGCCCGCCCACGGACGAGGTCCCTCTGTCGCCCCCCTCTCCCCTGTCCCTCTCCCCCCTCTCGGGGGAAGAGGGGTCCGGAGGCGGAAGGCATGCGAAGGTGACGACGAGCGTGAAGGGCATCAGTAGACGCCTCCGACCGTGAGGGCGGCGACCGCGAGAAGAGTCACCAGCGCCAGGGGCAGCAGCACCTTCCAGCCCAGCCGCATCAGCTGGTCGTAGCGGAAGCGGGGGAAGGTGAAGCGCACCCAGACGAAGAAGAACATGAAGAAAGCGACCTTCGCCACCAGGATGGCGAAGCCGATCAGCACTCCCAGCCAGCTGTTCGGCAGGTCGAGCCACGGCAGGGTCCAGCCGCCGAAGTAGAGGGTCGCCATCAGCGCCGACAGGGTGGTCATGTTCATGTACTCGCCCATGAAGAACATGGCCCACTTCATGCCGCCGTACTCGGTGCTGAAGCCGGAGACCAGCTCCGACTCCGCCTCCGGCAGGTCGAAGGGCAGGCGGTTGGTCTCGGCGAAAGCGGCGACCAGGAAGACCAGGAAGCCGGGGAGCTGCAACAGGACGTTCCAGGCGTGCTCCTGCTGGTAGGCGACGACCTCGGCGAGGCGGAACGAGCCCACCGGCAGCAGCACCGCCAGGATCGCCAGCGCCAGGGCCAGCTCGTAGCTGATCAGCTGCGCCGAGGCGCGTACCGAGCCGAGCAGCGAGTACTTGTTGTTCGACCCGTAGCCGGAGGTGACCAGCGAGTAGACGCCGAGGCTCGACAGGGCGAGCAGCAGCAGCACTCCGACCTCGCCGTCGACCACCACCATCGGGATGCGATGGCCGTCGTAGATCAGGTCGGGGCCGAACGGGACGACGACGAAAGTCGTCATCGCCGGCACCAGGGCGAGGATCGGCCCGAGGATGTACATCACCCGGTCGGCCGCGGCGGGGATGACGTCCTCCTTGAAGATGAACTTGAGGGCATCGGCGAGCGGCTGCAGCAGCCCGAAGGGCCCCACCCGGTTGGGGCCACGGCGGTCCTGCATCATCGCCATGCCACGGCGCTCGACCCACACCATGACGGGCGCCACCAGGCCCAGCAGCAGCCCCAGGATGGCGGCGAACTTGATGAGGGTGGCGGTGGTCTCGACGGTCATGGAGAGTGGGGTGAGGAGCGCGGAGCCAGTGGCGGTGCCGGGCCGGTGGGCCGGTGACCGTCGGAGAACCCCATACCGTTCACTGCCGCCCGTCCTCGGCGGTCGCCCCTCGCAGGGGGGCGCCGGTCGGCGGGATCCGCGAGAAACGCATGCCGGCGAACGCCGGCACTTCCTCGGCCATCCGGTCGAACACCTCGGCCACGCCCAGGCCCTGCCACTCCGGCGCGCTGCGCGCCAGCAGCTCGGTCAGCACATCGGTCAAGGGCATCGCCTCGCCGGGGGAGGGGAAGGCGCGCTTGAAGCGCTGCAGGCGGTGCTGCACGTTGACGAAGGTGCCGTCCTTCTCGGCGTGGGTGGCGACGGGCAGCGCCAGGTCGGCCGCCTGCGCCAGCGGCGTGTCGGCCCAGCCGAACACCACCAGGAAGGCCGCCTTCCGCAACCGCTGCAGGACCTCGGGGTCGTGCGCCGGAGGCCCGAAGTCGCTGTCGGCCACCACCAGCAGGGCCGCGTCCTGGGCACCCTCGCCGGCGAGCAACCGCTGGCCGTCGATCGCCCCGTCGCCGGGCACCAACCCGGCCAGCTCGGCACCCCGCCTGTTGGGCGATGCGTCCTCGCCGGTGACGCCGCCATGCAGGTTGGGGATGTGGAACGGCTGGGAGCGGGCGGTCCACACCGAGCGGTGCGGCGAGCCGCCCTGGTCGGCCAGCTTGGCCAGCAGGTACGCCTCCTCGGTGGTCGAGAAGCCCGACCCGAGGAACACCTGCGCCCCGTCGGAGCTGCGGGTCCGCAGGCGGTCGTGCAGCGCGCCGAGCGCTTCCTCCCAGGATACCGGCGACAGCGCCCCCTCCTTGCGCAGCCGCGGTACGGCCAGCCGCGGCAGCCGCGTGTAGCGCTCGTGGGTGGCCCGCCCGTAGTCGCACATCCAGTAATCGTTGACCTCGGGGTTGAAACGGGGCTTGTAGCGCTTGATCGAGGTGCGCCGGTGCTCGAGGGTGATGTTGCAGCCGACGTCGCAGCCGGTGCACAGCGACGGCTTCTTGTCGAGGTACCACACCCGCTCGGCGAAGCGGAAG
This sequence comes from Thermoanaerobaculia bacterium, assembly GCA_035546355.1. Taxonomy (GTDB): domain Bacteria; phylum Acidobacteriota; class Thermoanaerobaculia; order Multivoradales; family JAIOJS01; genus DATKEH01. Next base: position 6,158 of record DATKEH010000429.1, read on the forward strand.
CGGCTCGAGGTCAGCGCCCCGACGGGGCAGATGTCGACCACGTTGGAGGCCAGGTCGCTGTCGAGCTCCTTGCCGGGGAAGACGCCGATCTCGGCGCGGGCGCCGCGCTGCAAAAACCCCAGCTCGCCGGTCTTGGAGACCTCCTGGGTGAATCGCACGCAGCGCGTGCATTGGATGCAGCGGTTCATGTTGAGCACCACGTTGGGCCCCAGCGGGATCCGTTCGCGCCCGGAGTAGGTGCGCTTGTCCTCGAAGTGGAAGCGGGAGAAGGCGACGCCGTGCTTGAAGGCGTAGTCCTGCAGCCCACACTCCCCGGCCTGGTCGCAGATCGGGCAATCGAGCGGGTGGTTGATGAGCAGGAACTCCATCATCGCCCGCTGCGCGTCCTTGACCTCGGGGGTGTCGGTGCGCACCACCATGCCGTCCTTCATCACCTGCGTCGAGCAGCCGGCCTGCAGCTTGGGCATCCCCTCCACCTGCACCAGGCACATGCGGCACTGGCCGACCACCGACAGGCGGGGGTGGTAGCAGTAGTGGGGGATCTGGATCCCGATCCCCAGGGCGGCGTCGACCAGGTTGGTGCCCTGGGCGACGTCTACGGTGCGGTCGTCGATGAGGACTGTCGGCATGGCAAGTCGTCGGCTGGGTCAGTGGCTCGCCTGCAGCACGGGGAGGGGCGAGGCGTGGCCGGCGGGACGGGCGGCGGCGATCTCGGCGAGGATCTCGTCGCGGAACTTGGCGACGATCGGGCCGACGCCCATCGCCGCGGCGTCGCCGAGGGCGCACAGCGAGTTGCCGCCGATCTGCTTGCAGACCGCGCCGACGAGGTCCATCTCGCGATGCGAGCCGATGCCGTGGGTGCCCTGCTGCAGGATCAGCTCGAGCCAGTGGGTCCCTTCGCGGCAGGGCGTGCACTGGCCGCAGGACTCGTGGTTGAAGAACTTGGCCACCCGCTTCGCCACCTGCAGCATGGAGGTGGTCTCGTCGAGCACCATCACCGCCGCCGAGCCCAGCATGCTCCCCGCCTTGGCGAGGCTGTCGAAGTCCATCCTGACGTCGCGGTCGGCGGCGGTGAGCACCGGCGCCGAGGCGCCGCCCGGGATGAAGGCCTTGAGGTCGCGCCCCTGCCACACCCCACCGCAGGCGTCGAGCAGCTCCTGGAAGGTTACGCCGATGGGCAGCTCGTAGGTGCCGGGCCGCTCGACGTGGCCGGAGACGGCGTAGAGCTTCGGCCCGGTGTTGCGCTCGTCGGTGCCGATCCCCTTGAACCACTCGGCGCCGCGCTCGATGATGTGCGGCACGCAGGCGAGGGTCTCGACGTTGTTGATCACCGTCGGCTTGCCGAAGGCGCCGACCAGCGCCGGGAAGGGGGGCTTGACGCGCGGCTGCCCCCGCTTTCCCTCCAGCGACTCGAGCAGGCCGGTCTCCTCACCGCAGATGTAGGCGCCGGCGCCGCGGTGGACGAGCATGTCGAGGCGGAAGCCGCTGCCGAGCACGCTCTCGCCCAGCACCCCCTCGCGGTAGGCGTCGCCGATCGCCTCCTCGACGATGTCGGCGGGAGCGACGTACTCGCCACGGACGTAGATGTAGCAGACGGTGGCGCCCACCGCCCAGCAGCAGATCGCCGAACCCTCGATGAGCTGGTGGGGGTCGTGCTCCATGAGCACCCGGTCCTTGAAGGTGCCGGGCTCGGACTCGTCGGCGTTGACCACCAGGTACTTCTGGACCTCGGCGTCCTTGGGGACGAACCCCCACTTCATCCCGGTGGGGAAGCCGGCGCCGCCGCGGCCGCGCAGGCCGGAAGCCTTGACCGCCTCGATTACCTCGTCGGGCTGCATGCGCAGGGCCTGTTCGAGGGCCCGGTAGCCGCCGGCGGCGCGGTAGCCCGCCACGGTCCGCACCTCGGGCTTGCCGAGGTTGCGCAGCAGCACCGGATCCTCGGCGTAGGCCTTCACTCGAGCCCCTCGACGATGGACCGTACCGTCTCGCGGTCGAGGTCGTAGTGGTAGGTGTCGTCGACCATCATCATCGGCGCGTGCTCGCAGGCGCCGAGGCACTCGAAGTGCACGAAGGAGCAGCGGCCGTCCGCAGTCACCTCACCCTCCTCGACCCCCAGCAGCTCGCCCAGCGTCGCCATCACCTCGGCCGAGCCGCGCAGCATGCAGGGCACGTTGGTGCACACGCGGATGCGATGGCGGCCGACCGGCTGCTCGTGGAACAGGTCGTAGAAGGTGACGACGCCGTAGACCTCGGCGGCCGGCAGCTGCAGCTCCTCGGCCACCGCCAGGATCGCTTCCTCGGGGAGCCAGCCGCCCCAGGCGCGCTGCGCCAGGTGGAGCGCCGGCAGGGTCAGCGCCCGGGCGGTGGGGTAGAGCGGACGCAGGCGGTGGAGCTCCTCCCTGGCCTCGGGTGGCAGCCCCCGCCGCCCCTCGGCGACCGGCTCGCTCACGCCGCCTCCCGCTGCGCTCGCGCCGCGGCGGCGTCGCCCGGGACGTGGGGGTCGTGGACGAAGGACCGTTGTAGACCGACGTCGAGGCCGCCCTTGAGCCATACGTAGAGGAAGCCGACCACCAGCAGCGCGAAGAAGATCATCACCGCCCAGAACAGAGGCCACCCCCCCTCCCGCGCCACCAGCGCCCAGGGGAAGAGGAAGGCGGCTTCCACGTCGAAGATCACGAAGTCGATGGCGACGAGGAAGAAGGCGATCGACAGCCGTTTGCGGGAGCGATCCAGCAGCGGCATCCCCGACTCGTAGGTCGACAGTTTGATGCGGCCGCCGGTCTTGGGGCCCGCCCACCACGACAGCAGCACGATCGCGCCGCCGATCACCAGGGCGGCGGCGATTCCGAGCAACACGGGGAAATAGGTCTCGGGCAACCTCGGCAAGTCTCCGTCAGCGGTCCGCTCGAACCCCAGGCCGCTGGGGCGGCGTGAGTGTACCGAACTTCGTGAAGGAAGTCACAAGCCGCCGACGCGCAGGCGACGGCCTCCGGCGCAGACTCTGTCTATGCTATAACGAGCCGCCGCCGCCGATGCCCGAAACCCTGGTCGCCGTCATCCCGGCCTTCAACTGCGTCGCGACGATCGGGCGGGTGGTGGCGGGGACGCTTCGGCACGTGGCGGCGGTGGTGGTGGTGGACGACGGCAGCACGGACGGGACCGGCGAAGCCGCGGCGGCGGCCGGCGCCGCCGTCGCGCGCCTGAACGAGAACCAGGGGAAGGGGGTCGCCCTCGTGCACGGTATCGAGCAGGCTCTGCTGCGCGACCCGGCGGCGGTGGTGCTCCTCGACGGCGACGGTCAGCACGATCCGGCGGACGTGCCGCGACTGGTGCAGGCGTGGCGCGACAGTGGAGCCGACCTGGTGGTGGGCTCGCGCATGGCGGAGCCCGAGAGCATCCCGCGGGCACGATACTGGACGAACCGGATCGGCTCGCGGATCCTCTCCTGGATGACCGGCTACGACCTCGAGGACAGCCAGTCGGGGTTTCGCCTGCTGACTGCGGAGCTGCTGCGGAGGATGCCGCTGCGGGCCCCCGGTTACGCCATCGAATCGGAGATGCTGATCAAGGCTGCCCACCGGCGGGCACGCCTGGAGCAGGCGCCGATCCGCACCATCTACGAGGGCGGGCGGAGCCACTACCGGCCGCTGACCGACACGGTGGGCATCGTCCTGTGGGCGATCTACTTCCAGGTGTGGGACGAAGCGTGATGCCGGCCGAGCCCGTCGTCGGCGCGCAAGCTCCCTCGGTGGTACCCCTCGTGGGTCCCACCGGCTGGGCGCTGACCGTCGACGTCGAGGAGTGGTATCACACCTGCCACGTGCCGGAATTCGTGCACCCCGAGCGGCGCCCGCGCCTGCCACAGGAGCTCGACCGCCTGCTCCCGGAGCTGCTCGATCGGCTGGCCGCCCATGGCTGTCGCGCCACCTTCTTCACCCTCGGCGAGGTGGCGGCCAGGCTGCCGCGGCGCGTCCGCGAGATCGCCGCCGCCGGCCACGAGGTGGCGAGCCACGGCTTTCTCCATCGCCGGGCCGGCGAGCTGACGGTGGCTGCCTTCCGCGCCGACGTCGCCCGGTCCCAGGCGCAGCTGGCGGACGTCGTAGGCGAGGCGGTGGTCGGCTTCCGCGCTCCCGAATGGTCGCTGCGGCGCCTCGACGACCCGCGGCTGGCGGTGCTCGCCGAGCTCGGCTTCCGCTACGACAGCTCGCTGGCCCCGTGGCCGGGGGCCGGGTCCCGTCGCAACCCGTGGCGCGCCAGCCTCCTCGCCTGGGGGGATGGGAGGGCGCTGCCGGAGCTGCCGCCTCTCGGTCTCGGGCTCTGGCGGCTGCCGGCGTGCGGCTGGACGGGCAGGATGGCGGGCGCCGCCGCGGTGGCCCGGGCCGCCGCCGACCACGCCGCCGCCGGCGGCCTGCCGGTGCTCGTGGTGCACCCCTGGGAGATCTCTACCCGGCCCACTCCGGGGGAGCTCACGGGCCTGGCGCGGTTCCTCCACGAGACCGGCCGGGGCGGGTACTGGCGGGTCTTCGAGGAGTTGCTCGGGAGTCGCTCCTGGAGCGTCCTGCGGGAAAGTGTGGCGCGGCTGCAGCCGGTCCCCGACGCGGCGGCCGCGGAGGGGCTCGCCAAGGCTGCGGCGGCAGGGGCCCCGTGGCCGGGGTGGAGCCCGGCCGGCAGCGCGAGCAGGGCTCTCGGCGATGGCGGCTGACCGCCTGGCCCTGGTGACCGGAGCCAGCCGCGGGATCGGCGCCGCCACCGCCCGCCGCCTCGCCGCCGCCGGCTGCCGCGTCGCCCTCACCTTCCACAGCGAGGAGCAGGAGGCGGGCGAGCTGGCGCGGGAGCTGGGTGCCGCCGCCTACCACCTGGACCTGCGCGATGCCGCCGCCACCCTGGAGGTGGCGCGGCGGGTGGAGGCCGAGCACGGGCCGGTGTCGATCCTGATACACAACGCCGGCGTCATCCGCGACGCCCTGCTGCCGTTCGTGAGCGAGGAGGCCTGGGCGGAAGTCCTGGCGGTGAATCTGGAGGGCGCCTTCCGCCTCACCCGGGCGCTGATCAAGGGTATGTTGCGCGAGCGCTGGGGGCGGATCGTCGCCGTCGCCAGCCTCAGCGGCGTCACCGGCCAGCCGGGACAGACCCATTACAGCGCCGCCAAGGGGGGTCTCATCGCCTTCACCAAGGCACTGGCGCGAGAGGTCGCCTCGTATGGGGTAACCGCCAACGCGGTGGCGCCGGGGTTCATCGACACGCCGATGCTCGCCGCGGTGGCCGAGCGCAAGTTGGAGGAGTACCGGGTCTCCATCCCGGTGGGCCGCTTCGGCACCGCCGAGGAGGTGGCGGCGCTGGTGGCGTTCCTCGCCTCCGAGGAAGCGGCGTACATCACGGGCCAGACCGTGCGCATCGACGGGGGTCTGGTCACCGCCTGATCCGGGGGTGTGGGTGGCCAGCGCTCCGGTCGTGCTACCATTCCGGCCGCCATGGGCGAAGGCTCTCCCCATCTCACCCCCGACTCCACCGCCTCGCCCGAGCTGAGGGAGCGGATCAAGCAGCTGATCGTCGAGCGGCTCAAGCTCGAGATCGACGCCTCGGCGATCGGCGACTCGCAACCTCTGTTCGGCGACGGTCTCGGCCTCGATTCGATCGACGCCCTCGAGCTGGTGCTGGGGGTCGAGCAGGAGTTCGGGGTCAAGATCGAAGACGAGGAGATGGGCGCCCAGGCCCTCGCCTCGGTGGACACCCTGGCCGAGTTCGTGACTGCCAAGCGGGCCGCCGAAGGCTGATCGCG
>DATKEH010000430.1:0-21866 GCA_035546355.1 Thermoanaerobaculia bacterium
GCCCAGGAGCCCCACTGCGGCGCCGTCGGCGCCCTGCGCCCGGGCGCGCAGATGGCCGCGGCCGAACGGCCGCGGTGGCCGTGTCAGCCGCAACGGTCCAACGCGCAACAGCGGTTGGGGATTCCCCTCGCCGTGCGGCTCGAGGCGCTGCAAGCGCCGCCACAGGTCCGCACCGACGGCCGCGGCCGGCAGCGTCAGCTCGTACAGGTGGCGTCGCGCGTGGCCGGCGGCGGGCCAGCCCGCCGCCGCCGCCAGCCACTCCCGGTGGAGCGATTCGAGAGCGGCGGTGGCGACGGTCATGCCGATGGCCTGGGCGTGGCCGCCGAAACGCTCCAGCCGCGGCTGCCAGGGCGCCAGGAACTCGAAGAGCTCGATCCCCGGCACGCTGCGACCCGACCCCACGGCGCGAGCGCCGTCCACCGACAGCAGCACCACCGGCCGCCGCAGCTCGCGGGCCAGGCGGGAAGCGGCGATCCCCACCACCCCGCGGTGCCACCCCTCCCGCCAGGCCACCAGGATGGGCGCCGGCGGGCTGCGGGCGGCGAAGATCGCACCGGCCTCCTCGACCACGCGACGCTCTTCGTCCTGCCGTCGGCCGTTCAGCCCCTCGAGCTCGCGGCTGATCGCGGCTGCGCGGCCGGCATCGCGGGTCAACAGCAGCTCGAGCGCCGGCAACGCCGATCCCAGGCGGCCGGCGGCATTGAGGCGTGGGCACAGCCGGAAGCCGATGTCGGTGGCGCGCAAGGGAGGCTGCAGGCGCGCCTGGCGCATCAGCTGGCGCAGCCCTGGAGAGCGGGTGCCCGCCAGGGAGGTCAAGCCGAGAGCGGCGATGACGCGGTTCTCGCCCAACAGCGGCACCATGTCGGCGATGGTGCCCAGGCAGGCGACGCGCAGCAGCGCCGCGACCGGCAGGGGTCGCCCGAGGCGCTCCCCCAGGGCCACGGCCACCTTGAAGGCCAATCCCGCCGCCGCCAGATCCCGGCAGGGGTAGCGGCAACCCGGCTGCCGTGGATTGACGACCACCGCATGGGGGTGCGGGTCACCCTGGGGCAGGTGGTGGTCGATCACCACCACCGGCAGGCCGGCGGCGGCGGCGCGATCGAGGGCGGCGCGCGCGCTGGTGCCGCAGTCGGTGGCCACCAGCAACGCCGCTCCGGCGGCGATCGCCTCGTCGACGTGGCTCGGTTGCAGCCCGTAGCCGTCCTCCATGCGGTGCGGCAGCCGCGGCTGCGCGGCCAGGCCGCAGGCGCGGAAGCTGGCCAGAAGCAGGGCCGTCGCCGCGACGCCGTCGACGTCGTAATCCCCCACCACCCATACGCTCCCGCCCCGCTGGTGGGTGACGGCAAACAGCTCGAGCGCGGCGTCGAGCCCCGCCAAGTCGTGCGGGTCGTGCAGCTGATCGAGGTCCGGCGCGAGGAATGCCGCCGCCGCCGCCGCATCGTTCAGCCCGCGGCGTGCCAGCAGCGGCGCCAGCAGCGGGTCGACGCCCGCGGCGAGCAGATCTCTTGCGGCGGCCGGGGGGGGAGCCGCCTCCCACTCGCCATCGAGCACCCTCCCCTACCCTCCCTGGTGGACGCCCAAGGCGCGGAAGCGCTGGTAGCGCTCCTCCAGCAGGCGCTCCACCGGCTTGGCCGCCAGCTCGTCGAGCGCCTCCTCCAGGGCGTCCGCGACCAGAACGGCAGCCGCTGCAGGATCGGTATGCGCTCCTCCCAGGGGCTCGCGGACGACCTGGTCGACGATGCCGAGGGCGAGCAGGTCGGGGGCGGTGATGCGCATCGCCTCGGCGGCCTCCGCCTTGCGCTCCTGGTCCTTCCACAGGATGGCCGCGCACCCTTCGGGCGAGATCACCGAGTAGATCGCGTACTCGAGGATCAGGACCCGGTCGCCGACGCCGAGGGCGAGGGCGCCACCGCTCCCCCCCTCGCCGGTGATCGTCACCACGATCGGCACCCGCAGCGAGGCCATCTCGATCAGGTTGCGGGCGATCGCCTCGGCCTGGCCGCGTTCCTCCGCCCCGATGCCGGGATAGGCGCCGGGGGTGTCGACGAAGGTCAGCACCGGCAGCCGGAAACGCTCGGCCAGCCGCATGACCCGCAACGCCTTGCGGTACCCCTCCGGTCGCGGCTGGCCGAAGTTGCGGCGGATGCGCTGTCGTGTATCTCGCCCCTTCTGGTGGCCCAGCACCGCCACGCTGCGGCCGCGGAAGGTGGCGAGCCCAGCGACGACGGCCGCGTCGTCGGCGAACGCCCGATCGCCATGCAGCTCGATCCAGTCCGCCATCAGCTCGCGGACGTAGTCGAGGGTGTAGGGGCGATCGCCGTGGCGGGCGAGCAGCGTCTTCTGCCAGCGCGACAGGTTGCGGTAGAGCTCCTCGGTCTCCTTGCGCAGGCGGCCGCGCAGCCGCTCGATCTCCTTTTCTACCCCCGGCCGCTCCGGATACTCCTGCAGCTCCTCGATCTGGCGGCGCAGCTCGACCAGCGGCTCTTCGAAGCTGGGGTCCGTGGCCTCCACCTCGGCAGGCTAGCAGAAAAGGCTGCGCTACAGCAGGTCGTAGGGGTCCACGTCCACCACCAGCTCGGCGCCGTGGGGCTGGGGAATCACGGCCGCCACCAGCTCCCGCAGCCGGCGCCCCGAGGTCGCGCGCAGCAGCAGCTGGAAGCGCCATTTGCCGCGCAACCGCTCCAGAGGGGCCGCCGCCGGCCCCAGCACCCGCACCCCGCGCGCCAAGGGATGATGGCCCAGCCGCTGCGCCAGCTGGCGGATCCGCTCCTCGCCGCGCTCGCGTCTGCGGTCACGCACCAGGAGGTGCACGACGCGCGTGAACGGCGGGTAATGGAAGATGCGGCGGAAGCGCGTCTCCTCCTCGGCGAACAGGCGGTCGTCGTGATCGAGGGCGGCGCGGATCGCGTAGTGCTCGGGGTGGTAGGTCTGGATCACCACGCGGCCCGGCCGGTCGCCGCGTCCGGCGCGGCCGGCCAGCTGGGTGAGCAGCGTGTAGGTGCGTTCGACCGCACGGAAGTCGGGGAAGCCGAGGTAGGTGTCGGCTGCCAGCACTGCGGCCAGGGCGACCCGCGGGAAGTGATGCCCCTTGGAGACCATCTGCGTCCCTACCAGCACCTGCACGTCGCCGCGGGCGAAGCGCTCGAGGATCGCCGCCGCGCCGCCGGGACGGCGCGCCGCGTCGCGGTCGAGGGTGGCGACCGGCACGCCGGGGAAGAGCTCGGCGAAGCGCTCCTCGACGCGCTCGGTGCCGGCTCCCACCGCCTCCAGCGCCTCTTCGCCGCAGGCCGGGCAGGCGGTGGGGACGGGGCGGGTGGCGCCGCAGTAGTGGCAGAGCAGCTCGGCGGTCCGCCGATGGTAGGTCCGCGGTAGCCCACAGGCCTCGCAGCGGTGATCCTCGCCGCAGGCACGGCAGAGCAGCAGCGGGGCATAGCCCCGGCGGTTGCGCAGCAGCACCACCTGCTCGCCAGAGCCGAGGGCACCGGCCAGCTCCTCCCGCAGCGGGGCCGAGAAGGTGACCTCTCCCGGCCGGCGCCCTTCCTTCTCGCGCCGGAGGTCCACCAGGACCCCGGTGGGCAGGCCGCCCTTGCCGACGCGGTGGACCAGCGACAGCGCCGTCAGCTTGCCATGGGCCGCGTTGTGGCGGCTCTCCAGGCTGGGTGTCGCCGACACCAGCAGCGCCACCGCCCCGGCGGCGCGGGCCCGCACCAGGGCCAGGTCGCGGCCGTGATAGCGGGGCGTCGAGTCCTGCTTGTAGGCCGGGTCCTGCTCCTCGTCGACCACCACCAGCCGGAGGTCGAGGACCGGGGCGAACAGCGCCGAGCGCGGGCCGACGACGATCCGCGCCGTGCCCGAGCGTAGCCGCTCCCACTCCTGCTGCCGCTCCGCCGAACCGAGTCCGGAGTGCAGCACCGCGAGACGCTCCCCGAACCGCTCTCGCGCCTCGCGAGCCAGCGCCGGCACCAGGGCAATCTCCGGTACCAGCAGCAGCACCCCGTGCCCCGCCTCCAGGGCCGCCGCGGCGGCGCGCAGGTAGACCTCGGTCTTGCCCGAGCCGGTCATGCCGGCCAGGAGGTAGCCGGCGTAGCCGCCGGCCGCCAGCGCCTCCTGCACCGTCGCCAGCGCCGCCTCCTGGTCCGATCGCAACACCAGCGGCGGCCGCTGACGGCGGCCCAGCAGGTGCGCGTCGAGGCTCAGGGAGCGCACCTGGGTGAAGGGGCGCAGCACGCCGAGGCGGGCCAGGCGCCGCACCACGGCGGCGCTGCACCCCACCTGGTGCAGCACCTCCTCCTGGGTCGCCGGCCGGCCCACGGCGTGCAGCCAGCGCACCGCCTCGCGGCCCGGCCGCGAACGGCCGCAGCGGGCGAGCAGCTCGTCGAGCTCCCCCCCCGCCAGCTCGTAGGCAGCCTCGTAGCGCGATCCCTGGCGCCCTCTGCCGCCTTCCAGCGCCAACTCGCCCCGCTGCCGCATGGCGGCGAGCTCTCGCGGCAGCTCGGCAGAGCCCAGCAGGGCATGCAGCTCGGCGACCCGCATCGGCCCGTGCTGGTGAAGGGCATCGACCACTCGCCGCGACAGCCCTTGCCGCGGCGGCGCCAGCGCACCCCGGTCGGTGAGACGTACCCGCTGCCGCCCCCAGGGCTCGAGGTCGGGGGGCAACATCGCCCGCAGCACCTCGCCGATCGGCGCCAGGTAGTAGTCGGCGGTGAACCGCGCCAGCTCGAGGAGCTGCCGCGGCAGCACCGGCTCGGCGTCGAGCACCTCGAGCAGGGGCCGCACCGTCACCTCGGGAGGTGGCGCCCCGGCCGGGCCCAGGACGACCCCGGTGACCCGCTTGGGACCCACCGCCACCCCCACCCGCACCCCGGCAGCCACCAGCCCGGAGAGCTCCGGCGGGATGGCGTAGGTCAAGGCGCCCGGCAGCGGCAGCGGCACCGCGACCTCGACCAGGCTCACGGCGGGCGCAGCCCCCCCGCCGCGAGCGTCGTCACCCCGCGGCACAGCGTGCGCAGCGAGCCTCCTCTCCAGGCCGCGCCACGACGCGATCCGCGGGCACGTGCACGCCGCAACTGCCGCAACGAACCAGGCTCAGGCTCTGCGCGGCCGGCCCAGGCGTCTCGCGGCGCGTGCCCTGGTAACCGGCGCGGAGGTTGCGGCCGAGCTCGAGCAGCGCACGCCCCAGCACCAGCAGCAGCACCAGCAGCAGGAGGATGCGGAGCATGGGTCGTGGCGGGTCACGCCGCCGCGCTGCGCCGCTCGACTTCCTCGGCCAGCCGCTCGACGTCGGGGTTTCCCGGCTGTAGCTGCCGCAAGCGCTCGAGCACCGCCTCCGCCTCCTCGTAGCGCTGCAGGTCGAAGGCCAGCACCACCACCTGGTTGTAGAGCGACTGCCAGTGCTCGGCGGCCAGCTCCTGGGCGGTGGTGAAGCGGTCCAGAGCGGCCCGGTGATCGCCCTGCTCGCGCAGGGTCACTCCCAGGTCGGTGAGCACGTCGGGGTCGGGCGGGCGCAGCTCCAGGTACCGCTGATACAGCTCCTGGGCGCGGGCCCAGCTGCGGATGTCGTAGTTGAGGTTGGCCAGGGCGAGGATCGCCTCGGCGTCCTCGGGGTTGGCGTCGACCTGCTGGCGGAGCTGCTCGATCTGCTGCATCTGCGCGCCCTGGTCGGTCGCCGGCGCCGCTCCGGGCGGCGCGCCCTGCGGCGCCGTCCCGCCGTGGAACGGAACCGCGCCCACCGCTCGCGGCGGCTGTCGCGCCACCACCGCTTCGTGGACGAAATAGCCGGCGATGAAACCAGCCAGCAGACCCACCAACACGTACAGCACGTTGTCGCGTGTCATTCGCTGCCCTCGTTCGCTCGCGGTGCTTGCCGGACCGCCAACCAGCTGCCCCCCGCCGGCCCCGCGGCATTCAGCAGCGTCGCCCGCCAGGAGCCGTCCAGCCGTTCGCCGCCCGGCGCCAGCACCGCCTCGTACACCATGTCGAAGCCGGCTTCGGAGTCGATCCGCTCCAGCCGCACGGTGCGGCCGACGAAGGTCCCGCGAAGCGAGCCCCGGTACTCCCCGTCCAGCCGGTAACTGCCATGCACCAGCGCGCCGTCGAGGGTGAGGTCGAACACCCCCTGCTGATCGTAGGGGAGCACGCGGACGGTCCACGACCCGGTGATCGGATCGGCTGGCGACTCCACGGCCACCTCCTCGCCCAGCAGCTCCCGCAGCAGCTCGACCCGCCGGCGGTGGTCGACCACTTGCAGCCGCAGCGCGCCGGCCTGGACCGCAGATTGTTCGCTGATCTGTCGGGCCAGAGAAAGGGCAGCGTCCAGGTCCTCGATCTCGCCCAGCGGCCCTTCCTCCGTCAACAGATCGTCGAGGCGCCGCGCCAGCTCTCGCCGTCGGTCGGCGGCCTGCTGCTCGCGGGCTCGCACCTCGGCGTAGCGCCGCAACGCGTCCTCCAGGAGCTCGCGCTCCATGCGCAGCTGAGCGCGCAGGAAAGGCGCCAGGTCCTGCCCCGCGGCGGGCAGGGGGATCACCAAGAGGAGGAACAGGACCAGGCGGCCAGCGTGGGCGCGTCGCACCTGCGGCATTCTACCCGCGCCCCGTCCGGGCGTAGCGCGCCAGCCGGCTCAACTGGCGGCGGCTTGCGCCGCCGTCTTCTGCCGCTTGGCCAGGCTCGAGTCGAGCGCCACGTCGACCTGCTTCAGGGCTTCCGCCTCGGTGATCCGCCGCACGTGCGCTACCTCGCTGACGATGAAGTGGCGGGCGCGCTCGTACATCTTCTTCTCGCGAAAGGAGAGGCTCTTGCGGTCGCTGACCAGCCGCAGGTTCTTCAGCACCTCGGCCACCTCCAGCAGCCGGCCGGTGCGCATCTTGTCGAGATTCTGCTTGTAGCGGCCCTTCCAGTCTTTGTAGGTGTCGATGTTGCCGTCCTCCAGCACGTCGAACAGCGAGCGCACCTCGGACTGGATGCAGAGCGGTCGCAGGCCGACCAGGTCGCGGTTCGCCAGAGGTACCATGATCTGCGCATGGTTCGACAGCAGGCGAAGGTGGTAGCAATCCTGTTTCTCGCCGTCCCAGTCGGTAGCTTCGATCTTTTCGACGACGGTCACGCCGTAGTTGGGATACACCACCTTCTGTCCGAGCTTGAATTCCGCCACGTCTCGCGGCCCCCCTTCGTGTTGTCCCTAGAAACGGTTTAGTCTGCTAAATCAAGGCGCGGCAGACATTTACCGAGCCTAGGATACACTGGGGCGGGGTCTTTGTCAAGCCAGCGGGAATAGCGATCGGGCGGTGCGAGGTTGGGGGAGAGGCGGCCGGGCGCGCGTTGACAGGGGCCGCCGTCGCCCCCTACGATTCGGCTCCCCACCCGCGCCGGAGTGGCGGAATGGCAGACGCAGCGGACTCAAAATTCGCCGCCCGCGAGGGTGTGTGGGTTCGAATCCCACCTCCGGCACCAAGGCCTCACTCGTAGCGCAGGGCTTCGATCGGATCCAGCCGGGCGGCCTCGGCGATCGTCGCCCGCCCCTACTCGCCCGGCAGGCCGATGCGCCAGCCGAGGCGGTGGATCTCGTCGGCCGCCAGGGGGTCCACCATCTCGACGTCGTTGGCCGCGAGCAGCTGCCCGGTCGAGCGCTGCAGCTCCACCAGCGCCCGGCGGTAGGCGGTGATCGCCGACACCAGGCGGCTGCGGGCCGCGGTGAGATCCTCCTGGATCTCCAGCACCTGGAAGCTCGTCGACAAGCCGTTCTCGTAGCGCTTGCGCTCGGCCTCGAGGTTGCGCTCGGCCAGGTTCACCGAGGCCCGCGCCGAATCGATCTGCTCGGCCGCCCGCCGCAGGCCACGCACCGCCCCGCGAACCTCCGTGCGCACCGTCTGGTGCAGCTGGTCGAGCTCCACCTCTCCCTGGTCGAGGTCCATGGCCGCGATGGCGGCTCGCGCCCGCGCCGTGCGGTTCTGCAGCGGGACGCCGAACAGCAGGTCGATCCGCCACCCCTCGAACTCCCGGTCCAACAGCTGCTCGAAGGCGTCGCCGAGGCCGCCGGTGTCGATGATGGTCCCATTGTCGCGCAGGTCGCCGGCCGCCGCGTTGTAGCCGTATCGCACCCCGAGGTCGAGACGGGGTAGCAGCTGGTTGCGGAAGAACCGGCTCTCGACCTCGAGCACCTGGTTCTGCAGCACCCGGGCGGCCAGCTCGGGCCGCTCCCTGAAGGCGGTGGCGATGGCCTGCTCGAGGTCGATCTCGACGCGCTCGGTCTCGGGGTCGGTGGTGGGCACGATGGCGGCGTTCCACAACGGCCCGTCCTCGAGGTTCAGCAGCCGCCGCAGCTCGTCCTCCGCGTCGCCCACGCTCGCCTCGGAGCGGATGATCTCCTCTTGCCGGATGGCGATGCCGGCCTCGCTCTGCACCAGCTCGAGCGGCGCCAGGGTACCGACGTCGACGCGGATGCGGTTCATGTCGTGCAGCTCGCGGGCGAGATCCAGGCTCTCCCGCGCCACCACCAGCTGCTCCCGCGCCTCCACCAGCGCCCAGTAGGCGTTCTCCACCTGCTGGATGGTCTGCGCCACCTGCTGCTCGAAGACCTCGCGGCTGGTGGCGCTGTTGAGCCTGGCGATGCGGATCCCGCGCTCGGTGGTCAGGCGGCCGAAGCTGCGGAGCAGAGGCTGGTTGTAGATCACGTCGGCATCGGACTGGTAGAAGGGGTTGGGGTTGGAGAAGATCGAGTTGTCTTCCTGGCGGAAGGCGTTGAGCCTGAAGCTGCCCACCCCGCCCCAGGGAGTCAGCTGGCTGATCTCGGTGTTGAGGTTCTGCCGCTCGGTGACCAGGATGTCGGCGCCCGCGAGCTCGCTGACGCTCGGCGAGGTCTCCTCCGAGACGAAGCCCGCCAGGTCGATCTGCAGGTCGTAGATCCCCAGGGCCTCGCCGAGCCGCAGGCGGAACTGCGCCCGATCGTAGCGCTCGATGAGCAGGTCGAGGTTCCGCTCGAGCGCGATCGCCACCGCCTCGTCGAGAGCCAGCTCCAGGGTCTCGCCGGCAGGCGCCAGACCGCTCGCCGGCAGCTCCTGCCGGGGAACCGTCGATACCTCGTCCTCGCCGGCGGCCGGCGCGACGGCGAAGGCGAAGAGCACCAGGAACGGGAGGCCCGCGACCAGGCCTGTCCGAGGGTCCAGATCGATCCCACTCCGTGCCGGAGACGCAACACGCATCGCGGGCTCCCTTCCAAGGTTCCGTTGCCAGTAGATAGCGGCGGCCCGACCGCCCGCCCGTCCTGAATACGCAGCACCAGGGGGAATGTTTCGCCGCCTTCACCCCTCCAGAAGCTCGCGCCGCGGCGTCGGCTCGACGCCTGGCACCGCCTCCAACAGCCGTACGGTATACGGATGCCGCGGATCGCCAAAGACCTCCGCCGTCGGCCCCTCTTCCACGATCCGGCCTCCCTGCATCACGGCGACCCGATCCGCCAGTCCCTCCACCACGGACAGGTCGTGGGCGATGAAGAGCAGCGCCAGCGCGAACCGCCGCTGCAGCTCGACGAGCAGGTTCAGCACCTGCGCCCGCACCGACACGTCCAGCGCCGACACCGGCTCGTCGGCGACCAGCAGTCGCGGCTCGGTGGCCAGCGCCCGGGCGATCCCCACCCGCTGGCGCTGGCCGCCCGAGAGCTGGTGCGGGAACCGCCGCCCCACCTCGGGCGCCAGGCCCACCAGCGACAGGAGCTCGTCGACCCGCTCCTGCCGCTGCCTGCGCGCTCTCAGCTGATGAACGGCCAGCGGCTCGGCGAGCGCCCGTCCGACGCGCAGCCGCGGGTGCAGCGAGCCGAGGGGATCCTGGAAGACCATCTGCAGCTCGCGGCGGCGGCGCCGCAGCGCCGCACCCGAGAGGGCGAGGAGGTCCTCGCCGGCGAAGCGGATGCTGCCGGAGGTCGGCGGCAGCAGCCGCATGACCATCCTGCCGAGCGTGCTCTTGCCGCTGCCCGACTCGCCGACCAGGGCGAGGCACTCCCCGGCGTCGAGGTCGAGGTCGACGCCGGCGACCGCCCAGACGCTGCGCCGCGCCGGCGTCGGCAGCCCGCCCCGCGGCCGGAACCGCTTGCTCAGCCCCCTGGCCTCCAGGAGGGTGCTCACGACCGGCGCTCCGCCTCTTGCGGCTCGCCCCACAGGAAGCAGCGCGCGACCCCGTCGCCGACCGGGAAGAGGGGCGGCCGGAATGCCCGACAAACCGCCATCACCTCGGGGCAGCGCGGGTGGAAGGCGCAGCCGGAAGGGCGGTCCGCCGCCGTCGCCGGGTGGCCAGGGACGGTGGGCAGCCGGCCCCTTGGGGCGGGCCGCCCGAGGCGAGGCACCGCCGCCAGCAGGGCCCGCGTGTAGGGGTGGCGGGGCGCGGCCAGCACCGCGCGCGTGCTCCCCTGCTCCACCACTTCGCCGCCGTAGAGGACCGCCACCCGATCGCAGGCCGCCGCCACCACTCCCAGGTCGTGGGTCACCAGCAGCATGGCCAGCCCGCGGCGCCTACGCACGGACTGCAGCAGGTCGAGCACCTGCGCCTGCACGGTGACGTCGAGCGCCGCCGTCGGCTCGTCGGCGAGCAGCACCTCCGGGCCGCCCGCCAGCGCCAGGGCCAGCAGCACGCGCTGGCTCTCGCCGCCCGAGAGTTGGTGCGCGAACGCGCCGAGGTACTCTGCGGGCTCCGCCAGGGCCACCCGGGCGAGCAGCGCCGCGGCCTCGTCGCGCGCCGCCGCCCGCGAGACGCGGCGGTGGGCGCGGATCGTCTCGCTCAGCTGGGCGCCCACCGACCGCACCGGATCGAGGGCGGCGGCCGGATCCTGGAACACCATCGCGATACGGCGGCCGCGTACCCGCCGCATGGCGGGCTCCGGGAGGCTCAGCAGCTCCTCCCCTGCGAGCCGCACGCTGCCGCCGGTGATCCTCCCCGGTGGCGGCACCAGGCGCAGCATCGCCAGCGCGGTGAGCGTCTTGCCGGCGCCCGACTCCCCCACCAGGCCCAGCACCTCGCCGCGGTCGATGGCGAGCGACACGCCGCGAACCACCGACACTTCCCCCTGGGCGCCGGGGAAGGCGATCGACAGATCCTCGACCTCGAGCAGCGGCGGCACGGTTGCGGCTCGCCGGGCTCAGAACGCGGGCGCCAGCCGGCGCAGCCAGTCGACGCCGAGCGCGACGCCGTAGCCGGTGGCCCCCTTGCTCCCCTCGCCGTCGCTGCCCACGTACGCCGGGCCGGCGATGTCGAGGTGCGCCCACCGCGCGACGTCGCCGACGAAGTGGGAGAGGAAGGCGGCGGCGGCGTTGGCGCCGCCCCAGCGGCCGGCGACGTTGCGCAGATCGGCGTGGGTCCCCTTCATGGACTCCTTGAACTCCGGCCACAGCGGCATGCGCCAGAGCCGCTCACCGGCGCGCTCGGCGGCGTCGGCGAGGTCCCCGGCCAGCGCGTCGCTGGGGGTGTAGAGGCCGGCGCCGTTCTGCCCCAGCGCCACCACGCAGGCGCCGGTCAGGGTCGACAGCTCCAGCAGGTAGTCCGGCGCGCTCTCGGCTGCCCAGGCCATCGCGTCGGCGAGGATCATCCGTCCTTCGGCATCGGTGTTCAGCACCTCCACGGTCTTGCCGTTGCGGCAGCGCACGATGTCGCCGGGGCGGTACGAGCGGCCGTCGGGCATGTTCTCGACCAGCGGCAGGAACACCTCCAGTCGCAGCGGCAGCCGCAGCTTCGCCGCCGCCCGCAGCAGCCCGAGCACGGTGCAGGCGCCGCACTTGTCATACTTCATCTCGTCCATGTCCTTGGACGGCTTGATGGAGATGCCCCCGGTGTCGAAGGTGACCCCCTTGCCCACCAGGGTCACGTGCGGACCGTCGCCACCGCGCCAGGAGAGGCGCACCATCCGGGGAGGGTTCTCGGAGCCCGCCCCGACCGCCAGCACGCCCCCCATCCTCTCGCGCTCCAGGTCCTCGGTGGCCAGCACCTCGCACTCGGCCCCCAGCTCTGCGGCCAGCAGCTCGGCCTGGTCCGACATCCATTCGGGAGTCGCCACGTTCGGCGGCGTGTTGGCGAGGTCGCGGGCGAAGGCGATGCCGGCGGCCACCTCCTGTGCGGCGGCCATCTCGCGAGCGACCTCGGCCCCCCGGTCGGGCAGCAGCAGCTCCACCTCGCGGACCTCGCGCTGGTCCTCGTCCCGCTCGCGGAACCTGTCGAAGCGGTACTGCGCCAGGGCCAGCCAGCGGATGATGCGTCCGGTCGCCGCCGCGCCGCGGGTCAGCTCGTGCTCGGGCAGCGCCAGCACCACCCGCTGCGCCTCGTCGCGGGCCGCCTGGGCGACCGCCTTGGCGAGCCAGCTCTGCAGCCTGCCGAGGTCGAGCTCGTCCCGTTTGCCGAGGCCCTCGAGCGCCACCCGCGGCAGCTCCTCGCGTTCCATCGTCGCCTCGCAGTGCTGCCCCTCGCGCCCGTGCCAGCCGCCCCCCCTCACCAGCTCCTGGACCACGGCGCGAACCCCGTCCGGCAGCAGCGCCATGGGCGGCTCCTCGCCGGCGAAACAGCCGAGCAGCAGCAGGTCGCCGGTGGGCCGGTCGAGCGGCGCCAGCGAGATCGTCACCATGCCCATCGCAATCCTCCCGAGACGGGGCCGATGCCGGAGAACGGCAGCCGGCGGGGCCGCCATTATGTTATAAGGCGGAGATACGGGTTCTTCGCTATCGAGGTGAAGCGGATGGGTGACGACCTCCTGCCGCACCGTCGCGCGACGGCGGGGCCGGCGAGATTCCCCCCGGCGACGACCGCCGGGGTCTCGGGGCCCGCGCCATGAGCGAGCCGCTGACCACCCTGGCCGCACTGTCGCGCGCCCTGCGCGGGCCGTTGAGCTTCCTGCGCCCCGATGCCGAGGAGATCTACCGGCTGATGCCGGAGGTGGCGCCGAGCCTGCCGATGCCGCAGAAGATCTTCCTCACCGACGAGAGCGCCACGCCGCTGCTCGGCTTTCCGATCCTCGTCTCCCGGGACCTCAAGGCGCTCAAGGAGGCCCTCGCCACCTACGTGCGAGCGGAGGAGGAGGTGCAGGTCCGCATCCTGCGTCGTCAGAGCCATGACGCGGCGGCGCATCAGGCGGCATGGGAGGGTTACCGGTCGCTTTTCTCGCGCGCCACCGACAACGTCACCACCTCGAGCTACGGCCGCAACTTCCCGGACATCTTCTGGCTCTACCACTCCCTGGACGTGGCCCGGCTGTTCAAGGATTCGCCGCGGCGCATCGTCCGCCACGATCTCCACCTGGGCAAGAAGCAGGGCGGGGAGCTCAAGTACAAGGTCTTCCACAAGTACCTGGACCGGGTGTTGTCGCTGACCTACGACGCGGTGCATCGGCTGGCCGGCGACACCGAGGAGCTCGAACCGGAGATCTTTCCAGCGGTGCTCTCGCGGATGCGCGACAACGTGCTGGTGCTCACCGAGGACCACATCAGCCCGGACCTCGGCGAGCTGTCCCACTATTTCGACAGCTACCTGAAGATCGACGGCCGCGACCTGCGATACCGTCTCGCCAAGGCCCTCGACTGGCATGCCGCGAGGCTGCAACGGGACCCGCAGCTGCGGGTGACGATCCGCCACCTGCTCGACGCCGACCCCGACGGGGACCCCAGGGACCTGCTCAGGCGCCCGGGCTACCTGACCCTGCTCGCCGCGCTGCCGGGTTACGACCAGGAGGGGCTGCTGCGCCCCGACCAGGTCGACGTCTGGGAGCGGCTGCTGCTCAAGCTCAAGGAGTTCGAGCTCTTCCAGTCCCTGCGCCGGCTCATCGTGCCGCTGCAGCAGGCGGCCGACGGGCGCCTGGCCTTCCAGGAGCGCAGCCTCAACCGCACCTGGGCGGGGCCGTCGCTGGTGGAGGTCTCGCCGGCGACGCGGCCGCTCGATTTCATGCAGCCGTGGGTGATCGACCCGCAGGTCGACCGCTACGGCATGATCTACGACATCACCGACTTCTCCCACACGGTGTCCCTGCTGCGGCGCTCGGGCAAGGTGGACCAGGACCGCTCGTTCCGCCAGATGTTCCGCTTCCAGCGGCGCATCAACCGCCTGGCGGGCAGCAACCGTCTCAAGCTCGAGAAGTACCTCGGCGACGGCGCTTTCTACTCCTCGCGCGAAGCGCCGCGGATGCTGCCGATCGCCATCCAGGTGCAGCGCGCCTACCGCCAGGCGCTCGAGGAGGGCTTCCCCTTCGACCGCGGCCTGCGGATCGCGCTGAACTTTGGCACCTACCGGCTGCTGCCCATCGATCCGGCGGGACCGGGAGAGACCGAGCGCTACGAGTTCTTCGGCCACGGAGTGGTGGAGCTGTCGCGGCTGACCACCGGCAAGGCGATGCGCGAGATCGAGGAGATCAAGATCCTGCTGCTCAACCTCGGCTATCCCGAGCTGTCGGTGCACCGCTTCTTCGCCCCCCTCTCGGACACCGCCAGCGACGTCGTCGACAAGCAGGAGGAGTCCCGCCCCTTCTTCGCCTACGTCAACCGCAACGGCAAGCTGGTGAACGAGGGCATCGTCGCCACCGAGCGGTTCATCGAGCACTACGCCCAGGAGAGGCCGCCGCGGTCGCTCTACCTGGTTCGCGAGGAGGGGCGGACCTACGTCGCCGTACCCCTGGAGATCGGTGACAGCAAGAGCTGGGTGGGGTTGCGCAAGCTCGGCATGGCGGGGCTCAAGGGGCTCGATCCGGTGCCGGTCTACGAGGTTGTCGATGGCGCCCACTTCGACGGCGCCGCGGTGCAGGGCCTGCGCGACGAGGGGCTCATGCAGGCCCTCGAGCGGGTCTATGCGGCGGGTCTCGGAGAGGCGATCCAGGCATGAGCTCAGCCCCATGAGTCGTGCGACGCAGCTGGGCCGCGAGGGGGTGTGGCAGACGGAGCTGCCGGGCCTGCCCCCCCCCAGGCGCGGCAAGGTCCGCGACCTCTACGACCTCGGCGAGGCGCTGCTGCTGGTGGCGTGCGACCGCATCTCCGCCTACGACCACGTGCTGCACCCGGCCATCCCGGGCAAGGGCAAGGTACTGAACCAGCTCTCCAACTTCTGGTTCGGCGAGCTGGCGGACCTGGCCCCCAACCACCTCCTGGCCACCGAGCCCGATGATTTCCCGGCCGCCCTGCGGCCTCACGCCGGGGTGCTTCGCGGTCGCGCGGTGCTGGTGCGCAAGACCCGGGTGGTCCCCTTCGAGTGCGTCGCCCGCGGCTACCTGGCGGGCAGCGCCTTCCGCGAGTATCGCGATGGCGGCGCGGCCTGCGGCATCGCCCTGCCACCGGGCCTGCAGCGCGCCAGCCGGCTCCCCGAGCCGATCTTCACCCCCGCCACCAAGGAGGAGAGCGGCCACGACGTCAACGTCAGCGAGGCGGTGATGGCGGCGGCGGTGGGGGCACGGCGCACGGCGACCCTGCGCCGCCTGACGCTGGAGGTCTACCGGCGCGGCGCCGCCCACGCGGCGACGCGCGGGCTGCTGCTGGCCGACACCAAGCTCGAGTTCGGCGAGCTCGCCGGCGAGCTGCTGCTGATCGACGAGGTGCTCACTCCCGACTCCTCCCGCTACTGGGACGGCGACGCCTGGCGTCCCGGCGAAGAGCCCGCCTCCTTCGACAAACAGTACGTCCGCAACTGGCTCGACGAGACGGGATGGGACCACGAGTCGCCGCCGCCGGAGCTGCCCCCGGAGGTGGTGGAGGGGACGCTGCAGCGCTACGTCGAGGCCTTCCGGCGGATCACCGGCCGCGAGCCGGATCTGTAGTAGGGGCCGGCCTCCGCGCCGGCCCGGGCGGGGACGGAGCCCCGCCCCTACGACCGGAAGTGACCCCTCGATGGCCGTAGGGGCCGGCCTCAGCGCCGGCCCGGGCGGGGACGGAGTCCCGCCCCTACGACCGGCGCGCAGGCCCGCCGCTACGCACCGCCGAGAGCGGCCGCCAACTCGCCGACGTGCTCGAGCTCGACCCGGCGCAGCCCCGGCGGCGCCGGGAGGCCTTCGAGCCGCGGCACGTAGGCGATGCGAAAACCCAGGGTGGCGATCTCCCGCAGCCGCGCCTCCGCCTGCCCCACCGGCCGCAGCTCGCCCAGCAATCCAATCTCGCCGAAGAAGGCGGCCTCTCGCGGTACCGGGCGTTCGGAGAGCGCCGAGAGCAGCGCCGCGGCCACCGCCAGATCCACCGCCGGCTCGCGCACCGACAGGCCGCCGACGACGTTGAGGTAGAGGTCGCGATCGGCGAACGAGGCGCCGCCGAAGCGCTCCAGCACCGCCACCAGCAGGGCCACGCGGTTGCCGTCCAGGCCGAGGCTGGTACGGCGGGGGCTGGGGACGCCGCTCGCGTGCACCAGCGCCTGCACCTCGACGAGCACGGGGCGGGAGCCGTGCAGCGTGGCGGCGACCGCCGAGCCCGGCGCTTCCGGCCGGCGGCGGGCGAGCAGCACCCGCGACGGGTCGCTGACCCCCACCAGGCCGTCGTCCCGCATCTCGTACAGCGCCACCTCCCCGGTGGGGCCGAAGCGGTTCTTGGCGGCCCGCAGCAACCGGTGGCCGGCGGTGCCCTCCCCCTCGAAGGTGAGGACCGTGTCGACCAGGTGCTCGAGGGACTTGGGGCCGGCGATGCTGCCCTCCTTGGTGACGTGGCCGACGAGGAACAGCGAGCAGTGGCGGCGCTTGGCCTGCTCGACCAGCACCTCGGCGCAGGCGCGCACCTGCCCCACCGAGCCCGGAAGGCTGTCGAGGTCGCCGCTGCGCACCGCCTGGATGGAGTCGACGAACAGCGCCGCCGGCGCGTGCTCCTCGACCGCCGCCAGCACCGACTCGACCTGCGTCTCGCCTGCCACCAGCAGCTCGGGGTGGCCGCAGCCGAGCCGCTGGGCGCGCAGCCGGAGCTGGCGCGGCGACTCCTCGGCGCTGACGTAGAGCGTGCGCCGCCCCCCCGCCGCCACCGCCTCGGCCACCGCCAGCAGGAGGGTCGACTTGCCGATCCCCGGCTCGCCGGCCAGCAGCACCGCCGAGCCGGCCACCACGCCACCGCCCAGCACCCGGTCGAGCAGCGGCAGCCCGCTGGCGAAGCGCAGGACGCCTTCGTCGTCGACGGTCGCCAGCGGCGTGACCTCGGTGGCGGCGGCGGCCGCCCTTCCCTTGCCGCCGGGCTTCACCCGCACCGCCTCCTCGACGAAGGTATCCCAGCCGTCGCACGCCGGGCAGCGGCCGAGCCAGCGCGCGGTGGCGTGACCGCAGCCCTGGCAGACGAAGCGGGACTTCATCCTAGAACCGCGGGATCGACCCCAGCAGGTACTTCAGATCGTCGTCGCGCCAGCGGAGGCCGGCGCCGAGGAAGAGGCTGCGGAGCTCGTCGGTCAGAGGGTCGTCGACGCCACCGAGCAGGTAGACGTTGGGGTGGAGCCGCCAGCCGGCAGTGAACCGCAGGTGGGCGTCGAGGTCCTGCGGGCGGTCGAAGTCGAAGGCCTCGGCGCCGAGCCACCACCGCTCCCCCGGCAGGTACTGCACCTCGACGCCGAAGCTCGACTCGATCATCCCGGTCCACAGCCGGAAGCGATCGCCGGCCGGAAGGCCGAACAGGGCGGTGAGGGTGGTGTCGTCCTCTACCGTGTTGGTCTGGATCACCTCGGTGGTGGTGCTGCCGTCGGCATGGGTGGTGGTGATCGTCTGCGTCTTGCTGCGGTCCTTCCCCTGCGGGCTGTCGACGACGCCGACGCGATACCGCCGGCCCGACTGCGGGTCGACCTCGATCTCGAAGGCCCCCCGGCTCTCCTCCACCCCCTCGAGATAGGTCCCTTCCATGGAGAGGTAGAGCTCGATGTCGCTGATCTTGCGCAGGGAGGTGGTGAGGGCGTCGACGCCCCCCTCGACGCTCTGCAGGGCGGTGACCAGCTCCTCGTGCGCCTCGTCGCTGGTGAGGAGCTTGCCGAGGGTACCCTCCCCGCGCGCCAGCCGGGCGGCGACCTGGTTGAGGTCCTCCACTCCCCCCTGCAGCGTCGTCGTCAGCTGCTCGACGTTCTCCAGGCTGCGGCCGAGGGCGCCGCGGTTCTCCGCCACCACCGCCCGCACCTCGCCGAGCAGGCCGCCGAGCTGCTCGCTGATCCGCGGCAGCTCGCGAGCCAGGGTGGCGCTGACCTGGTGGAAGTTGTCCACCGTGGCGTCCACCTGGGCGCGGTTGGCGGCGACCAGGTCCCGGAGGTCGCCGCTGGTCTGCTCCAGGCTCACCACCAGCCGGCCCAGCGGCCCCTCGACCTCGAGCTCCCCGGAGAGCTGGCCGGTGACCGCGCGCAGCGAGTCGCCGAGCTGCGACACCGAGGCCATCACCTGGTCGATGCTGGCCGGCGCCCGCCCCGGGATGGTGGCCCCTTCCGGTAGCGGCGCGGCGCCCTCGGGGCCCGGCACCAGCTCGACGTACTTGTCGCCCAGCAGGCCGAGGTTGGTGACCATCGCGTAGGTGCCCTCGGTCAGCCCCAGCGGCTCGTCCAGCAGCAGCGTCGCCACCGCCCGGCGGCCCTCGAGAGAGATGGTGTCGACCAGCCCCACCCGCACCCCCGCCACTCGCACCGGCGAGCGCTCGTCGAGCCCGGCGACGGTGGGGAAAACCGCGTAGATCCGCTTCCCCTCCGGCCGGAAGAGGCGGATGTCCTCCGCCTTGAGGATGATGTAGCCCACCACCACCAGGGCGATGGTCATGAAGATCCCGACTTTGACGGCGTTGGCCATGGCGTCTCTCTGGGGGTGGAAGGGCTCAGCGTTGCAGGGGAGCGCCGGCGACCCCTTCACGGGAAGGCCCGCGGCCGTCCGCTGCCGACTCCGACGGCGGCTCCTGGTCGGCGGTCAGCGGTCCTTGGGGATCGCGGCGCAGGAACTGTTGCACCCGCGGATCGGCGAGCTGCCGGAAGTCCGCCGGCGGCGCCAGGGCGATGATCTCGCCGCCGTGGAGCATACCGATGCGGTCGGCGATGCGAAAGGCGCTCGCCATGTCGTGGGTGATGGTCACGGTGGTCGCTTGCAACCTGCGCTGCAACTCGAGGATCAGCTCGTCGATCACCGCGGCGATCACCGGGTCGAGGCCGGTGGTGGGCTCGTCGAGCAGCAGGATCTCCGGCTCCAGCGCGATGGCGCGGGCGAAGCCCACCCGGCGCCGCATCCCCCCCGACAGCTCGGCCGGCATCTTCCGCTCCGCCCCTTCGAGGTGGACCAGGTCGAGGCACTCGGCGACGCGCCGCTCGACCTCCGCGCGCGGGCGCTTGGCCCGCCTCAGCGGAAAGGCGATGTTCTCCCACACCGTCATCGAGTCGAACAGCGCCCCCTCCTGGAAGGCCATGCCGAAGCGGCGGCGGAAGCGGGTGATGTCGCGGTTGCCGAGGGTCGCGAGGTCCACCCCGTCGACCTCGACCCGCCCCCGGTCGGGCTGCAGCAGGCCGACCATGTGCTTGAGCAGGACGCTCTTGCCGGTGCCCGAGCCGCCGATGACGACCAGCGACTCGCCGGCGAGCACTTCGAGGTCCACGCCGTCGAGCACGGTCTTGCCGGCGAACCCCTTGTGCACGCCGACCAGGCGGATGGCGACTTCGGTCATCAGCGGTAGAGAAGCTTGGTGAGGAAGAAGTCGGAGATCAGGATCGCCATGCTGGCGAAGACCACCGAGCGGGTGGTGGCCCGCCCCACCCCCTCGGCGCCGCCGCGGGTGTAGAAGCCCTGCTGGCAGCCGATCAGGGCGATCAGCAGGCCGAACACCGCGGCCTTGATCAATCCCGAGCTGATGTCCCAGTAATCCATGTACTGGAAGGTGTTGTCGACGTAGGTCACGGGGTTGGCTCCCATCAGCACCACCGCCACCAGATACCCGCCGGTGATGCCGATGGCGTCGGCAAGCCCCACCAGCAGCGGCAGCATGATGGTCGTCGCCCACACCCGCGGCACGATCAGGTAGTGCACCGGGTCGGTGGCCAGGACCTCCAGAGCGTCGATCTGCTCGGTCACCCGCATGGTGCCGAGCTCGGCCCCCATCGCCGAGCCGCTGCGCCCGGCCAGCACCAGCCCCGCCAGCACGCAGGACAGCTCGCGCACCATCGACAGCGCCACCAGCGAGCCGACGAAGGCCTCGGCGTTGAAGCGCTTCAACGTGCTGAAGGTCTGCAACGCCATCACCATGCCGGTGAACAGGGCGGTCAGGCCGATCACCGGCGTCGACTCGACGCCCACCCGCACCATCTGGCGCGCCAGCTCGCGCAGGTCGTAGGGCGGCCGCACCGTCCACGCCAGCACCCTGGCGAAGAGCTGGAAGAAGCGCCCCACTTCGAGGAAGAAGCGTTCCAGCGGGCTCCACAGCGCGGCGGTCATGCGGCGGGATGGTGGCTGGCGACCGCCACCGTCTCTCCCCCCTGCTGGTAGAACCGGGGGAGGCGCAGCCCGAAGCCGGTGAGGATCTCGTAGGTGATGGTGCCGGCCGCCGCCGCCAACTCGTCGGCCGCGATCGCCTCCTCGCCCTGCGCCCCCAGCAACGTCAGCTCGTCCCCCGGCCCGGCCTCGCTGTCGGTCAAGTCGACGGTGATCGCGTCCATCGACACCGCGCCCACCAGCGCTACCCGCCGGCCGCGGGCCAGCGCTTCGCCCCGGCCGTGCAGGCGCCAGGGGTAGCCGTCGGCGTAGCCGAGCGGCAGCACGCCGATGCGGCTGGGACGGGCCGCGCGCCAGCGGAAGTTGTAGCCGACGCCGCTGCCGGCAGCCACCTGGCGCAGCAGCGAGACGCGGCAGCGTACCGCCATCACCGGCCGCAGGTCGCGCTCCCGCCCGGCGGGGTCGTAGCCGTAGAGCGCCAGGCCGCAGCGCACCATGCCGTGGCGGGCGGCGGGGTGGTGCAGCGCGCCGGCGCTGTTGGCGAGGTGGGCGACGACGCTCGCCCGCTCCGCCGGCAGGAGGAGGTCGAGCGCCGCCGCGAACCGCTCCCGCTGCTCGCGGTTGGCGGGGTGCTCCACCTCGTCGGCGGCGGCGAGGTGCGACATCACCCCGGCGAGCTCGAGGTGCGGCGCCCGCCGCACGCGTTCGAGGGCCTCGCCGAGAGCGTCGCCGGGGATCCCCAGGCGCCCCATGCCGGTGTCCACCTTGAGGTGGAGCGGTTGCGGCGGGCCGTCGAGGCGGGACTCCTCCCACAGCCGCAGCTGCTCCAGGCTCCCCACCGCCGGTGTCAGCCGGTGGCCGCGCGCCGCCTCCACCTGCCCGGCCCCCAACAGGCCGAGCACCAGGATGGGCGGCTCGAGCCCGGCCACGCGCAGCGCCACCCCCTCCTCCACCATCGCCACGCCGAGCCAGTCGGCGCCGGCGGCGGCCAGCGCCCGCGACACCTCGGCGGCGCCGTGGCCGTAGGCGTCGGCCTTGACCACCGCCAGCAGCTTCGCCGCCGGCGCGCGGCCCCGCAGCAGCGTCAGGTTGTGGCGCAGCGCGCCGAGGTCGACCTCCACCCAGCTGGGGCGGAGGCCGTCGGGGTGAACGGCAGCCATCAGAAGGGCCCGGGCGGCCGATCGCGGGCGAGGTTGCGGAAGCTCGTCGTCTCGCCGAGGAAGGCGAGCTCGACCGTGCCGGTCTCGCCGTTGCGGTGCTTGGCCACGATCAGCTCGGCCAGGCCGCGTTTGCCGGGGTCGTCGGGGTGGTAGATCTCGTCGCGGTAGATG
The DNA here is from genome assembly GCA_035546355.1 of Thermoanaerobaculia bacterium. Classification (GTDB taxonomy): domain Bacteria; phylum Acidobacteriota; class Thermoanaerobaculia; order Multivoradales; family JAIOJS01; genus DATKEH01. The sequence goes on from DATKEH010000430.1 coordinate 21,667, forward strand.
AAGGCGACGAGGTCGGCGTCCTGCTCGAGGCTGCCCGACTCGCGCAGGTCGGCCAGCTGCGGGCGGTGGTCGCCGCTGCGCCGCTCGGGCTGCCGCGACAGCTGCGACAGGGCGATCACCGGGATGTCGAGCTCCTTGGCGAGCTGCTTCATGCCGCGGCTGATGGCGGCGATCTCGAGGTTGCGGTTCTCGTACCGCCC
>DATKEH010000431.1:0-5064 GCA_035546355.1 Thermoanaerobaculia bacterium
TGGGTGTCGGCCGAGCCGGCGCCGGCGATCGGCTTGACGCACACCGGGTAGCCGACCTCTTCGGCTGCCTCCAGGACCTCACGCGCCGTCCGCGCCCGGCGGTGCCGCGGCGTCCGTACACCGGCCCGGTCGAGCACTTCCTTCATCCGCCCCTTGTCGCGGAACGGCAGCGTCTCGGCGGCGGTCATCCCGGGCAGCCCCATCGCCTCCCGCAACCGGCCGGCGAGCAGCATTCCCGGCTCCCACAGGCATTCGATGCGGTCGAGGGAGCGGGGGCCGCGCCAGCGTCGCAGCTCCTGCAACAGGGCGGCCTCGTCCCACAGGTGCGGTACCTGCAAGTGTCCGCTGAGGGCCCACCGCGCGACTTCCGGAAGCGCCGCGGCGGGCTGGTCTCCCATCCCCCAGACGCGGACCCCGACCTCGGCCAGGCCACGCACGAAGTAGGGCATCTCGGCCGGGTAGCCGGGGGAGAAGAAGAGGACGTCCATGGTCGCCTACCTCCGCTCCTACTCCACTTCCACGCGGATCGTGCTCACCAGGTGGTGGAGCGCCCGCCTCACCACCGCGGTGTCGGGGTGCCGCAGGACCACGTACCCCTCGCCCTCGTAGCTGGCCGACCGCGGCTGGCCCGGGCGAGGCAGCTGGACGTCGACCACCAGGCCGGCCACTCCCCGCTGCGCCTCCTCGAGGCCGTGCACCGCCTTGACCCGACCCTGCCCCTGGCCGCGCAGGAAGGCCGCGCCCGCCGCGTACCGCCGCTGCGGCAGGTCGAGCTCTCCGTGCACCATCAGCCGCGCCCAGGCGCGATAGATGTCGAGCTCGTGCGCCAGGGCCATCAGCGTGGTGATCTGCGCCCCCGGGGGGCGCGCCGCGACCTCGGAGATGGCAATCGAGCCGTCGCGGCGGCGGAACCACTCCAGGTGGGACATGCCGGTCCCCATCCCCAGCACCTCCAGGGTGCGGAACGCCGCGGTGCGGATGTCGTCGTAGAGCGGCGCATCGACCTCCCGCGGCAGCAGGACGCACCACTGGATCCAGGGGTTGCGCAGGACCTCGAGAGGCGTCGGCAGGTAGTGGGTCAGCGAGTGCCACACCGCGCGGCCGTCGATCGACAGGGTGTCGAAGGAGTGCTCGTCTCCCAGCACGAACTCCTCGAACAGCCACGGCTGCCCGGGGCTGGGCCGGTGCGCGGCCAGCGCCGCTTCGAGCTGCTCCGGGTCGTCGACCCGGAAGGTGGCCTGGGCGCCGGCGCCGGCCGGCGGCTTGACCACCAGCGGGAACCCCGTGGCGGCGGCAAAGGCGCGGGCCCCCTCGGCGCTCTCGGCCAGGCAGTGGCGCGCGCACGGCAGGCCCGCTCGGCGCAGCAGGGTCTTCATCCACGCCTTGTCGCGGAAGTTGCGCGCCGTCTCGCGGCCCATGCCGGGGATACCCAGCTCCTCGCGCACCACGGCCAGCGGCTCCTGGAGCTGCTCGAGCACGCCCAGCAGGCGGTCGGGAGGGGCTCCCGCCATCTGCCGCGACAGGCCGCGCGAGGCCTCGAGCAGCTGCCGCGGATCGAGCGGGTCCCGCACCCGCCAGTGCCCGGCCAGCCGCCGGCGCACGTCGTCGGGCAGCCGCTCCAGCGGCTCGCCGCCGATGACGCCGAGGCGCACCGCGGGCAGCGCCGCTACCCCGCGCAGGAAGCGCAGTGAGATCGGCAGCGAGTAGGGGACGACGAACTGGACGTCGGGCATGGGAGGCGCCGATCTTACGGCGATGCTCCCGCCGCCGTCACATTCGATAAGCTACCCTCGCATGGGGCGCGCCGCCGTCAGCCGGGACCGGCCGTGAGGGACGCCGTCACCGCCGTCCTCGGTGGCGGCGCCGGCACCCGCCTGTGGCCCCTCACCCGCCACCGCGCCAAGCCGGCGGTGCCGGTGGGCGGCCGCTTCCGGCTGATCGACATCCCGATCAGCAACAGCCTGCACGCCGGTATCGACCGCATCTACGTGCTGACGCAGTTCAACAGCGCCAGCCTGCACCGGCACATCGCGCAGACCTACCGCTTCGACGTGTTTTCGGGCGGCTTCGTCAACATCCTCGCCGCCGAGCAGACGGTGACGCACCGGGACTGGTATCAGGGCACGGCCGACGCGGTGCGTCGCAACCTCGAGCGCCTCCTGGACTTCCGCCCCTCCGACATCCTCATCCTGTCGGGCGACCAGCTCTACCTGATGAACCTGCAGGCGTTTTTCGAGAAGCACCGCCGCGAGCGCGCCGACCTGACGGTGGCGGTCAAGCCGGTGCCGCGGGAGCAGGCGGGGGCGTTCGGCATCATGCGGGTGGACGGCGAGGGGCGGATCCTCGAGTTCGTGGAGAAACCCAACGACCCGCACGTGCACGACAAGCTGGCGCTCGAGGCGGGGCAGCTGGCGGCCCTCGGCTTCGAGGCGCCGGCGGGGTCGCTGCTGGCCAGCATGGGGATATACGCCTTTCGCAGCCAGGTCCTGGCCGAGCTCCTCAACGGCTGCGACGACGCCGACTTCGGCCACCAGATCATCCCCGCGGCCATCTCCAGCCACGCGGTCTACGCCTACGGTCACACCGGCTACTGGCAGGACATCGGCACCATCCCGAGCTTCCACGAAGCCAATCTCGAGCTCACCCGGCCGCTGCCGCCTCTCGACCTCTACAGCCCCGACCGCCCGATCTACACCCACCCGCGGTTTCTGCCCGGCACCAAGATCGAGCGCTGCGAGGTCGAGCAGGCCATCCTCTGCGAGGGCAGCGTCATCGCCGGCAGCTCCATCCGCCGTTCGATCGTCGGCATCCGCGCCCAGGTCCACGAAGGCTCGGTGATCGAGGACAGCGTGGTCATGGGGGCCAGCCACTTCGAGGTGGCCGGCCGCCGCCCGGGACTGCCGCTCGGCGTCGGCCGCAACTGCGTGGTGCGCAAGGCGATCATCGACCTCGACGCCCGCATCGGCGACGGTGCGCAGCTGGTCAACGCCGGCGGCCGCGAGTACGCCGAGGAGGACAACTACTCCATCCGCGACGGCATCATCGTCATCCCGCGGGATGCGGAGATCCCGCCGGGGACGGTGATCTGATGCCGGGACGGCCCTCGCCCCCTCTCCCCCTGCGTTCGTGATGGCTCCCCTGCGGCGGCTGCGGGTAGCGACGGCGACGTCGGAGCTGGCGCCGCTGGCCAAGAGCGGCGGGCTGGCCGACGTGGCGGGGGCGCTCGCCGCCCACCTCCACCGCCAGGGGCATCAGGTCCGCGCCTTCCTGCCCCTGTACGCGAGCCTGCAGACCGCCGGTCGGGAGTTGCGCGCGGTGGACTCCCTCCAGGACGTGCCACTCGCCATGGGCCGCTGGCCGCTGCGGTTCTCGGTCTACGCGACGACCTTGCCGCGAAGCGATCTCGAGGTATACCTCCTCCACTGCCCGCAGCTCTACGGTCGCGAGGGCCTCTACACGGGAGAGTGGGACGAGCACCTGCGCTTCGCCTTCCTCGGCCGAGCCGCCATCGAATGCTGCCAGCGCCTGCGGTTCTCGCCCGACGTCTTCCACTGCCACGACTGGCACACCGCGCTGGTCCCCCTGTATCTGAAGAGCCTCTACGGGTGGGACCGCCTGTTCCAGAGCACCCGCACGGTGCTCACCCTGCACAACCTCGGATACCAGGGGGAGTTCTCCGACCAGGTGCTGGACGACCTCGGCCTCGGCGGCGAGCGCCACCTCCTCTTCCAGGACGACCTCCGGGCGGGGCGCGTGAGCTTTCTCAAGACCGGGCTCCTCTACGCCGACGGGCTGACGACGGTGAGCCGCACCTACGCCCGCGAGATCCAGACTCCGGAGCAGGGAATGGGACTCGATCCCCTGCTGCGGCAGCGGCGCGACTCCCTGGTGGGGATCGTCAACGGCGTCGACTACGCAGAGTGGTCCCCGGAGAACGACCGCTACATCCCGTTCCACTACTCGGCCAGCGATCTCGCCGGCAAGTCGGGCGACAAGATGGCCCTGCACCACGCTCTCGGGCTGGACGGCGAGCTCGATGCGCCGCTCATCGGCATCGTCTCGCGGCTGGTCTGGCAGAAGGGCTTCGACCTGTGCCTCGATACCCTGCCCGAGCTGGTCGAGCATCACGGCGCGCGGCTGGCGGTACTGGGCAGCGGGGAGCGGCGGTACGAAGAGCTGTTCGGCTGGCTGGCCCGCGCCTTCCCGGGGCGCGCCGCGTACCGCCGCGGCTACGACGATGCCCTGGCCCATCTGATCGAGGCGGGGGCCGATCTCTTCCTGATGCCCTCGCGCTACGAGCCGTGCGGCCTGAACCAGATGTACAGCCTGCGCTACGGCACCGTCCCGGTGGTCCGCGCCACCGGCGGTCTCGCCGACACCGTGGAGCCGTTCGACCCGGCCTCGGACCGCGGCACCGGCTTCCTGTTCGAGCACTTCACGCCCGCGGGCCTGCGGTGGGCCGCCCGCCTCGCCCTGCGCACCTTCCGCCAGGACCCGGCTGCCTGGCGCCGCCTGATGTTGCGCGGCATGGCCCGGGACTTCTCCTGGGAGCGCCAGGGGAGGATCTACGAAGAGGTGTACTGGAAGGTGACGGGGAACCTCTGAAGGGACCCGTCCCGGCGCCGCGGCGCCTACTCCCCGGCGCGGGCCAGCGACACCCGTAGCGAGGTGCCGTCGGTCTCCATGGCCGCCACCTCCACCCCCGCGTCCGCCAGGTCCAGCACCACCCGCTGCTCGCTCCGCTCGGCGCCGGCGTGGAAACCGACGCGGATCTGGCGCAGCAGCGGCGAGTCGACTGCCAGCACTCGCCGGTCGAACCGCCGGGTGGCGCCGAACAGCTGGATGACCTGCCGCGGCGGCTCCTCCTCGAGCCGGTAGTGGCGATACCTGTCCGGGGCCAGATAGCCGTCGGTGCTGATGATCACCAGCAAACCCTCGCCCTGCGGCTCCCAGGTGATCTCGGCCACCGAGTGGAACCCGTCGAGCGCCTGCTCCCCGGCGGCCGCAGCGGCCGCGGCTGGGGCCGTCGCGGCGACGGCGAGCACCGCCGGCTCGCCGGGCGCT
>DATKEH010000432.1:0-6435 GCA_035546355.1 Thermoanaerobaculia bacterium
CGGGCGAAGGAGCGGCCCTGGTTGATGGCGCACAGGTCGCAGGGGATCTCGCCCTGGCAGATGAAGGTCGAGGTCTCGACGCGGTCGCGGATCTCGGTCAGCTCGCCGCTGGCCAGCCCGGTGCTGGCGCGCTCGTGGACCGAGGGGCTGAAGTCGCCTTCGGCCAGGGCCCGGGCCACCGACAGCTGGAGGCCGGCTTCGGCTCCGTAGAAGGTCTTTTCCATGGTCCGCTCCTGGCCGCCCGAGACCACCTCGGCCTGGGTGACGAGCACCAGAGAGACGCCGAGGATGGTGAGCACCGCGAGGACCGCCACGGCGATGACGTAGGCCATTCCGGATTCGGCGCTGGACCGCTCGCCGGGACGGGCGCTGGTGGAGGAGGCGGCGGGGTGGGGGCGCGATTCCGGCATCACAGGTTCCTCAGGTCGACGACGCCCTGCAGCAGCCAGCGTCGGTGGGAGCGGGCCCGCACCTCGCCCGCGGTCGTCGGGGTGGTCTCGTCGTAGGGGTGGTTCTCGACGGCGTCGATGGGCGCCGATACGTGGAGCCTCTGGGGGGTCGGCGTCTGGCCGAGAAGGCTCAGCCGCAGCAGCCGCAGCGGCGAGCTGTCCCAGGCCAGGGTGAGATCGTCGTCCGGGTGGCTGAACTGCCACTCGTCGTCGTCGCTCGCCAGCGGCACGCCGTCGGCGTCCTCCTCGTCGATCTCGCCGTCCCCGTCGAGGTCGATTCCCAGCGCGACCTGCAGGTCGAGCACGTGGTCGGCGAGCGCCACCGAGCCCGCGGCGGAGGGGTGGAAGGTGTCCGTCCCCGGGACCATGCGGACGCGGGAGAGCCGGGGGCGAGGCGGGGTCGAAGCGTCGCCGAGGACCGAGTACTCGTCGCGAACGAAGTAGCGATACTCCTCGATCAAGCTGACGTAGAGCACCCGCGTGAGGCCGGGGGGGAAGGTACCTCCCGCCGACAGGCCGAGATAGGCCGCCGCGCGCTCGCCCGCGGAGTCGCTGATGTTGAGGGTCAGCGTCGCGCGCTCGACCATGACGTCGTCGTTGCCCTCCACCAGCGGCACCTCGCTGAACGTGAGGTCGGCCAGCTCGACCACCGCGTAGACGTCGTCGCTCTGCCGGCTGACCAGCAGGATCGCCTCGGGCCGCACGGTTCCCAGGTCGGCGTCGACCAGGGATCTGAGGGCGTCGATCGGTTGCGAGTACCCCGCCCGGGTCGTGCTGTCGATCACCAGTTGCGCCGTGTCGCCGTCGATCTCGAACGTCGTCGGGTCGGCGGCATCGACGCGGTAGATCGGGGAGGAGAAGGACCCTCTGAGGCTGAGGACGTCGGTCCCCTCGACCACCGCCTCGCCGGCGATCTCGGTGTCGGCGGGCACGTTCTGGGCGACCTCCAGGGCGACCGCCCGCGGCAGCCCGCCGCGCCCGGTGCCGCGCACCATGCGCGCCACGTCCCGCAGGCTCACCCGCAGCGACTGCTGGAGCTCGGTGACCGCCAGCTGCGACCGCGCCAGGATCGCGTTGGCCTGGAAGGCCTCGAGCAGGAGGACGCCGACCGCGACCGTCAGGGTCAGGGCGATGAGCAGCTCGAGCAGGGTGAACCCGGCCTGCCCGTCGCCCCGGCCCGCGGCTCGCGCCCTCTCCTCCATCAGCTGCTCCTCAGGGAGCGCAGGGTGACGACCTTGCGCTTGATCAACCGGCTGAACGGCGCGTCGGGGGCGCTCTCGACCCGCACCTCGATCTCCTTGAGGTGGACCCGCGCCGGCGGCGTGCCTCCGGGCAGCGCCTCGCCGTCCTCGAGCTCCAGGTCGCCGTCGCCGATCGCGTCGACGCCGAACTGGCGGACCCGGGTGGTCCGGCGGTAGAGGGGGGTCTCTCCCGCGGGGAAGTCGGCGGAGGCGATCCACCGCCGCTCGCCGTCCGACCAGAGGTCTTCCGCCAACAGCTCGCTGTCGCCGTCGGGGACCGCCAGCCGGTCGCCGTCGAACGGCGCCTGCAGCAGCGCTTCGAGGTGCTGCCGGGCCTCGTTGGTGACCTCGGTCAGCTGCCTGCCCTGGGCGTTGTTGCCCAGCGATTGGGTGAACAGGGGGAGGATGCCGACCAGGATGAAGAGCAGGAGGGTCATGGCGATCAGCACCTCGACCAGCGACAGCCCGCTCTCGCTTGGCCGAGACTGCCGGCGGCGGGCCGGCGACGGTCGGCGCCTAGCGCCGGGCGCTGCCCTCGGCGCCTTCAGTACCACTGCCAGGTACCTCCGCCCGCGGAGTAGAAGCCGGTGCCGGATGGGCCGTCGTAGACGTACTTGCGCACCTCGACCCGGGCGGTGGCCTGGGGCTCGACGCGGATCTCGAAGGCGTTCCTCCGCGGCTGCCGCCGGTCGGCGATGCGGAAGGCCCCCGGGTCGCGCACCGAACCGTCCGCCTCGAAGACCGCGGCCCTGGCCGGGCTGCCGCCGACGGCGGTGAAGCCGTCCACCGATCCCGCGGGGTCGGCGTCCGACCCCGGCGCCCCGGTGGGGCCCATGAGGAGCAGGTCGCGGTGCGCGGCGGTGGCGCCGCTCAGCACCCACAGCAGGTCCTCTCCCGGGTCGAAGGTCAGGTCCTCGTCGTCGTCGACGAACGCGTACAGGCTCTGGCGCAGGTAGTCGGGACGCGCCACCACCGCCCGGCCGAGCTTCATCGCCTCGAGGCGGGCGACCAGCAGGTGGCGGGCCATCTCCTCGGCGCGCCCACGCGCCTTGGCGTGGTAGATCTGGTTGATCAGCGCCGGCCAGGTCAGGAGCGCCGCGATCAACAGGATCGCCAGGACCAAGATGAGCTCGACGAGGGTCAGCCCGCGGTCGCCGCGGCATGGCGCGGTGCAAGAGGTCATTCGCTGTCGTTCGCGCGCCACGAAACCTCGTTTCCCCGATGCAGCGACTTATCGGCCCGCGCCCGCCCGGCTCGTCCCGGGGCAGTCGTGGACGGAAGCGCTCCAGAGTAGATCCCGGCAGGCTCGCCGGGACGCTGTCGGGCTTCGCCGCTGTGAACTGTATCACACTGCCGCGCCTACGTCGCCCCATCAGCCGATTCCTACAGTGCGCCAGCACAATAAGCAACGCTCGTGCCGGCCTCCAAGGACATGTTTCAACCTCTATGTCGAGAACCCTTTACGAGAAACCTCGCGGTCGGTGGCCGAGCCGGTGAAGAGGCCTTTTGTAACCTTCGGTAGCAGGATCGCCGCGGCCGGGAGGGGTTCCGCTCACGGGTCCAGGCCCGGAGGGAAGGGGCTCCGGGGCCGTCCTCAGCGCACCAGCTCGTCCAGCGCCACCGGCTGCGCGGCGAGGAAGCGAGCGAGGTCGCGCTGGGCGCGCCCGGCGAGGGGGGAGCCGCCGCGGCGGTAGCAGTCGCGACGCCCGCGCAGCACCGGCTCGACCCAGGGCACGGAGCGCTCCAGGGGCGCGAACGCCTCGGCGCAGCGCTCGGCGAGAGGGGGCGACAGCGACAGCAGGGCGCGGGTGGCGAGGCGCAGGTCGTCGAACATCCGCACCGCGAAGGGCTCGGCGAGGGCGTCGTAGAGGGACGCCGCCAGCGCCGGGTCGCGCCGCGCCACCTCCTGCACCAGGGCCAGCGCGCGCTGCATCAGGGGGGGCCAGGGCCAGGGGTCGTGGCGATACCCCCGCAGCGCGTCGCCCAGGCTGCGGGCGGCGCTGGCGAGCTCCCCGCGCGCCAGGTGCCAGCGGGCGAGCGCGGCGTCCGCCTCGACGGCGTGTCGCGGGCGCAGCGCCGCCGCCAGCTCCGGCACCGCCTCGTCGCCCACCGCCGCCAGCGCCTCGGCCACGGCGATCCGGTCGACCACCGCCGGCGGCACCGCCGGCAGCTGCCGCCAGAGCTGCGCCGCCGCCGCCAGCTCCCCCTCCAGGGAGGCCTGGCGGGCGAGCGCCAGCGTACGCGTCGCACCCTCGCCGTGCGGCACCGGCACGCCGCCGCGAAAGGCCATCTCGCGGGCGCCGATCAGCAGGTCGACCCGCCGCCAGTCGAGCGTCCCGGACAGCGGCGGGCGGTGCGCGCCGAGGCCCACCGCCGCCCGCCGCAGCTCCTCGACGGCGAACCCGCCGGCGCGGCCGAGGCTGCGGGCGACGCCGTACTCGATCACCGTGCGGTCGTCGGTATTCTGCGCCGGGGCGGCGGCGGCCAGCGCCGCGGTCAACGCCGGGCCGCCGACGTAGCCGGCGTAGAAGCCCTCGACGCCGCCGACCCCCCAGGTGTATTCGAGGGCGGAGGCGAACGGCTCGCCGGCGAGCCGCCGCCGCAATCGCCCGAGATCGTGCTCGAGCGGCGCCGCGGCGGCGACCAGCAGCAGGTCGCCGGCGTGCACCGCCCAGGTCTCGACGTGGGGGAAGACGCCGCCGAGCGTGGCGTACACCGTCGCCACCGCGGCGGCGTCGATCTCGTAGGCCTGCAGCCACTGCAGGAACAGCCCACCGGGAGCCAGGCGCTCGGCGGCGGCGGCGTACAGCTCGCGGGTGAAGAGACTGGCGATGCCGGCGCGGTAGGGGTTGGAGGGCTCGGAGAAGATGATGTCGTAGCGCCCCTCGCCGGCGAGCAGGCGCTCGCGGCCGTCGCCGAGCACCACCGTTACCCGCGGGTGGCGCAGCACGTCGCGGTTGACCGGCGTGCAGGCCGCCGCCACCCGCAGCACCGCCGGCTCGAGCTCCACCACCTCGACGCTCTCCATCCCCGCGACCTCGGCCAGCCAGCCGGCGCTGCTGCCGGTCCCCAGGCCGATCACCAGGCCGCGGCGCGGGGCGGGGTGCAGCGCCGCCCCCACCAGCGTGCTCATCACCTGCGTCGGCGCGTCCATGCGCGCGTGGCCGTCGGTCTTGCCGTTGACGCTGAAGGAGTAGCCGTTGCCGCCCTTGAGCGCGATGCTGCTCTCGCGGCCGTCGACCTGCCACACCACGCTGCGCTGGTGCAGCGAGCGCTGCTCGCGCAGCGCGTTGGGGGTGGCGGCGAGCTCGCCGCGCCCGGCGCCGATCTCGCCGTGGCGCCAGTAGGCATCGGGGCCGGGGGCCAGCAGCAGCAGCAGGGAGACGACCGCCAGCCCCGCGGCCGCCGGCGCCCAGCGCCGCCCCGGCTCGCCGCCCCGCCCGCGCCGCGCCACCCCCAGTGTGACCAGCGCCAGCAGCACCAGGACGACCACCGCCAGCCGCCAGGCGCCGGGGGCGCCGAGCAGGGGGAGCAGCCCGAAGCCGCCGGCGAGAGCGCCGGCGATGGCGCCCGCCGTGTTGGCGGCGTAGGTGAGCCCGACGTCGCGTCCGACGCGCTCGCGGCCGGCCCCGGCGAGGGCGACCAGCAGCGGGAACTGATAGCCCGCCACCAGCGCCGCCGGCAGCACCACCAGCGCCGCGATCAGGGCCCAGCCGGCGGCCAGCCCGGCGAACCCCAGCGCCGCCAGCCCGCGCAGCATCTGCGCCAGCAGCGCCACCCGGAAGCCGAGGGCGAAGGGGAGGGCGAGGGCGACCGCCTCGAGAGCGCAGGTGGCGGCGAAGCGCTGCGGCGTCGGCCGCCGCCGGCCGCCGCGGGCGTACAGCAGGCCGCCGGCGCCGATGCCCAGCAGCGCCACCGCCAGGATGATGCCGAAGGTGTAGGTCGAGCCGCCGAGGATCGGCGCCAGGATGCGGTACCACACCAGCTCCATGAGGAAGAAGACGAACCCCACCCGGGCCGCCGCCGAGAGCACCCGGCCGCGCGGCGCGGCGGGGCCCGCGGCGGTCGCCGCAGGGGCGATGGACGCGGCGGCCTCCGCCGGGGCGGCGGTCGCGGCGTGCGAGCGGGCGATGGCGCGCGCCGCCACCGCCACCAGGGCGTTGAGGCAGGCGGCAAGCCACAGGGTGCGGCGCTGCCCGAGGTGCTCGAGCAACAGGAAGGTGGTGGCCGTCGCCCCCGCCACCGCGCCCAGGGCGTTGGCGGCGTAGAGCAACCCCGCCCAGCGCCGGCCGCGGTCGTCGGCCGGGGTCGCCGCCCGCACCGCCGCCGGCAGGGTGCCGCCCATCAGCACCGTCGGCAGGCCGAGCACCAGGGCGGCGAGCGCGAGGCGCGCCAGCGTGCCGCCGGCCTCGCCCAGCCGCGCGCTGCCGCCGAGCCCCAGGTAGAGGCGGGCCACCGCGGCGAGCGCCAGCGGCGACAGCGCCGCCGCCACCGCGATCCCCGCCTCCAGCCCGGCATAGAGGCCGAGCGGCGAGGCGCTGCGGTCGCCCCGGCGCCCGAGCAGGGCGCTGCCCACCCCCAGCCCACCCATGAAGATCGCCAGCACCGCCGCCGAGGCCGCCGTCGAGGCGCCGAACACCAGCCGCAGGTCGCGCAGCCACACCACCTGGTAGGCCAGGGCGCAGAACCCCGACACGAACAGCAGCGGCGGCACGCGCCGGGCCAGGCGGTCGGTCATCGCCAGG
>DATKEH010000433.1:0-2128 GCA_035546355.1 Thermoanaerobaculia bacterium
AGGGGCGGCGCCACGCACTCGCCGAGTGGCGCACCCGCGCCATCCTCGAGACCGAGACCGATCGCCCCAACTTCGAGCGGATGCGCGACGCCTTCCTGCGCAAGACCGCCGAGGCGGCGCGTGGTTGACCGCGACCTCCTCGCGGCGAAGCTGAGCGAGCTCGCCGACCGGGCCGGGCGCGTTCGCCGGCACTGCCCTCCGACGGCCGCCGAGCTCGGCCGCGACCGCGACCGTCTCGACCTGGTGTCGTTCAACCTGATGCTCGCCGTCCAGGTATGCCTCGACGTAGCCAGCCACCTCATCGCCGACGAGGGATGGCCGGCAGCCGCGGACCTGGCGGGATCCTTCGCCCGCCTGCGCGAGCAGGATGTCATCTCGCCTGCGACGGCCGAGGCGCTGGCCCGCGCCGCCGGTCTCCGCAACGTGGTCGCCCACGTCTACGGCCGCGTCGACGCCGCCCTCGTCTTCCGCGCGGCCACGGACGGGTTGGCCGATCTCGAACGCTTCGCCGCCGAGGTCGCCGCCTGGGCCGAGGCGCAGCCGCAGCAGGAGACAGGGCGGTAGCCCCTGCAGAGGAGCTTTTTCCTGGGAGAACAGAACCATACGTCACCGCAAGTCGACGCCGACGACGCTGTGATCGTCGAGTGGCTCCGCGGGACGAACGCCTGACGCCGAGAATGCGGCTCGAGCCCGCCGCCGCCTCTCAGCGCCGCCGCAGGCCGGCGCGTCGCCGCGCGCGCACGGCCGCCGCGGCGAGCTGCGACGGGGCGCGGGAGCGGTCGAGCGTCAGCACGTCGCCGGCGCGGATCCGCCGCGCCGCCGCCAGCCACAGGCCGTCGCCGTCGGCGACCAGCCGCAGGTTGGGCGCCGGCGCGTGCGCCAGGTACCGCACCGCGGGGTCGCGCAGCACCTCCGTCGCATCCGCCGCGTCGGCCGCGGCGATGGCGAGCAGCCGCTCGCCGGCGCGCCGGTCGGCCAGGGCGTGGACGGTGGCCTCTCCCTCCCGCCACCGCGCCGCGAGCGGCGCCTGGCGCGTCGCGGGCGGCCGCTTCAGGCCGGCGGCGAGCAGCCGGGCGAGAAGCTCGGGGTAGCTCCACCCCATGCCGCCCGCCGCCAGGGGCAGCATCCCGCAGTCCTGCGGCTCCTCGCCGGTCTCCAGCGAGCAGTTGGCGTTGACTTCGAGCACGTAGGGCGTGCCGTCCGCCGCGAGGCGCATGTCGACGCGCGCGTAGCCGTCCCCGCCCACCGCGCGGTAGGCGCGCCGCGCCACCTGCTGGACCCGCCGCGTCACGGCAGGCGGCAGCGGCGCCGGGCAGACGGTGCGGAAGCCCCAGTAGAGCTCGGACTCGGTGTCGTGCTTGGTGGCGAACATGCGGATGCGCGGCAGGTCGCGGTAGGCGGAGCCGAACTGCACCTCGAGCGGCGGCAGCACCCACGGGCGCTCCGCCGGGCCGAGCAGGCCGACGGTGACCTCGCGCCCCTCGACGTACCGCTCGACCAGGGCGTCGGTGTGGCACGCGCCGACGATCCGCTCGATGGCGCCGCGGGCGGCGGCCGCGTCGTGCACCACCGACGCCGCGTCGACGCCGAGGCTGCCGAAGCCGTCGCGCGGCTTGACGATCAGCGGGAAGGCCAGCGCTGCGGGCAGCGGCGCCTCCGGGTCGGTCGCCACCCAGCCGGCCGGCACCGGCACCCCGGCGGCGGCGAGCGCGAGCTTGCTCCCCCACTTGTCGTTGGTCAGCCAGTAGCACCACGACCCGGCGCCCGAGAAGCGCAGGCCGCGCCGCTCGAGGGCGACGATCACCTCGGTGCCGGGGTTGCCGTCGAGGCCGGTGCCGTCGCAATAGTTGAAGACGAAGTCGGCGGTGAGCCGCTCGAGCTCCGGCAGCGTGTCGTAGGTGATGCCGAGCAGGCGGACCTGGTGGCCGAGCCCGCGAAAGACCTCGACCTCGGGCGCCATCGCCGCGTCGTCGACGTCGGGGAGGCTATCGGTGGGGAGACCGCTGCGGATGCCGCTGGTGGCGCTGTACAGCAGGACCAGGTCGAGAGGCGGAACGCCTCGGCCGGGGGGCGATCGTTGCATCTCGCTACTTGCGGTTGACGCAGTGTACCGCGTTTGCCGGCAAAA
>DATKEH010000434.1:0-10150 GCA_035546355.1 Thermoanaerobaculia bacterium
GCGGCCGTCGAGAAGGCCCTCGCCGCCCGCGACGGGCGGCCGGCGTCGGTGGTCGCCGACCGCCCGATCGCCGGCGGCTGCATCCACGACTCGCGGCTGCTCGAGCTCGCCGACGGCCGGCGGCTGTTCCTCAAGGCCGACGCCGGGGCGCCGCCCGACCTGTTCGAGCGCGAGGCGGAGGGGCTGGCCGCCCTCGCCGCCGCCGGCGCCGTGCGGGTGCCAGCCGATCCGCTGCCCGGCCGCGCCGGCGGCACCGTGTTCCTGCTCATGGAGGCCATTCCCCGTGGCAGCCCCGGGCGCGGGTTCTTCGCCGATTTCGGCCACCGCTTCGCCGCGCTGCACCGGGACACCCGCGGCGGGCGGCATGGCTTGGACCAGGACAATTACCTCGGCGGCACACCCCAGCCCAACGGCTGGAGCGAGTCGTGGGTCGACTTCTTCCGCCAGCACCGTCTCGGCCACCAGCTGCGCCTGGCCCGGGAGCGCGGGCGGTCGGACGCCGAGCTCGAACGCCTCGGCGCCAGCCTGCTCGAGCGGCTCGGCCGCTGGTTCGACGTCCCCGGCGAGCCCGCCTGCCTGCTGCACGGGGACCTGTGGAGCGGCAACTTCCTCGCCGACGACCGCGGCGCGCCGGTGCTCGTCGATCCCGCCGTCTACCACGGCCACCGCGAGGCCGACCTCGCCATGACCCGTCTCTTCGGCGGCTTCGAGAGCGCCTTCTACCGCGCCTACGAAGAGGCCTGGCCGCTGCCCCCGGGCCACGAGGAGCGCCTGCCGCTCTACCAGCTCTACCACTTGCTCAACCACCTCAACCTCTTCGGCGCCAGCTACCGCGGCCGCTGCCTGGCCATCCTGCGCCGCTACGCGGGTTGAGGCGGCGAGTACAATCGCGGCAGGACCCATGGCCTCGCTGATCGGCCGCACCCTGTCGCACTACCGGATCACCGAGCTCCTCGGCGAGGGCGGGATGGGCGAGGTGTACCGCGCCGAGGACTCGAGCCTGGGCCGAGAGGTGGCCCTCAAGGTGCTGCCGGCGGAGGTGGCTGGCGACGCCGACCGGCTCGCCCGCTTCCAGCGCGAGGCGCGCGCCGTGGCGGCCCTGAACCACCCCAACATCGTCACCATCCATTCGGTCGAGGAAGCCGAGGGGGTCCACTTCCTGACCATGGAGCTGGTGGCGGGGAAGACCCTCGACCAGCGCATCCCGGCCGGCGGCATGCCGCTCGGGGAGTTCTTCGCCATCGCCCTGCCGCTGGTCGAGGCCCTGGCCGCGGCCCACGCCCGGGGCGTCGTCCACCGCGACGTCAAGGCAGCCAACGTCATGGTCACCGGGGACGGCCGCACCAAGATCCTCGACTTCGGCCTCGCCCGCATGGGCGAGCTCGACGCCGATCCCTCGGCGGCCACCCAGACCGCCACCCAGCTGGGGGCGGTGCTGGGGACGCCGGCCTACATGGCGCCCGAGCAGGCCCGGGGGCTGCCGGCCACGGCGCTCTCCGACGTCTTCTCCACCGGCGTGCTGCTGTACGAGATGCTGACCGGCGAGCGGCCCTTCCGCCGCATCGACGGGCCGTCGACGGTGCACGCCATCGTGCACGACACGCCACGCCCCCTGGCGACGAGGCGCCCGGACGTGCCGCACGACCTGGCGCGCATCGTCGCGCGCTGCCTGGAGAAGGATCCGGCGGCCCGCTACGCTTCGGCCGAGGAGCTGCGGGCGGCGCTGGCTGCGAGCCGGTCGCGCCACGTACGCTCGCCCCTCGACCTGCGCTCGCTGCTGGCGCGCTGGCAGGTGGTGGTGCCGGCCGTTGCGGTCCTCGCCGGCCTCGCCGCGCTGGCCGTCTGGGGGGGGCTGCGCAGCGCCCGCAGCGAGCGCGTGCGCACCGAGACGGTGCCGCGCATCGAGGCGCTGCTGGAGCAGGGCCGCTACTTCGAAGCCTTCACGCTGGGCCGCGAGGCGCAACGTCGGCTCCCCGACGACCCGACGGTGCGCAAGCTGATCGAGCGCTCGTCCTGGGCCGCCGAGATCGAGACGACGCCGGCGGGAGCCGAGGTCGCCTTCCGAGCCTACGACGAGCCCGGCGGGCCCTGGCACTCCCTCGGCAGGACGCCGATCGACGGCGCCCGCATCCCCGCCGCCTACGTCGTCTTCCGGCTCACCCGGGAGGGTCACGAGCCGATGCTGCTGGCCGGCGGCGACCCCTCCTTCGCGGTCGCGCTGGTACCCGCCGGCACCGCGCCCGAGGGGATGGTGCGGGTGCCCGCGGGGGTCGAGAGCTCCGGTGCGGCGGAGCCGGTGGAGCTCGGCGCCTTCTGGATCGACCGCTACGAGGTGACCCACCGCGACTACGCCGCCTTCGTCGCCGCCGGCGGCTACTCCGACCCCCGCTACTGGCAGGAGCCGGTGGTCTACGGCGACCACACCCTGGAGTGGGAGGAGGCGATGACACGGTTCGTCGACGCCACCGGCCGCCCCGGGCCCGCCGGCTGGGAGCTCGGCGGCTACCCCGAGGGCGAGGGCGATCTGCCGGTGCGCGGCGTCAGCTGGTTCGAGGCGGCCGCCTACGCGCGGTGGGCCGGCAAGGACCTCCCCACCGTCTATCACTGGCGCCGCGCCGCGGGCATGGACATCTTTGCGGACATCCTCGGCCTCAGCAACTTCGGCGGCGACGGGCCGGCCGCGCCGGGGACCTACCACGGCGTCGGCCCGTGGGGAACCTACGACATGGCCGGCAACGTCAAGGAGTGGTGCCGGAACGCCGCCGGCGCCCTGCGCTACAGCCTCGGCGGGGGCTGGGACGAGGCGCCCTACCTGTTCTCGGATGTCGACGCCCGGCCGCCGCTCGAGCGGCGGGCCAATCAGGGCTTCCGCTGCGTGCGCTACGACCAGCCGCCGAACGAGGAGCTGATGGCCCCGGTGGAGGGCCTGCGTTACGACTTCGCGCAGGTGGAGCCGGTGGACGACGAGCTCTACGCCTTCTTCGCCGGGCTCTACGCCTACGACCCGAGCCCCCTGGACGCGCGGGTCGAGCTGACCGACGACGCCTCGCCGCACTGGCGCCGGGAGACGGTGAGCTTCGAGCCCGCCTACGAGGGGCCGCGGATGGTGGCCCACCTGTTCCTCCCCGCGAACGCCACGCCTCCCTACCAGGCCGTCATCTACCGACCCAGCTCGGCGGCCAACCAGCTCCCGCGGGTCGAGGACTACGTCAACCTCCCCGACTACGTGCCGCGCAGCGGCCGGGCGCTGGTGGTGCCGGCTTACTGGGGGACCTTCGAGCGGGGCGTCGAGGCGAGGAGCTTCTCGGCCTCGGCGATGCGCGAGCGGGTCACCCGCCAGGTCCGGGACCTCCGGCGCACCATCGACTACCTCGAGACGCGGCCGGACATCGACTCCGGGAAGCTGGCCTACGCCGGCGTCAGCGCCGGCGGCGAGTACGGGCCGGTCTACCTGGCGCTGGAGGACCGCCTGCAGGCCGCGGTGCTGGTGGTCGCCGGCTTCCACGACGCGCACATGCTGCGCGAGCCGCCCGAGGTCAACCCCTGGAACTTCGCGCCGCGGGTCTCCGTACCGACCCTGATGATCAACGGCGAGAACGACTTCACCCTGCCGTACGAGACGGCGCAGAAACCGATGTTCGACCTGCTCGGCACCGACCCCGAACACAAGCGGCTGGTGGTGATCGCCGGTGGCCACGTCACCACCGACCGCCACGCCCTCATCCGCCATGCCCTCGCCTGGTTCGATCGCTACCTCGGGCCGGTGCAGCCGGCTCCCACCGGCAGGTAGGATTCGCGGGTGGAGCTCTCGCAGCCGGCGGCGGCATGAGGCGGCGCCACCGCGAGGGCGCCGGAGCCGCGGCTGTCGGGATGCTGCTGCTGGCGCTGCTCGCCCCGCCGCAAGACGCCCAGGCGGCCCCCCCGGTCGCCATCGGCGTCCAGGCCGGCAGCGCCGGTCTCGGCGTCGACCTGGCGCTGCGCCCGCACCAGAGCCTACAGCCGCGGCTCGCCGTGCGCGGCTGGACCCTCGACGACAGCTTCGAGGAGACCGGCATCACCTACGACGCGGAGCTGCAGCTCGCCAGCGCCCTGCTGCTGCTCGACTGGTATCCCACCGGCGCCGGCTTCCGCATCAGCGTCGGCGCCGGCTGGAACGGCACCGAGCTGGAGCTCACCGCCCCTCTCGAGCAGCTCCTGCGCCGAGAGGTCCCGGACCTGCCGCCCATCGACGTCGATGTCGGTCGCGCCGTCGGCACGGCGGCCGGCGACGACCTGGTGCCGGCCCTGCTGCTCGGCTGGGGGAGCCCTTTCGCCGGCGGCCGCTGGGGCGCCTCCTTCGAGGTCGGCGCCGTCTACCACGGCCGGCCCGAGGTCGAGCTGCGCGCCGAGACGCCGCTGCCGATCGGCTCCATCCCCGGCGGAGCCGAGGCGCTCGCTGCGCTCATCGCCGACGAACGGCGGGCGCTGGAAGCCGAGCTCGAGGACTACCGGGTGCTGCCGGTGGTGAGCTTCGGCGTCTGGTACCGCTGGTAGGGTTGGGGTGGCTGCCGGGCGGGTGGAATCCCGTCGGGGGCGCGCGTGTTTCGAGGCATGACACACTTGGCCCTGCCGCCGTCAGGCTGCTCGACTGATTCGCGCCACCGGGGGGCGGCCGGGAAAGGAGATTATGGCGAAACGATCCAGCACCACGTTCCAGAAACGACAGAGGGAGATGGCGCGCCAGGCGAAGCGCCGGGAGAAGCTCGAGCGGCGCCAGGAGCGCAATCGCCAGAAGGCGGAGAATCCGCGCGAGGTTCCGATCGAGCCGCACGAGGTCTACCTGCCCGAGGAGCTCGAAGAGCTCGAAGACTCCACCGCCGACGAGGAGGAGCCGCCTCTCCGCGTCAGCGGCGCGTGACCGGGCGACAGATGACGCCGGTGTTGCGGCGGTCGGCCGGGACCTTCATCATGCCGTCCGCCGCCTCCGCCTAGCCCGGCTCGGCACCCGGCGACCACCGGGGCCCAGCCCGCCCGTTCCGCGACACGCCCGCCGGTGCGGCACCGGCCCTTACGACGATGCCGAGCAGCCGGTCCCGGCGCGGCGTCTCGGCCCCTGCGCGGCCCGCGGCCGGCGTCGGCGCCTGGCCCGAGTCTTGCGTCAGCTCTCCCTTGCCCCTGCGGGCGGGGACCGGAGAGCGAGACCTATGACCGACATGACGTGGATTCTCATCGCCCTGGCGGCGATCCTGATCGTCGGACTGCTGGCGTGGTCCGTCGTCCGAGTGCGGCGACACCGCGCGTTGAAGCAGCAGTTCGGTCCAGAGTACGACCGAACGGTGGAGAGCGCCGGCAACCGCGGCAAGGCCGAAAAGGAGCTCGAGGAGCGCCGCGAGCGGGTGGCGCAGCTCGAGCTGCGGCCGCTGTCGCCGGCGAGGAAGGGGGAGCTGCGTGAGAGCTGGCGCCAGGTGGAGCTCGACTTCGTCGACCACCCGGCGGCGGCCGTGGCGGCCGCCGAGGACCTGCTGCGAATGGCGTTGCAGGAGCGTGGCTACCCGGTCGACACCACCGACCGCCACCCCGAGGACCTCTCGGTAGAGCACGCCGAGGTGATGGAGGACTACCGCAACGCCGCCTCGATCGCCGGGCGCAGCGCCCGCGGCGAAGCGAGCACCGAGGACCTGCGCCAGGCGACCCAGTGCTATCGCCGAGTGATGGCCAGCCTGGTCGACCACGAGCCCGAGGCGGCGGCGGCCGCCCCGGCGCGGAGCGTGAGGGCATCATGAGGCAGCAGCGACACCAGAGCGACGAGCGGGAGGGGATGAGGCGCGGGCCGCTGGCGACCGAACCGGGGACGCTGGAGGACGCCAAGCGGGAGAACCCGGTGGAGGAGGCGCGCGAGGAGATCGCCGAGGCGCGGCAGCAGCATCGCGCCGGCGAGGCCGGCGAGGCGCGGGCCGAACGCGACGAGGAGATGCGGGAGCGGGGCCAGCAGGCCGCGAGCGCCGGGCCGCCGGTGGGCGAGGCGCAGGGCCATCCGGCCGCGGCGCCGGCGGAGCCGGCGCACCACCTGCTGTCGGATCAGGAGCGCACGCGATTCCTGCAGCGCTGGGAGCGGGTGCAGGGGCGCTTCGTCGACAACCCCCGCGAATCGGTGGCCGAGGCCGACACGCTGGTCAGCGACGTCATCGAGGAGCTGCGCGAGCTGTTCGACAGCGAGCGCTCCGGCCTCGAGGGCACCTGGAGCCGCGGCGAGGAGGTCTCCACCGAGACCCTGCGCCGGTCGCTGCAGCGCTATCGCGCCTTCTTCGCAAGGCTGTTGGAGCTGTAGACGCGCACGCCATGAGCTGCGCGAAGCCCCGCCGCGCGGGGTTGCGCACGCTCCCGGGCGTCACCCGGGGCGGGCCTGAAACCGCCGCAGCTCTCGACGGCTGCGGCGGCCCTCCGGCTCGATCCGGAACCCGGCCTCCTCGACCCATTGCTCGGTGGGCCGGTTGGGGCGACAGCCGCCGGTGAACCAGGTCCAGGCGGGCTGCAGGAGGTCCTGCACCCTCGCCCAGCGGGGGGAGACGGCGCGCACGTGCTCGAGCATGCGCAACGCGCCGCCGGCGGCGAGCACCCGGCGCAGCTCGGCGAGCCCGCGGCGGGGGTCGTCGACGCTGCAGAAGGTCAGGCTGCTGACGACGGTGTCGAAGCAGCCATCGGCGAACGGCAGCGCCTCGGCAAGGCCCCCGACCAGCGGCACGCCCGCGGCCCGCCGCCTGGCGCGCAGCAGCAGACCGAAGTCCGGCTCCAGCCCCATCGGGCGGGCGGCGGCGCCGTAGCGCGGCAGGTTCCTGCCGGTGCCACAGCCCACCTCCAACACCCTCCCGCGAGCGCCGCCCGCCAGCCAGTCCCGCCAGCGGCCCAGCCCGCCGCGGTCCACCAACGCCATGAAGCCGTCGTAGAGCCAGGGGATGTGCTCGACGCCCCGCACGGTCGGCCAGTCTACAAGCCGACCGCGACGCGCCGGGGGCAGAATGAGGGCTACCGAGCCGCCGGCGTGGGGTGTCCGCAGCGGCCGCCGCGACTACAATGGCACCGTGAGCCCCGGCGACGACCGCGACTTCGGTGACATCCTCGCCGCCTTCGAGCGCCAGCAGGCGGGCCAGCCGCAGCGCGACGTCGCGGTGGGCGACAAGGTCGAGGGGCGCATCGTCGGCTTCGGCGAGGACAGCGCCTTCGTCGACCTCGGCCTCAAGGCGGAGGGGATCGTGCCGCTCGCCGAGCTCACCGACGCCGAGGGGGAGCGCACGGCCGCGATCGGCGACACGGTCGAGGCCCTGGTCACGGCGAAGGAGGCCGGCGGCGGCGCCATCCTGTTGCGGGTGCGGCCGGGGCGCGGCCCCGTCGTGCCGGCCGAGCTGGCGCAGGCGCAGGCCCACGGCTTCCCGGTCGAGGGCTCGGTGCAGGCGGTGGTCAAGGGCGGAGTCGAGGTGACGGTGAGCGGCATCCGCGCCTTCTGCCCCATCTCACAGCTCGACCTGCGCTACGTAGAGGAGCCGGCGGCCTGGGTCGGGCAGCGCCTCCAGTTCCGTATCCTCCGCTACGAGGAGGGGCGCGGCCGCGGCCCCAACATCGTGCTCTCGCGCCGCGCCCTGCTCGAAGAGGAGGCGCGGCGGCGGGCGGCGGAGACCCGCGCCCAACTCGCCGTCGGCAAGGTCGTGCGCGGCACCGTCACCTCGCTCACCGGCTACGGCGCCTTCGTCGATCTCGGCGGCCTCGAGGGGCTGCTGCATGTCAGCGAGATGGGGTACGGCCGGGTCGAGCACCCGCAGGACGTGCTGGCCGCCGGCCAGGAGATCGAGGTCGAGGTGGTCGCGATCGAGCCGCCGCGCGAGGAGGGGGGGCAGGAGCGCATCTCCCTCTCCCGGCGCTCCCTGCTCGCGGATCCGTGGGAGGGCGCGGCGGCGCGGCTCGCCCCCGGATCGCGCCATCCCGGCCGGGTGGTGCGCCTGGAGAGCTTCGGCGCCTTCGTCGAGCTGGCCCCCGGCGTCGAAGGGCTGCTGCACGTCAGCGAGATGGGCGGCGACCAACCGGTGCGCCATCCGCGCGAGGCGGTGCGGCCGGGAGACGAGCTGGAGGTCACGGTGCTCACCGTCGACCGGGAGCGGCGACGGATCTCGCTGTCGCTGGCGCCGCCGGCGCCGGACGCGGCGGACATGTCCGAGAGCCGCGCCGCCGCCGACTCCGGCTTCGGCGCCATGGCGGACTTCTTCGCCCGCGGCAAGAAGAAGGACTGAGCAGCCGGCATGCTGCTCGCGGCCTGAGCCCGCGGGGCCGGGTTGCGGCCGCGCAACCACCCCTCCGGACGTGTAATCTCGGGGCGGAGGGTCGCAGACTCATTTCTGGGGGAGTGACGATGCCGGGACTGCTCGAGATTCGTGACGATCTGACCGCGCAATACCCCGACGTGCTGATGGAGGAGGTGCTGGAGGCGCTGGAGGTCCTGGCGCCCCTCGACCGCGACCGCAAGCGGCTGATGCGGGAACGCGGCGAGCGGCGGCTGGCGCGGCTGCGCGAGGGCCGGCGGCTGGGTTTCCTCGATCCCGACCAGCGCATCCCCCGTACCGACCTCACGGTGCGCGATGCCCGCGAAGGCAACTTCACCGGCAGCGACATCCCTCACGACCTGCGGCGGCAGTGGATCCAGGGAACCGGCCCGGGAACGCGCCCGCGCGCCAGCACCGAAGAGGGGCTGCGCAACGTCGCCTACGCCCTGCTGTCGGGCGCCGACGGCTGGATGTTCGACGGCGAGGACGCCCTCGGCCAGGTCGACACCATGTCGCTCGACAACCAGCGCAACCTCAAGCTCGCCTTCGCCCGCGATCCGCTGTTCCTGCGCATCGCCGAGCAGGTGGCCGGCGAGATGAACCGCTGGGCTCGCGACTTCTTCGGCCGCCAGATCGTCGACGACTGGCGGCGGCAGCTCGATTTCACCACCCGCATCTATCGCGCCCGTGGGCTGCATCTCGACGACCGCCACCTGCGCCACGCCGACGGCAGCGGCTTCTCCGCCTCGATCGCCGACCTGGTGCTGTACGTGGTCAACAACTACCGACAGCTGCGCTCCGAGGGGCGCACGGTGGTGCTCTACCTGCCGAAGATCGAGACCGCCGAGGAGGCGGCGCTGTGGAAGGACCTGCTGGCCACCCTGGAGCGCCACCTCGACCTCGAGGTCGGGGCGATCAAGGTCTACGTGCTGGTCGAGCGGGTCGAGGAGTGCTTCCAGCTGATGGAGATCCGCGCCGCCCTCGGGCGGCACTTCGTGGGCTTCAACACCGGGCGCTGGGACTACATCAACAGCGTCGCCGACGCCATGGCCTGGGCGCCGCAGTTCGTCAACCCCAACATCGACGCCATCGGCATGACCTACGGTTACATGCGCCACTACGAGGACCGGGTGCGGCGCGCGGTCAACACCCCCGACTGGGACGGCCGTTTCGCACTGTGGCAGGGCGGCATGGAGGCCAACATCCCGGTGGGCTCGGCCGCCGGGGTCGAGGCCGGCATGGAGAAGGCCCTGGCCGGGGCCGAGCGCGAGCAGCGCCAGGGCGCCAGCGGCAAGTGGGTGGCGCACTGGAAGATGGTGCACATCCTGCGGCCGGTGTGGGAGCGGGCCGGCGAGGACAACCAGCTCGGCCGCAGCTTCCCACCGCTGACCTACACGGAGGAGGACGCCGACGCCCTCTTCCTGCTCGAGCCGGCGCCGCGCACCGTGCGCGGGGCGCGGGACCTGCTGTCGGTCGCGGTGCAGTACGGCAACGCCTTCCTGCGCGGCTTCCAGGCGGCCGCCCTCAAGCCGGCCGACTTCTTCGGCGACGACGACGTGCTGTACCTGATGGAGGACGTGGCCACCGGCGAGATCCGCGTCAGCATCCTGTGGGAATGGCTGCACAAGGGGGGGCGCTTCACCGAGGACGACGCCGCGACCGGCGTGCGGGCGGGCGAGGCCTTCAGCGAGGAGCTGTTCTCCCGCCTCCTCGAGGAGGAGCACCGCAAGCTGCTGGCGGCCGGCGACCGCGACGTCCACGACGACTCGAAGCCGACGACGCTGCCCATCGCCCGGGCCATCGTCGACGCCCTGGTGCGCCATCCCAGCAAGCCGCCCTGGTACATCGACCTGCTGAACCTG
>DATKEH010000435.1:0-2297 GCA_035546355.1 Thermoanaerobaculia bacterium
CGCGAGGCGCGGCAGGCCGTGAATCGCGGCCTGGCCCTCAATCCCGTCCAGCTCGACCTGGTCCTGCGCAAAGTCTGGAGCCACGTGCAGGAGGGCGATCTCGCCGCAGCCCGGGCGGTGCTCGCCGCGGCGCCGAAGGAAATCGAGCGCACGGCGCTGGTGGCGTACTTGGCGGCCTGGGGCGGTGGGTGGATTCTGGACGCCCCCCGGCGGGATCTGCTGCTGCGCCTGACACCGCGGGAGTTCGGCGACGACCGCGCCGCCTGGGCGAACGCCCTGGCGAGCGAGCACTGGCTGCGCGGCGAGCTGGCCGAGGCGCGGCGGTTCGCCGCCGAGGCCCTGCCGGTGTACCGCGAGCGGGTCGACGAGCTCCCTGACGATTCAGGGTCGCGTGCCGGCCTCGGGGCGATGCTCGCCATCCTGGGTCACGGCGAGGAGGCGGCGCGGGAGGCGGAACGAGCCGCGGCGCTGGCCCCCCTCGAGGGAAACCCCTGGCTCGCTGCGGAGGCGCATTACTCGCTCGCCGTCGTACACACCCGCCTCGGCAACCAGGAGATGGCGATCGATGCGTTGGAGCGCCAGCTGGAGGCGCACACCTGGCTGAGCCCCGGCTCGCTGCGCGCCGACGCCAACTTCGCTCCGCTGCGCGGCAACCCGCGGTTCGCCAGGCTGACGGCCGGCGAGCCGTAGGAGCCGCGAGCTGCGCGCGACCAGGCGCGCGGACAGGCGCGGGATCACCATCCGACACCTCCTGTCGGGGGCGGTGCACCGCGAGGTAGCACCGGAACGCGGCGTGCTGGCGCCGGCGCGGCGAGGGCTGGTACACTGGCGCCAGCTTCCGGACGACGCGCGAACCGACCCCCGGCCCGGACCGGCGGGGAGACGATGGGGACCACTGCTCGCACGAGCTCAGGGCCGACGCGGGGCGCCTGGCGGCGCTTCCCGGCGCTGCTCTGCATCGCGTCGGCGCTGGCCGCTGCACCGCTGGCCGGCGAGGGGCCCGAGCCGCTGGCGCCGGCCGGCGGCGCCAGCGTCGACCCGGCGGCCGACCGGCTCGCCTGGACGGCGGTGGAGGGCGCGAGCGGCTACCGGGTGCGCGTCGCGCCGCTCGAGTTTCCGCAGCGTCCGGCGGCGGCGCTCGCCACCGCCGGGCAGGTGGCGGGGGAGACGGTGGCCACCGAGCTGCCGCTCGACGCCGTATCGGGACTGCTTTCCGCCGCCGGCTACGCCTGGGCGGCGGACGCCCGCCTCGGCGACCGCTGGCAGGCGGGCGCGGCGAGCTACTTCAACGTGCGCTTCCCCGGCCAGACGGTGACCCGCGCTGGCGCCGTGTCGCTGCTCGTCCACCGCGTGCTGGTGGCGCCGACGCTGGCGAGGCCGGCCAATGCGTGGCTGGGGCGGGTGATGCTGCAGCCGGGGCAGGCGGTGGAGCCCTTCGAGCAGCCGGAGGCCCGCCGGGAGGTGGGCGCCCCGACCTGGTTCGGGTGGATCGACGACGACCCCTACGCCTTCTTCGCCCACCCCGGGCGTTTCGTCTTCGTCGACGCGGCGAGCGGCGAGGTGGAGGTGGTGCCGGTGTCGTGGTGGCCGCTGCTCGACGGCGAGTCGCTGTGGATGGACGACGCCGCGCAGGCCGACCTCGAGGTGCGCGTCTACGTCGAGCGGCTGCCGCCGCTGGGTGCGCCATGAGCCGTCTGGCCGCCGCCTTGCTCGCCGCCCTCCTGCTCCTGGCGCTGGCCGCGCCGGCGGCCGCCACCGACTGGGGGATATTCGTCGACGGCAGCTACTCGGACACCCGCGACGACACCGAGATGGACCGCCTGATCGACCGGCGGCTGGCCGAGGCCGACCGCATCATGGGCGGGCGCCACCCCGGCAGCGAGCGCACCACGGTCGACGAGAAGGCCGAGCTGCGCGACGCCCTGGCGCGCATCCAGTGCCGCTGCGGCGACACCATCACCGTGGTGCTGATGGGGCACGGCACCGAGGACCGCTTCGTCTTCTCCAAGGCGCCGCGCGCCGAGCGCCGCCTCGAGGCCAGCGACCTCGCCGCCTGGCTCGAGGGCGCCGCCAAGGAGTGCTGCTGCAAGATCCGCGTCGTCATCTTCTCCTGCCACAGCGGCTCGTTCCTCGACGAGCTGCTGGCGCAGCCCCACGTCGACTCGGTGTGGGCCAGCAGCGCCGCGGACGAGCGCAGCTACTCCGAGGCCGCCTACGAGCTCGACGGCACCTTCCGCGACGGCGGCGACTGGATGCAGGGCTTCCTCGAGGACTGGCGCGACGCGCCGCGCGGCGAC
>DATKEH010000436.1:0-2539 GCA_035546355.1 Thermoanaerobaculia bacterium
CGGGCGGGCGCGGAGGCCCGCCCCTACGACCGCGGGAAGTCGTTTCGGGCTCCCGTAGGGGCCGCCCTCCGTGGCGGCCCGGGGCGGACACCCGGAGGGGGCGCGCTCAGCCGACCCCGGCACTCGGGTAGGGGAAGGCGGCCGTCTGGGACTACCGGCGGCTACTCCGGCTTGAAGTTGAAGCTCAGGTTGAGCTTGACCGGGACCGGTGCGCCGTGCAGCGTGGCCGGCTCGAACTGCCACTCGCGCACCGCCTCGATGGCAGCCTGGTCGAGCAGGGGGTCGAGGCTCTCCACCACCTGGATTGCGGTCACCGTGCCGCGCGTCGTCACCACCGCCGAGAGCACCACGGTACCGACCACTCCCCGCTCCCGCGCCTCGGCAGGGTAGGCGGGGGCAAACCCCTGCCGGCGGACCGGGCCCTCCAGGCCCTCGGGAGCCTGTGGGCTGTCGAATCGCTTCACCGGCAGCGGTTGCGGCTCTGGCGGCTTCGGCTCCGCCGCCAGCCGCCCCCGCTCCTCCTCCGCCCGCCGCTCGGCGAGCTCGGCGCGCGAGATCTGCGCCTGCAAGTCCGGCCGCGCCACGCTGGCGACGCGAATCGGGCCCTCGGGGGCGCATTCCACCCGCAGCGGCTCTCCCCACTCGTCCACCAGGCGCATCCGCGCGATGCCTGCCTCGGCACTGCGCCGCATCGATTCGACCAGGTCGCGGTAGTCGGCGGGTGCCCCCTCCGGGATCGGCAGCGCCTCGCGGTACGGCGCGAGCTTCTGCGCGGCCAGCGCCGCGTGCATCGCCTCGTGGCCTCCTCCCGGACAGGAGCCGCTGGCGACCACCAGGTCGGCGAGCTCGTCGCCGACCTCGCGCAGCCGTGCCTCGGTGCGCTCGCTGCGCATCTGCTCGAGCCGGGCGGGATCGCGCCGCAGAGGCTTTCCCGCCCACTCCCGCGTCTCGACCAGCGCCTCGAGCGCTTCGGCCATCGCCCCGCGACCGTCGGTGTCGAGCCGCCACGAGCGGACGAAGTAGCCGTCGCTCCACACCAGGTCGCTCGCCGGGTCCGCGACCTCTGCCTCCACGTCCCATGTCTCGGGCTGAAAGCGCCCGTCCGCACCCGCGCTGATCAACTGCAGCTCGCGGCGATCGGAGGAGAGCTCCACCCGGTAGGGGGTGCCCCAGGGGTCCTCGGTGGGAACCTGGGAGAGATAATCCGGCACCAGGTGCTCGGCCAGCTCGCCGGTGGTGGTGGCTGCCGGGAACCGCTCGTGGTCCACGGCGTACGACATCAGGGCCGTTCCCAGGTTGCGCACGTCGGCGGTGGCCCGGCGCATGCGCGTCGCGTCGAGACGCTCCTCCCACACCTCCACCGCGGCCAGATCGGCGCGCTCAGCCGCCGCCACCGCCGCCTCCTCCCACGACCGCAGCATGCCGGCGCTGGAGGCGACCAGATCGCGGTCCAGGTCCGTCACCTGCTGGCCGGATCCCGCCATCGCCGTGTCTTCGAACACGCCGTCCGCTCCTGCGCTCTCCAGCCGATAGAAGGAACCGTCCGGGGCTACCGACAGCCGCATGGGCCGCCCCCAGCCGTCGGTGAGGAGATTCTCGAGCAGGAACGAGTAAGACGCCAGCTCCACGGCGAGCTCGTCGGCCGTGGTGGCGGCCGGGTAGCGCCCGTGCTGCGCCTGGTGGTACTCGAGCTCGGCGCCCAGCCGCAGGGCGTGGACCAGCGTCACCAGCGCGGC
The DNA here is from genome assembly GCA_035546355.1 of Thermoanaerobaculia bacterium. Taxonomy (GTDB): domain Bacteria; phylum Acidobacteriota; class Thermoanaerobaculia; order Multivoradales; family JAIOJS01; genus DATKEH01. Next base: position 1,737 of record DATKEH010000436.1, read on the forward strand.
GGTGACGTCCTCCGCCTCCGGCGGCGGCGTTTGAGCGGGAGCGGCCGATGCACAGAGAACGACGAGCAGCGACAGGACCAGCGCCGTGAGCGACCGGGGCATCATGACCTCCTTAGTGCGACCCGGATTCTAGCCTCAATACCCTTGGTGCGGTCGGGGAAACGGCCGCGCCCCGGAAGGGCGCGGGCGGGCGCGGAGGCCCGCCCCTACACCCGGAGGGGGGAGTCGCCCCGGCGCCATCCGGGCGGGCGCGGAGGCCCGCCCCTACGACCGCGGGTAGTCGTCATCGGGGTCCCGTAGGGGCCGCCCTCCGCGGCGGCCCGGGCGCGCGGAGCCCCGCCCCTACGACCGGCGGCCCTGGGGGGCCGCCTCAACCCACCCCGGCGCTCGGGTAGGGGAAGCCCGCCGGGGGCGCCAGGGTGGGGTCGACGTGGCGGCGCATCGCCGCGTCGCACACCGCGTAGCCCCAGTTGATCAGCCGCTTCTGCAGCAGCGGGCGCATGGCCTCGAGGCGGGTGGCGACGGCCGCCAGGCGCAGGGTCTTGCCGTGCGGGCAGGGCAGCGCGTCGGGCACGCGGTAGTGGGCGACGTCGCTGCGGATCCCCCAGTAGGCGCCGGCGCGGCGGCCGGTGGCGTAGGCACCGATGAGCTGGCGCTTGCGCAGGCTGCGCACCTGGTTGTCGATCAGCCCCATGACGCGCACGCTGTGCTGCACCCAGTCGGCCTTGGGGTCGGGCTCGGGCGCGAGCTTGCCGCCGGCGTCGCTGACCAGGATGGTGCTGTAGCGCTTCCAGGCCGTCTCG
>DATKEH010000437.1:0-3814 GCA_035546355.1 Thermoanaerobaculia bacterium
CGGCGCGGTGAGATCACCCCCGAGATGGAGTTCGTCGCCCTGCGCGAGACGATGCGTCGCGACGCCCTGGCCGCGGCGGCGGCGAACGGGGAGCGGGAGGCGCGCCTGGCGGGGGATTCGCGCGGCCTGGAGATGCCGCGCGAGATCACCCCCGAGCTGGTGCGGCAGGAGGTGGCGCGCGGGCGGGCGATCATCCCCGCCAACGTCAATCACCCCGAGCTCGAGCCGATGGCCATCGGCCGGCGCTTCCTGGTCAAGATCAACGCCAACCTCGGTAACTCGGCGGTCACCTCGTCGATCGACGAGGAGGTCGAGAAGATGGTGTGGGCCATCCGCTGGGGCGCCGACACGGTGATGGACCTGTCGACCGGCAAGGACATCCACACCACCCGCGAGTGGATCCTGCGCAACGCGCCGGTGCCGATCGGCACGGTGCCCATCTACCAGGCGCTGGAGAAGGTCGGCGGCAGGGCGGAGGACCTCAGCTGGGAGGTCTACCGCGACACGCTGGTCGAGCAAGCCGAGCAGGGAGTCGACTACTTCACCGTCCACGCCGGGGTTCGCCTGCGGCACATCCCGCTCACCGCCGGCCGGGTCACCGGCATCGTCTCGCGCGGCGGCGCGATCCTCGCCAAGTGGTGCCTGGCGCATCACTGCGAGAGCTTCCTCTACACGCATTTCGAGGAGATCTGCGACATCCTGCGCGCCTACGACGTGTCGTTCTCGCTGGGAGACGGGCTGCGCCCCGGCTCGATCGCCGACGCCAACGACGCGGCGCAGTTCGCCGAGCTCGAGACCCTCGGCGAGCTGACCGCGATCGCCTGGCGCCACGACGTGCAGGTGATGATCGAGGGGCCGGGGCACATCCCGATGCACCTCATCGAGGAGAACATGGAGCGCGAGCTGACGGTGTGCAGGGAGGCCCCCTTCTACACCCTCGGGCCGCTGACCACCGACGTCGCCCCCGGCTACGACCACATCACCTCGGCCATCGGCGCGGCGATGATCGGCTGGATGGGCACCGCCATGCTCTGCTACGTGACGCCGAAGGAGCACCTCGGGCTGCCCGACCGCGATGACGTCAAGCAGGGGGTGATCGCCTACCGCATCGCCGCCCACGCCGCCGACCTCGCCAAGGGGCATCCCGCAGCGCGGCGGCGCGACGACGCGCTGTCCAAGGCGCGTTTCGAGTTCCGCTGGGAGGACCAGTTCCACCTCTCCCTCGACCCCGACACCGCCCGCGCCTACCACGACGCCACCCTCCCCCAGGAGGGCGCCAAGGTGGCGCACTTCTGCTCGATGTGCGGCCCCAAGTTCTGCTCGATGGAGATCACCCAGCAGGTGCGCGAGCTGGCGGCCCGCACCGGCGCGGCGGAGGACGAGGTGGTGGCGGAGGGCCTGGAAGAGAAGGCGCGCGAGTTCGCCGAGAGCGGGGGCGAGATCTACCGCTGAGGGGCCTCGCTCCCGGCGGCCCGTCGCCCTCAGGCTGCCAGGTGCACCACCACCTTGCGCACGCCGCTGTAGCGGCGGTGCTCCCACAGGTAGACGCCCTGCCAGGTGCCGAGGGCCAGGCTGCCGTCGACGACGGGGATCGCCAGCGAGGTGGCGGTGAGCGCCGCCTTGACGTGCGCCGGCATGTCGTCGGGCCCTTCGCTGGTGTGGGTGTAGAGCGGGTCCCCCTCGGGGACCAGGCGGTTCAGCCACTGCTCGAGGTCGCGGCGCGCCGAGGGGTCGGCGTTCTCCTGGATCACCAGGCTGGCCGAGGTGTGCTGCAGGAATAGGGTGCAGAGCCCCTCCTCCAGGGCGCTATCGCGAACCGCCGCCGCCACTTCGGCGGTGAACTCGTGCAGCCCGGGGCCGGGCACCTGCAGGCGCAGGGTCAGAAGCACGCGGCGAATCTACCGCATCGGTCGGGATCGAGCCCACCCGCCGCCCCGCCGTGCTGGGCGATAATCGCCGCGTCATGCCGCTCTACCCCCGGCTGCGGGGGCTGCTCTTCGGCCTGCCGCCGGAGCGCGCCCACGCCCTCACCCTGCGCCTGCTGGCGTGGGGCGGCCGGCTGCCGCCGGGGAGGGCGCTGCTGCGCCGCCTCGGCGGCGCCGTGGCGGATCCGGTGGAGGCGTTCGGGCTCGGCTTCGCCAACCGGGTGGGTTTGGCGGCCGGCTACGACAAGGATGGGGTGGCGCTGCGGGGGCTGGCGGCGCTCGGCTTCGGGCACCTGGAGGTGGGGACGGTGACGCCGCGGCCGCAGCCGGGGAACCCGCGGCCGCGGGTGTTCCGCTTGCCCGAGGACCGGGCCCTGATCAACCGGCTGGGGTTTCCCAGCGGCGGCGCCGAGGCGCTGGCGGCGCGCCTGCGGCGGCGCCCGGCGGGAGTGGTGCTCGGGGTCAACCTCGGCAAGCAGCGCGACACGCCGCTGGCCGCGGCCGCCGACGACTACCTGGGCCTGCTCGACCGCTTCGCGCCGCTGGCCGACTACCTGGCGGTCAACGTCAGCTCGCCCAACACGCCGGGCCTGCGCCAGCTGCAGGGGGAGCGCTACCTCGCCGACCTGCTGGCGGCGCTGGCGCGCCAGCGCGACGAGCTGGCGGCGTCGCTGCCGCGGCGGCCCTTGCTGGTCAAGGTCGCTCCCGACCTGTCGCCGCGCGAGCTGGAGGGGATGGCGGCGGTGCTGCTCGCGTCGGGCGTCGACGGTATCGTCGCCACCAACACCACCCTGGCGCGGGAGGGCCTGCGCTCGCCGTTGGCGGCCCAGGCGGGAGGTTTGAGCGGCGCGCCGCTGACCGCCGCCGCCGACCGGGTGGCGGCGCGGCTGGTGGAGCTGACCGGCGGGCGGTTGGCGGTGATCGGGGTCGGCGGGGTGATGAGCGGCGCCGACGCCGCCGCCAGGCGCGCCGCCGGCGCGGTGTTGGTGCAGCTCTACACCGGGCTGGTCTACCGCGGGCCGGGGCTGGTGGGCGAGGTGTCGCGGGCGCTGCGCGACGCGTAGGGTCTCACCACAGCTGGCGCTGAATCCCGGGCCGGCGGAAGGCGGCGGTAGACAGCTCCGGCCGCGGCCCGTCGAGGCCGTAGCGGCGGCAGGAGGTGTCGAACAGCGCCCGGATCTGCTGCGCGAAGGCGCCCTCCCCCTTCATCCGCTGGCGGAAGGTGGGGTCGTACAGCTTGCCGCCGCGCAGCGAGCGTACCCGCGCCAGCACCTTCTGCTTGCGGTCGGGGAAGTGGCGCTCCAGCCACTCCTCGAACAGCTCCTTGACCGCGAAGGGCAGGCGCAGGACCACGTAGCCGGCGAAGCTGGCGCCGGCGTCGGCGGCCGCCTGCAGGATGCGCGGCAGCTCGTGGTCGGTGAGCGCGGGAACGACCGGCGCCACCATCACCCCACAGGGGATGCCGGCGGCGGCGAGCTCCTCGAGGGCCCGCAGGCGGTCGCGGGGGTGGGAGGCCCGTGGCTCCATGCGCGCCGCCAGCTCGCCGTCGAGGGTGGTGATGGAGAGGTTGACCGCCGCCGCCCGGTGCGCGGCCAGCTCCCGCAGCAGGTCGACGTCGCGCGTCACCAGGTGGTTCTTGGTGACGATGCCCACCGGGTTGCGGAGCTCGGCCAGCACCTCGAGGCAGCCGCGGGTGAGACGCAGTTTGCGCTCCACCGGCTGGTAGGGGTCGGTGACGCCCGACATCGCCAGCACCCTGGGCCGCCAGCGCCGCGACGACAGCTCCCGGCGCAGCAGCGCGGGTGCCTCCTCCTTGACGAAGATGCGGGTCTCGAAGTCGAGCCCGGCGGAGAGGCCGAAGTACTCGTGGGTGGGGCGGGCGTAGCAGT
>DATKEH010000438.1:0-3738 GCA_035546355.1 Thermoanaerobaculia bacterium
CCCCCACCAGCTGCGTGGCGGCGAGCACGCCGCCGACCCGCGGCGAGAGCCGGCAGAGCACCAGGCGAGCCCCCAGCTGGCGCACGAGGAGGTGCAGCGCGACCAGCTCGCCGACGCCGGCGGAGTCGAGGCGCTTGACCGCCTCCATGTCGAGGACGATCGAACGGTAGCCCTCGGCGAGAGCGTCTTGGATCATCTGCCGGAGCTCCGAGTCTCCGAGGCCTATGGTGATGCGGGTCGGGGCCTCGAGAACGGTGGTGGTGTCGGAGGCGCGGTGGTCGGGGTACATGAGTCTCTCCTGATGGCTAGATCGAAGGTGTCGGTGTCGGCAAGCGCCCTGTGCGGGCCGTCACCCTCTCAATACGTGCCAGGGGCCGGTTTTGTTACGCCGCGTAGGCGGATCTTTGCTTGACTGGCTAGCCGTCGTCGCGCAGCCGTTGGCGCAGCGCCTCGCCGAGGCGGCGGCCGGCCTCGTCGGCGAGCCGCCGGCGGGCGATGCCGGCCCAGCTGGAGCGGTCGAAGGCCACCCGCGGCGCCTCCAGCGAGCCGGCGACGACCAGCGGCAGCTTCACCCTCCCGTCGACATCGGTGAGCGCCGCGAGCACCTCGCGCGGGATCTCCTCGACGCGCACCTCCTCCCGCGGCAGGGCGATCTCCAGGCGGAGGTCGAGCGGCCCGGCCAGGTCGACGAGCCCGGAGCCGCCCAGCCGCAGCGCGCCGGACTCGACGGTGAACGGCGCCAGGATCAGCCGGTCGCCGGCGAGCGTGAACGGGATGGTGAACGGGGCATAGGGCCGCCCGACGAGGTCGGTGCCGGCGATCAGCCGCTCGATGGCGGCGAGCAGGGGTAGCGCGCCCAGGGTCCCGGCCGCCACCTCCAGCGCGCCGTCGCCGCGCAGGGCGCCGTCCTCTGAGCCGTCTCCGGCGAGCGTGAAACGCAGCGCGCCGTCGCCGAATCCCGCCTCGGCGGCGAGCAGGCGGCTGGTGTCGAGCGGCGTCGCCACCCCCCGCAGCGCGTAGACGTAGGGATCGCGGGTGAGGTCGAGGTCGAGCCGCTCCACCGTCGCCGGCCCGTAGTCGGTGGGCAGCTCCAGGTCGTCGACCAGCAGGTGGCCCGCCGCGAACCGCAGCGCGCCGCGCACGCCCCGCGAGGCCAGCGCCGGCGTGGCCAGCCGCTCTGCCGCTAGCTTTCCGCGAGCCGTGAGCCGCTCGAGCGCCGGCGCGGCGCCGGGGGGCACGGCGACCTCGCGCAGCTCGACGTCGATCCCCTCGAGCCGCACCATCTCCTCGGCGACGCCCCGCTCGCGCATCACCAGCCGCCCGTCCACTACCGCCACGCGCTCGACGCGCACGCTGAGCTCCCACGGCGGCTCCTCGCGCGCCGCGGCGGCCGCCTCGTCGGCCGCGCCCTCCGTGCCCTCGGGCGTCGCGGCGGCCGCGCCCTGCCGCGGCGCCGCCGCCTCGTCCCACACCACCTCGGCATCCGGGCGGCGCAGGACGATCTCGTCGACCAGGATCTCGCCGGCGAGCAGGCGCAGCGGCCGGTGCGCGAGCCGGGCTTCCTCGGCGGTGGCGCGCAGCCGCCCGTCGGGTAGCCCGGCGTCGAGAGTCACGCCGCTCAGCTCGACGCCGCGCAGCGGTGACAGCCGCACGCGCGACGCGCCGACCTGCACGTCGTCGCCCGACAGCGCGGCGAGCACCGCCCGGGTGAGCGCCGGCGACTCCCAGCTGCGGGTGGCGAGCAGCCCGAGGGAGACGGCGGCGATGCCCACGAGAAGCCCAGCGACCAGGAGAACCCGCCGGAGGCGCCGTCCGCGCATGGCGTCCAACCTACCACCGGCCCGATCATGCCCGCCGCGAGCCCCGTACGAGCCGCGGCTCGAAGCGGTGGCCGGTCGCCTCCGCCCAGGCGGTGGCGAACGCGAACGTCGGATTGCCGCCCCACCGCTCGGCCTGTGCCACCGCCTGCTGCGAGCATCCGAGGCGTCCTGCCAGATCCGCTTGCGTCAGCCCCGCCGCCTCGCGCGCCTGGCGCAGCAGGTAGCCCGGCTCGTGGCGCTCCGCCGCGGGCAGCTTGCCCCACTGGCGCAGCGCCGCCCACTCCTCGTAGGCGCGCGGGCGGCGGCGCGGCAGCCGCGGCAGCGGATAGGGCAGCGGCCGCCACCGCGGCTCGATCACCGCCCGGGAATTGCCTGCGCCCATGCTTCCAACTCCTCTGCGGAGGGATTCTCCGACTCCCAGCGTCGACGCGCCTCGAGGAGGCGGGCTAGCGCCTCGTCGACCTGGCCCCGCGCCGCCAGCCCATGCAGCTCCTCCTCGTCGAGCGCCGCCGCGCGCGCCACCAGCCAGGCGTTGACGCCGTCCTCGGCCGACCCCCAGTGCTGCCACGCGGCCAGGCGGTCGACGACCAGAGGCTCGGGCGCCAGCGCGAGCACCCGATGGCCGGCGACGCGCAGCTCGACCGCCCTTACCTCCTCGTCCAGGGCAGCGGCAGGAAACTCCACGAACACCTGCCCCTCCTCGTGCACCCAGTGGCGGCCGGCGCGGCGAAATCCCTCGCGCTCGAGAGCCCGCGCCACCGCCGGCGTCACCGTGCCGACGAAGTCGAGATCCCCCGTGGTGTAGGCGCCGCCGGTATAGAGCTCGACGGCGGCTCCCGCGACGAGCACCGGCGGATCGCTCGCGTAAAGCCCCTGGAGCCACTCGGCGAGGGCCGCCGTGCGCTCGGCGGAGGCGGGAAGGGCGAGGATCTCCGATAGGGGCGTCACAATACCGAGATTGTACCATCGGAAGCGGGGCCCCGGCCAGAGGGCGAGTTGCGCCGCCTCGATGTGCTAGCATCTGATGCGTGCGCACCACTCTCGACATCGCCGACGACGTCCTCCTGGCGGTGAAGGAGAGGGCGCGCCGCGAGAAGCGCAGCGCCGGCGAGGTGCTCTCGGAGCTGGCGCGGGACGGGTTGCTGCGCCCCGGCCGCGGCGGCGAGATCGCCGAGGAAGGCGCTTTCTACGGCTTCGAGCCGTTGCCTCGGCGGGGCGCGGTCGTCTCCAACGAGCTGATCGACCGCCTGCGCGACGAAGAGCCCGAGTGATGCGCGCCCTGCTGGACGTCAACGTCCTGCTGGCGCTGCTCGACGCGGATCACGCCGACCACGCCGGCGCCCGCGCCTGGCTCGGCGGCGAGATCGAGCACGGCTGGGCCTCCTGCGCCATCACCGAGAACGGGTTCGTCCGCATCATCAGCCAGCCGCGGTACCCGAGCCCGATCCCGCCCGCCGAAGCCGTGGCGCGCCTGGCGCGGGCCACCGCCACCGAGCACCACCGCTACTGGGAGTGCGGCCTCAGCCTTCTCGACTCCCGGCGCGTCGAGCCCACCCGCATCCACAGTGCGCGCCAGGTCACCGACGTCTACCTGCTCGCGCTCGCAGTCGCCCACGGCGGCCGCTTCGTCACCTTCGACCGCAACATCCCGCTCGCGGCCGTGCCCGGCGCCACCGCCGAGCAGCTGGTCACGCTGTGAGCGCGGCCGCGCGCCGGTGCGCCACCCTGACGGCGAGGATCAGCAGCTCCTGGCAGATAGAGTAGAAGATCGCCGCGGCGACTATCGACGGTTCGCGCCAGGCGGGAGGAACCTGATGCGCAAGCTGGAGCACCTCGTCCCGATCGGCATGCTCCTCTTACTTCCTTCGGCAGCTGCCGGCGCGGTTTTCCTCGAGAACCCGGCTCAGGCGAGCTCGCC
>DATKEH010000439.1:0-2158 GCA_035546355.1 Thermoanaerobaculia bacterium
CGCACCATCGTGCCCGACAGCGTCGTCTCCACCTACCTGGTGACGGAGTTCCCCTGGTTCGTCGGCGTCGTCGTCTTCCTCGGGCTCATCGCCGCCGGCATGTCGACGCTGGAGGGGCTCATCCAGTCGCTGTCGGTCACCATCACCAAGGACCTGGTGGCCAACGTCCACCGCGCCGCCACCGGCCGCGACCTGCCGGACCGCTTCCTGTTCGTCTTCAACCGCGGGGTGATCGCGCTGCTGGCGGTGGCGTCGTTCGCCCTCGCCTGGTGGCAGCTGGTGGCGCCCAACCTGTCGGTGATCATCTTCGCGCAGCTCGGCGTCTACGCCTACTTCGCGGCCGCCTTCGTGCCGGTGCTGTTCGGCACCTTCCTCGACGACGCGCCGCTGCGGGCGGTGGCGAGCGCCACCGTGGTCGCGCTGGTCGTGCACTACGGCCTCTACTACACCGGCCAGCACTACTTCCCCTACTACATGGGAGTCGCGGTCAAGAACCCGGGGATCTCGACGGCGCTCGGCATCGTCGCCGCCACCGCCACGGGTGGCGCCGTGTACCTCGCCCGGCGCAGGCGCCCGCCGGCGGCGCCGCCGCCGGCCGTCGCCTGAGCCCGCTCGCGGGTCGCGTGCCCGCGGCCCGACGGCCGAGCGGTGCTATGATGGCGCGCACACTCCAGAGCCTCTGCAGGAGGTGTCAGGTGGTCGTGATCGCGCCTCGTCGCGACGGATTGCGGTGCCGGCTCACCGCGGCGACGCTCGTCGTCCCGCTGCTCGCGGTGGGGTTCGCAGCGGGGCTCCCCACGCCGGTACACGGCGAGGGCGAACCGGTCGGTCAGAGCGGCGGCGTATGGAACCTCGGCCAAGTGCCGGTCGGCAAGCGCTATCCGACGACGGCCTCGGCGACCAATCTCAACTGTCGCGGCGCGCACGACTTCGAGCTCTCGTTCGAGGGCGCCGCCAAGGGGCTCCTGCTGTTCGCCGCCGAGAACGTCGTCCGTGGCGTCAAGAAGGGCGAGACCAAATCGGTGCCCGTCTTCCTCGACGCCCGCAACGCGACGCCGGGCGTCTACGACACCGGTTACCTGGTCAGCAAGTGCCTCAGCTGCCCCCTCTCCTGCCATCTCGACTACCAGCGGATCGATATCCGGCTCACGCTGGTGGCGCCCGCCGCGGGCGGCGAGTCCGGGGCGGCGATCGATCGACCCGACGGGGGTGGCGCGATGAGCGCACCGCCCGAGGAGAAGGGGCCGGCCCGCCGCTGCGGCCCCGAGGTCCGCGACCAGCTCGTGAAAACCCTCGAGCGCGCCGCCTCACGGATCGCAAAGCTGCCCGGCAAGGAGCGCACAGCCGCGGGAGCGAAGGACTTCTTGCGTCGCAACCCGATCGTACTGTTGCCCGAGGATCCTGCCGGCGGCTCGGCGTGCCCGCTGAGCGCGCCGTGCCTGAAGAGCGTCACGCTATTCGGCGCCTGCGTGCCCCACCTCACTCCGGAAGCGGTGCTGCGAGGATTCGTCGAGACGCTGCTCGGCCTCCGGTCCTACAGCGAGCTCAAGTTTGAGGACGAGTTGCATTCGACGGCCGAGACGGCGGCGGCCACTGGCAGGGCGATGGGCAACGATTGGGCAAGATACTATAAAGGAGGATCCTTCTCCAACCCGGGTGGCAGCTACGATGGTGAGGACGCCCCAGCGGTCCTGCCCCAGAGCATGAAGTACTGGACCGCCGGCGGCCTCGGGTTGATGTTGCAGGGGCGCTACGCCAGCTGCCCTCCTTGCGACGCCCAAGCCGGCTTCGCATCCGACTGGACCCAGGAGGCATGGAGACTCTCCGACGGCTCGGACGCTGCGCCGCCGAAGGAGTGAAGGCGGCGCCTTGGCGCCCCGGCCGGCCGAAGGATGCCCTCAGAACAGGAGCTTCGGCCCGGGGACGGCCTGGGCCCTTACGAGATCGTCGCCCTCCTGGGAGCGGGCGGCATGGGGGAGGTGTGGCGCGCCCGGGACCCGCGCCTCGAGCGGGAGGTGGCGCTCAAGGTGCTGCCGGCGGAGCTGGCGGGGGATGCGGAGCGGCTTGCCCGCCTCGAGCGCGAGGCCAGGGCGCTGGCGGCGCTGAGCCATCCCAACATCGTCACCATCCACTCGGTGGAAGAGGCCGGGGGCGTCCG
>DATKEH010000440.1:0-5518 GCA_035546355.1 Thermoanaerobaculia bacterium
AAACGGCCCCTCGCGCTCCAGCCGCGCGGCCCAGTCGACCGCGGTGTCGTAGTTGAGGAGGCCGGGAATGGCGGAACGGTCGATGCTCACGGGGACTGGGCTGGCCGATCTCGAGCCGGTGACGGGGGGGACAGGATACCGCGGGCGGCTCGCCGGCGGGTTAGGCTTCCGGCATGCCGCCGCGCCGCGACTCCTCCCCCCCGCCGGTGGCGATCGGCCTCAACGCGGTCATCGTCGCGGTGACGGCGGAGGTGCCGCGCATCCTGGTGGTCAAGCGCACCGGCCACGCGCTCGCCGCACCCGAGGAGCTCGAACCGCTGGCGTGGCGCGGCGATCCCCCCGATGCCCTTCCCTTCGGCCCCCTCGACCCGGTGGAGCACCGCACGCTGGAGCGGGGTCTGCGGTCGTGGGTGAAGCAGCAGACGGGGCTCGAGGTGGGGTACGTCGAACAGCTCTACACCTTCGGCGATCGCTTCCGCGATCCGCGGGAGCGGATTGGCGGGCCGCGGGTGATCTCGGCGGCCTACCTGGCGCTGACCCGAGAGCAGGAGGCCACCGGCGCCGGGGCCGCGCGCTGGAGCGACGCCTACAGCTACCTGCCCTGGGAGGACTGGCGGGAGGGAAGGCCAGGGAGTATCGACCGCATCGTGCAGCCGGCGCTCGCGGCGTGGACGGCCGGTCTGGCGGCGGCGGCTCGCGGGCCGCAGAGCGAGCGCATCGACATCGCCTTCGGCCTGGGCGGCAGCCCCTGGGATCCCGAGCGCGTCCTCGATCGCTACGAGCTGCTCTACGAGGCGGGGCTGGTCGAGGAGACCTGGCGCGACCGCGGCGAAGAGCCTCGCGGGCCGCTGCTCGGCCGCCCCATGGCGCTCGACCACCGCCGCATCCTCGCCACCGCTCTCGGCCGGTTGCGCGGCAAGATCAAGTACCGGCCGGTGGTGTTCGAGCTCGTCGCCGGCACCTTCACGCTGCTGCAGTTGCAGCGGGTGGTCGAGGCGCTGGCCGGAGTTCGCCTCCACAAGCAGAACTTCCGGCGGCTGGTGGAGCGGGGCGGCCTGGTGGAGGGCACCGGCCGCTTCGACTCCAGCGCCGGTGGGAGGCCGGCGGAGCTGTTCCGATTTCGCCGCGAGGTGCTGCGGGAGCGACCGGCGCCCGGGGTCGGCCTGCCCGGGGCGATCCGCGGCTAAGCAGGCAAGGGGAATTGACACCCCCTTATGCTCAGTTCTAGTATTTCGAGTATGCCGATTTGCGGTCCTTTTTTCGGGGCCTAATTATACTCATCTTGAGCATAAAGGAGGCGCCATGAGCCCGCCGATCTCCACCGCGACACCGTCGGCCCCGCCGCCGCTGAGTGCCGCCGGATCCTCCGCTCTGCGATCCGTCTACGAGCGGATGGAGAGGGTGGTGCCGGCGGTGGAGTGGGCGCTGCACGCTCCCTACGTGGCGGCGATCCAGGAGTGGAAGCAGCGGCGGAACGCGGTGATCCTGGCGCACAACTACCAGACGCCGGAGATCTTCCACGGGGTGGCCGACTTCACCGGCGACTCCCTGGCCCTGGCGCGGCACGGCGCCCAGGTCGACGCCGACGTCATCGTGCTGTGCGGCGTCCACTTCATGGCCGAGACGGCGAAGGTCCTGTCGCCGCACAAGACGGTACTCATCCCCGATCTCGAGGCGGGCTGCTCGCTGGCAGCCTCGATCACCGGCGCCGACGTGCGGCTGCTCAAGGAGCGATACCCTGGAGTACCGGTCGTCACCTACGTCAACACCAGCGCCGAGGTCAAGGCGGAGTCGGACGTCTGCTGCACCTCCGCCAACGCCGTCGAAGTCGTCGAGTCGCTCGGCGTCGAGCGGGTGATCTTCCTCCCCGACGAGTTCCTGGGGCAGTGGGTGGCGAGCCAGACCGGGGTCGAGCTGATCCTGTGGAAGGGGCACTGCGAGGTGCACGAGCGGTTTCGCGGCGAGGACATCCGCAGCTACCGCCGCGCCCAGCCGGGCGTGTACGTGCTGGCGCACCCCGAATGCCCGCAGGAGGTGCTGGCCGAGGCCGACTTCGTCGGCTCCACCTCGGCCATGATCCGGGCGGTGGGCGAGGCCCGCCCGCAGCGCGTGGTGATGATCACCGAGTGCTCGATGAGCGACAACGTGGCGGTCGAGTACCCGGACATCGAGTTCGTACGCCCCTGCAACCTCTGTCCGCACATGAAGCGGATCACGCTTCCCGGCGTCCTGTCGGCGCTGCAGAGCATGCAGCACCGGGTGGAGGTGGCGCCGCAGGTCGCTGCGCGCGCGCGGTCGGCGGTGGAGCGCATGTTGGAGGTGGGGCGAGGGCCCCGCGGGTGAGCGAGCCCCTCGGCACGCCCGCCGTCGCTTCGCGACTGCTGCCGCCCACCGGCGCCGACGTGGTGGTCGTCGGCACCGGCGTCGCCGGCCTGACCGCCGCGCTGTCGCTGCCCGGGCATCGGGTGCTGCTGCTGAGCAAGAGCCCGCTCGGCGCCGGCGGATCGAGCCCATGGGCCCAGGGCGGCGTGGCGGCAGCGATCGGGGCGGGTGATTCCCCTCATCTCCACGCTGCCGACACCCTGGCTGCGGCCGCCGGCACCGCCGACCCCGAGGCGGTGCGTCGGCTCGCCCTGCACGGCGCCGCGGCGATCCGGCGATTGATCGCGCTGGGCGCGCAGCTCGACCGTGCCGCCGACGGCTCGCTGGCCCTGGGCCGCGAGGCCGCCCATTCGGTGGCTCGCATCGTCCACGCCGGCGGTGACGCCACCGGCGCCGAGCTGGTGCGGACGTTGGCGGCGGCGGTGCGGCGGGCGCCCTGGATCACCGTCATGGAGGGGGTCGCCGTCGAGGAGCTACTGGTCGGCGATGGTGTGGTGGTCGGGCTGCTGGCTCGAGAGCGCCGGGGAGTCCGGGCGGTGGCGGCGGGGGCCGTCGTGCTGGCCACCGGCGGGCTGGGGCAGCTCTACCGCTACACCACCAACCCGGCGGAGTGCACCGGCGACGGGCTGGCGATGGCGGCCCGTGCCGGCGCCGCGCTGGCCGACCTCGAGTTCGTGCAGTTCCACCCCACCGCCCTGGCGGTGGGGGAGGATCCGCTGCCGCTGCTCACCGAGGCGCTGCGCGGTGAGGGGGCGCGGGTGGTGGACGGCCGCGGCCGGCGCATCCTCCTCGCCGTGCACCCGCTGGCGGAGCTCGCGCCCCGCGACGTGGTGGCGCGAGCAATCTGGGCGGAGCGGCAGGCCGGCCGCGAGGTCTTCCTCGACGCCCGCGAGGCGGTGGGCGAGCGATTCCCCCAGCGCTTCCCGTCGGTGTTCCGCCGCTGCCGCGAGCTCGGCCTCGATCCGCGCCGCGAGCTCTTGCCGGTGGTGCCGGCCGCGCACTACCACATGGGAGGGATCGCGGTGGACCTCGACGGCCGCACCTCGCTGCCCGGGCTGTGGGCCTGCGGCGAGGCTGCCTCTACCGGCGTTCACGGCGCCAACCGCCTGGCCAGCAACTCGCTGCTCGAGGGGCTGGTGTTCGGCGAGAAACTGGCCAGCGCCGTCGGCGAGGAGGGGCGGGCGCGGCCGGACGGCCAGGCGGTGTGGCGGCTGGCGCGGCAGGCCGTGCGACCGCCGGCTCGGCAGGGCGACGCTGCGGCGGCCCGCCGCCGGTTGCGCCAGCTGATGTGGGACCACGTGGGCCTGGAACGCAACGGCCCGGGGCTCGAAGGGGCGCTCTACGAGCTGGCGGCGCTCGCTACCGCGCACGGTGAGACGGCGGGGGAGGTGCGCAACCTGCTGACGGCGGGCCTGCTGGTGACGGCGGCGGCGCTGCGCCGGGAGGAGAGCCGGGGGGGCCACTTCCGTGCCGACTACCCACACGCCGACCCGCGGTGGCACCGCCGCTCCGTCGCCACGGCCGGCGAGCTGGCGGCAGCCTGGACCCAGGGGCACGAACGGCCGGCGGCACCCCGCGCTGGAGCCCTGGCGTGAGGGGAGGGCCGTCGCGGCCCTCTCCCCTGCCGCCGCTGCTGTACGAGGGCCTGCTGCGCGCCGCGCTGGCCGAGGACCTGGGGCGCGCCGGCGACCTGACGACGGATGCCGTCGCCGCGCCGGGAGCGGTGGCTGCCGGCGAGCTGGTGGCGCGACAGGAGGGATGCGTCGCCGGCCTGGGGGTGGCGCTGGCGGCTTTCCGGCTGCTCGACCCGGAGCTGAGAGAGGAGTGGCGCGCCGGCGATGGCGACTGGGTGCCGGCGGGCACCGCGCTGGCGCGCATCGAGGGATCGGCGCGCGCGCTGCTCGCCGCCGAGCGCGTGGCCCTCAACGTCCTCGGGCGGCTGTGCGGCATCGCCACCGCCACCCGCCGGCTGGTGGACGCCGTGGCCGGCAGCGACGCGCGCATCGTCTGCACCCGCAAGACCACGCCCGGTCTGCGCGCGCTGGAGAAGTACGCCGTGCGCGCCGGTGGCGGCGTCAACCACCGCTTCGGCCTCGACGATGCCGTCCTGGTCAAGGACAACCACCTCGCCCTGGCCGGCGGCGTGCGCGAGGCGGTGGCGCGGGTGCGGCGCCGGGTCGGGCACCTGGTCAAGATCGAGGTCGAGGTCGACACCCTCGAGCAGCTCGACGAGGCCCTCGCCTGTCCCATCGACGCCGTGCTGCTGGACAACATGTCGCTCGACGCGCTGGGCGAAGCGGTGCGGCGGGCGGGTGGCAGGGTGGTGACCGAGGCTTCGGGGGGCATCACCCTGCAGTCGGCGCCGGCCATCGCCGCCACCGGCGTCGACCTGCTGTCGGTGGGCTGGCTCACCCACAGCGCGCCAGCGCTCGACGTGGCCTTCGACCTCGACGCCCCGGTAGCCGGCGCCTGAAGGCGGGCCCGGGGCCGGCGACCCCTGCAGCCGCCCTCCCGCCCCGAGGGGTAGAATCCCCGCAAGAGCCAGCAGGCCCCGAGACATGGAGAAGATCGGCAAGTACGAGGTCCTCGAGAAGATCGGGATGGGCGGGTTCGGCGTGGTCTACAAGGGCCGCGACCCGTTCATCAAGCGCTTCGTCGCCATCAAGACCTGCGGCACCGAAGACGACGACATCCGCCTGCGCTTCTTCCGCGAGGCGGAGATCGCCGGCAACCTGCAGCACCGCAACGTCGTCACCGTCTACGACTTCGGCTTCCACGACGGGGTCCCCTACCTGGTCCAGGAGTTCCTCTCCGGCGAGGACCTGGACCAGGGGATCAAGCGGCGCGACGCGCTCTCCGAGGAGCGCAAGCTCGAGATCCTGCTGCAGGTGGCGGCGGGCCTCGAGTATGCCCACTCGCAAGGCGTGATCCACCGCGACATCAAGCCGGGCAACGTGCGCGTGCTCGACGGCGGGCGGGTCAAGATCATGGACTTCGGCATCGCCAAGCTGGCCAACGTCGAGAGCCAGCTCACCCGCACCGGCATGACCCTGGGCACCGCCTCCTATCTGGCGCCGGAGCAGATCAAGGGGGAGGCGATCACCCCGGCCGCCGACGTCTTCTCGTTCGGCGTCCT
>DATKEH010000441.1:0-5454 GCA_035546355.1 Thermoanaerobaculia bacterium
AGCTCAGTGAGGCCACGTCATGAACCACGAGACCCTGATCGCCCGCGCGCTGGAGGACCGCCTGGCCGGGCGCGCCGAGGCGCCGGAGGTGGCGCGCCACCTGGCGGAGTGCGCCGCCTGCCGCCACGAGATGGGCAGCCTGCAGGCGGTGTGGGAGCAGCTGGCGAGGCTCGGCGAGGAGCCGCCCGCCGCCGCCATGCGCGCCGGGATCGACTCGCTGATCGCCGAAGCGGCGCAGGCCACCGTCACCACCGAAGGCGGCGTAGCCGACGGCCGGCGCCGGCGCGGGTGGCGACGCGGCGGCCCCTCCCCCTGGGCTGTCGCCTCGACGCTGGCGGCCCTGCTCGCCGGCGTGCTGGTCGGCGTCGGAGTGGATCGCCGAGCCGGCGCCGGCGAGGAGCTGCGCCAGCTGCGGCGCCAGCTGCACGACCTCGAGGAGGTCATGGTGCTCACCCTGTTGCAGCAGCCCTCGGCGAGCGCCCGTCTCAAGGGCGCCGCCCTGGGAGGGAGCCTCGACGACCCGGATCGGTCGGTGGTCGCGGCGCTGGTCGAGGCGGCGCGGCACGACCCCAATCCCAACGTGCGGCTGGCGGCGGTGGAGGCGCTGGAGCCGGTGCTGGCCGGCGCCCCGCGCAGCCGCGCGGCGCTGCTCGCCGCACTCTCCGAGGAGGAATCGCCGCTGGTGCAGATCGCCCTGATCGACGTGCTGCTCGCCAGCGACGGCGCCGAAGCGCGCCGGGCGGCCCTGCAGCTGCTGCGCGAGGGCGAGGTCGACGACGCGGTGCGCGACCACCTGCGGCAACGTCTGGGGAGGAGCGTGTGAGGCGCCCCCGCGGCCTCGCTCTGGCGGCCTGCGTGCTGGCGACCCTCAGCTCGCCGCTGATGGCCCTCGAGGAGCGGCGGGAGTGGGAGGCGACCTATCCGCTCGGCAGCGGCGGACGGTTGCTCGTCGACCTGGTAGCGGGCGAGCTGGTAGTCGACGGCTACGAGGGTACCGAGGTCCGCCTCCACGTCCGGGAGACCCTCGAGGCCCGCTCCGCGGAGGCCCTGGCGGCTGCGCGCCGCGAGGTCGACCTCGAGGCCGGCCGCGACGGCGACGGGGTCGCCATCGTCGCCCGCGGGCCGTTTCGCGACCAGGATCGCCGCTGGGTCCGTGGGGACACCTGGCAGGATCGCGGCTACCGCGTGCGGTACGACCTGCGGCTGCAGGTGCCGCGCATGGCGAGGGTCGATCTGCGCACCGTCAACAACGGGGACGTGCGGCTGCGGCAGCACCATGGTCCCTTCGCCGTCCGCAACGTCAACGGCGGCGTCGAGGTGCTGGGCGCCGTGGGCGCCGGTACGGCGAGGACCGTCAACGGGCCGCTGCGGGTGCGCTTCGCCGCCCTCCCCCCGGGCGCCTGCGAGTTCGCGTCCGTCAATGGCGCGGTCGACGTGGGATTCCCGTCCGGCCTGGAGGCCGACCTCGCCTTCCAGACCCTCAACGGCGAGATCTGGAGCGACTTCCCCTACACCCTGCAGCCGGCGAAGGTAGCCGCCGAGGTAGACCGCAAGGGGCGGCAACTGCGTCGGCTGGCCACCGTCGTCCGCATCGGCGGCGGCGGCGTCGACCTCGCCTTCGAGACCGTCAACGGCAACATCTACGTCCGCAACCTGGACGTCTCAGGAGACTCGCGATGAGACCTACGGCGATGGTTCCACTCGTGTTGCTCGCCTCCCTCGCCTCGCTCGCCGCCCTCCCAGCCGGCGAGCCGGCGATAGCCGAAGAGGTCGGCGACCGCTTCGTGGTGCCGCTGAGCCAGCCGGGCCGCCCCGTCACCCTGCGGGCCTCGCTGGTACAGGGGGGGATCACGGTCGTGGGGTACGGCGGGCAGGAGGTGGTCGTCGAGACGATGGTGGCGGGCCAGGGTCGCCACCGCAAAGCGCCGCCCGAGGCCCAGGGTATGCGCCGCATCCCCAACCGCAGCCTCGGCGTCGTCGTCGAGGAGGAGAGCAACGAGGTAGTGATTCGCGCCAGCGGCGCCACCTCCGCGGACCTGCGGATCCAGGTGCCCGTCGAGACCTCGCTCAAGCTCACCGCGGTGAACAACGGCGACATCCTGGTCCGCGGCGTCCGCGGCGACCTGGAGCTGCGCAACACCAACGGCGAGATCCAGGCGCACGACGTCAGCGGATCGGTAGTGGCCCACACCGTGAACGGCGACGTCGTGGTGACGCTACGGCGAGTCGAGCCCGGAGCGGCGATGTCGTTCACTACTCTCAACGGTGACGTCGACGTCACCCTGCCGGCGGGCATCACCGCCGACCTCAAGATGCGCTCCGACCGGGGTGAGATCTACACCGCGTTCGACGTCGCGCTGCGCCCGAGCCGCCTGGGCGTCAGCGAGGAACGGGAGGGCGGGCGCTACCGCGTCAAGGTGGAGCAGGAGATGGAGGGCACGATCAACGGCGGCGGGCCGCTGTACCAGCTGCGCACCGTCAACGGCGACATCTTCATCCGCAAGGGGGGTGGGTAGGGGGGGATCCCGCGCCACGGGACGGGCCCGCCGGGCGGCGAAGCAGCCTACTCCTGGGTGGCCGCCTCCTGCTCCTCGTCGGGCCGCGCCCGCTCGGCCATGCGGGTGCCGACGCCGCCGAGGTCGTGCCGGGAGGCGAGCAGCTCCTGGGCGCGCGGGAACAGGCCGACGGCGGCCTGGATCTGGTTGTCCCGCTCGATGAGCACCCGATACCAGGCGTCGTTGCCGAACCGGGAGTTGAAGATCTCGGCGCGCAGCCGGTTGAGCAGGCTCTGGCGGGTCGCTTCCTCCTGGAAGGGCCCGCCGACCTCCTCGGGGGAGGCCACCCGCTGGCTCACCAGCCAGTCCGCGAATTCGTCCACCAGGGCGGGATCCGGACGCCAGTCGGGGCTCTCGATGTCGGTGCGATCGATGTAGTCGATGCCGAAGCGGAAGAAGGCGTTGCGCGCCGCCAGGAACTGCAGGATCTCCGGCTCGTCCTCGGCTTCGACCACGAAGTCGGGCGTGATACCGCCGCCGCCGTAGACCGGGCGGCCGAGATCGGTGTGGTAGACCGGCTCGCCCTCCTTGGGCAGCGGTGGTGCCGGTTGCACGCCGCCGTCCCCGGCATCCTCGGCGGGACCAGCCCCCTCCGCATGCGCGTAGTAGTCGTAGAAAGAGCTGTAGTCGCGCTGGATCAGCCGCCCCGAGGGGGTGTAGTAGTTGGCGGTGGTCAGCGCCACCGCCGAGCCGTAGGGCATGCTGTAGACGGTCTGCACCAGGCCCTTGCCCCACGTCGGCATGCCGACGATCACGCCGACGTCATGGTCCTGGATCGCCCCGGCCAGGATCTCGGCCGCCGAGGCGGAGCCGCTGTTGACCAGCACCACCAGCGGCAGGTCGAGGGGCTCGTGCTCGCCTTCGGCGAGATACTTGTGGAAGGAGTCGCGGATGCGACCGCGGGTCTCGACGATCAGGGTGCCGCGGGGCACGAACTGGTCGGCCACTCCGATCGCCTGGTCGAGCAGGCCGCCACCGTTGTTGCGCAGGTCGAGCAGCAGGCGCTTCATCCCCTGCCGGCGGAGCTGCGCCAGGGCGTTCTCGACCTCCTGGCCGGTGGAGCGGGAGAACTCGGTGATCCGCATGTACCCCGTCTGGTCGTCGAGCATGCCGACGTAGCGGACGGTGGTCTGTGGGATCTCGGCGCGGGTGATGGTCATCTCCAGCGGCTGGCTGACGCCGCGGCGGGCGATCGAGATCGTCACCTGGGTACCCTTGGGCCCCTTGAGGCGCTGCACGGCCTCGTCGAGCGGCATGGTGTCGGTGGGATCGCCGTCGATAGTGGTGATGATGTCGCCGGCGCGCAGCCCCATGCGCGACGCCGGGGTCCCCTCGAGCGGAGCGATCACCGTCAGCTGGTCGTCGCGCATCCCCACCAGGATGCCGAGACCGAAGAAGCTGCCCTGCTGGCGATCCCGCATCCGCTGGTAGGACTCGGGGGGCAGGAAGCTGGTGTGGGGGTCGAGCTTGCGCAGCATGCCGTGCACCGAGGAGTGGACGACGTCGCGGTAGGAGACGTCGCCGCCGTAGTGGCGATGGGCCACCTCCACCAACTCGGTGTACTGGCGCAGCCCCTCGCGCTCGCTGTCCGAGAGCGCCAGGAGCCGATCGCCGAACAGGCCGCCGAGAGCGAGGACGAGCAGGAAGACGGTCGCCGCAGCCAATCGCCAGGGTCTACGCATGATGGGACGGGATTCTAGCATCGGCTGGAGGCCCTCCTGGATCGTTCCGAGACCTGCAACAGGCCCCAGCGGCAGCGAATTTCCGCCGGTCCGGCCGCGGCGCGGGCGCCGGGCAGCGGTCCCCGGATCGGCCCCACCAGGGGACGGCGGTCGGGCGCGAGGGCGCCCGCATCGGCCCCGCCACGGGACGGCGCCGGACTGGTGATCGGGAATGGCGACCAGCGTCCCTGCCTGCCGTGGGCCGTCGCGCCAGCGCCCAGGAGCGGGCGGGCTGATCCACCAGGAAGACGGCGGCACGCCAGGGCGGGCGCCGGCGAACGGGGCCCTGCGGGCACCGCCCCTCGGCGACCCGCGAGCGCGCCATGGCCAATGTAGGGGCGGGCCTCCGTGCCCGCCCGTCTTCGTTCCGGCGGTCGCTCGCCACCGCTGCGCCCGCTCGCTACGCAGTCGCCTCGGGTAGACGCCGGCGCGCTATTCCGCCCTGGCGCACCACCGTCATCCGGTGGATCCTCAGCCCGTCCTCATGGGCGCTGGCGCGATGGCCCACGGCAGCGCACCGTCGGAGTCCTCCCTCGTATCTCCACGAAGCGTCCGGTAGGTGTGCGAGGGCCTCACGGCGCCGCGCACCATCGGAAGTCTCGCTCTTGGCTCCAGACGGTCGGATGGGGTGCCGCGGAGGGCGTGGTGCGGGCGCCGGCATCGGCCTCGTCACGGGGCCTCTCGCCGAGCGCAAGCCCACGGCACTTCAGTGACCCCTCATCGTCCGGCGCGACGGCGAGCGGAGGCGCCGGTGAGGCGCGCGGCCTCCGCGCGCCGCCGTCTCTAACCAAATTATCCGGCGCCGTCCCCTGACGAGGCCGATGCCGGCGCCCGCGCCGCGCCCGGCCCGCGTCCCCGGGCGGGGCCGATGTCCGGCCCGCTCCACGCCCGGCCCAGTCGCTCCACCCTTGGTCGAGAGGGCCTAGGGCGTCGCCTCGACCACGTCGGGAGACGCCGCGATCCCCTTCTGCGCGCCGACGCGCGGCGCCGAGGCCCGCCACACCCGCCCCATCCAGCGGGCGAGCGCCTCGACCCGCAGGCTGATGAAGGGCAGCACCACCAGCGTCACCAGCACCGACGACATCAGGCCGCCCATCACCGTGCGCGCCATCGGGAAGTACATCAGGCCGCTGACGTTGGCGCCGCCGACCGCCAGCGGCAGCAGGCCGATGACCGTG
>DATKEH010000442.1:0-9074 GCA_035546355.1 Thermoanaerobaculia bacterium
CTCGACCTGCGCTCGGACATCGCCGGGCAGCACGTGCTCATCGTCGAGGACATCGTCGACACCGGCCACACGCTCGCCTACCTGCAGGGCCTCCTGGGGTCCCGCCGCCCCGCGTCGCTCAAGTGCTGCGCCCTGTTGCGCAAGCCGGGCCGGCTCGAGGTGCCGGCGCCGGTGGACTACCTG
Source organism: Thermoanaerobaculia bacterium (assembly GCA_035546355.1). Classification (GTDB taxonomy): domain Bacteria; phylum Acidobacteriota; class Thermoanaerobaculia; order Multivoradales; family JAIOJS01; genus DATKEH01. Next base: position 184 of record DATKEH010000442.1, read on the forward strand.
GGATTCGACATCGGCGACGAGTGGGTGGTGGGCTACGGTCTCGACTACCGCGATCAGCACCGGACGCTGCCCTACGTGGGAGTGGTGGAGCCGCCGCGGTGAGCTCCGATGGCGAGCTGCTGGCGGTGGCGCGGGGGGACGCCGCGGCCGAGCTGGTGCTGCGCGACGCGCGGGTGGTCAGTGTCACCAGCGGCGAGGTGCTCGCCGGTGACGTGGCGGTCCACGGCGGCCGCATCGCTGGAATCGGCCGCTACCGGGGTTCCATGGAGCTCGACCTCGGCGGCTCCTACGTCGCGCCGGGCCTGGTCGACGCCCACCTGCACGTCGAGAGCGCCATGGTGCCGCCGGCGGAGCTGGCGCGGGCGGTGGTGCCCCGCGGCACCACCACGCTGATCGCCGATCCGCACGAGATCGGCAACGTTCTCGGCCTCGCCGGCATCCGCTTCATGCTCGCCGACGCGGTGCGGGCGCCGCTGTCGATGTTCGTGATGGCCCCCTCCTGCGTCCCCGCCAGCGGCATGGCGACCAGCGGCGCCGAGCTGCACGCCGACGACCTGGCGTCGCTGCTCGCGGAGCCGATGGTGCTGGGGCTCGGCGAAGTGATGAGCTTTCAGGAGGTCGTCCGCGGCGAGCCGGCAATGCTCGCCAAGCTGGCGGCCTTCGCCGGACGGCCGATCGACGGCCACGCTCCGGGGCTCGCCGGCGGCGAGCTGGCGGCCTACGTGGCGGCGGGCATCGAGTCCGACCACGAGTGCACCACGGTGCAGGAGGCGCGCGACAGGCTGCGCCAGGGGATGTGGGTCTTCCTGCGCGAGGCGACCAACGCCCGCAACCTCGACGACCTGCTCCCCCTCGTCGACGCTCGCACCTGGCCGCGCCTGTGCCTGTGCACCGACGACCGCCAGCCGGCGCACCTGCTCGACGAAGGGCACCTCGACGCCATGGTGCGCCAGGCGATCGCCGGCGGCGTCGAGCCGCTGACGGCGCTGGCTATCGGCAGCTGGACCGCCTGCCAGCGCTTCGGGCTGCGCGACCGCGGAGCGGTGGCGCCCGGGTTGCGTGCCGACCTGGTGGTGTTCGACGACCTGCGGGCACCGCGTCCGCGCCTGGTGGTGCAGGGGGGGCGGCTGGTGGCCCGGGATGGCGTGCTGCTGCCCGCGGTCGAGGAGGCGCTGCGCGGCAGCGCGGCGCCGGCGGCTCACCAGGCCCTGCGCGGCTCGGTGCACGTCGACTGGGGGCGGGTCGACCTGCGGGTGCCGCTGGCTGGCCGGCGGGGGCGCGTGCTCGGCGTGGTGCCGAACCAGTTGATCACCGAGCACCTGGTCGAAGAGCTGCCGCGGCGCGACGGCGCCGCGGTGGCCGATCCCGAGCGCGACCTGGCTCAGATGGCGGTCGTCGAGCGCCACGGCCGGGGGGGCACCGTCGGGCTCGGGTTCGTGCGCGGGCTGGGCCTGCGCCGCGGCGCCCTGGCCTCGACGGTGGCCCACGACCACCACAACCTGGTGGTGGCGGGCGCCGACCGCACCGCGATGGAGACCGCCGCCCGCCGCGCCGCGGCGCTCGGCGGCGGCCTCGTCGCCGCCGCCGGGGAGACGGTGCTGGCGGAGGTGCCGCTGCCGCTGGCCGGGCTGATGAGCGACCGGCCCATCGAGGAGGTGCGGGGCCAGCTCGACCGCGCGCTGGGCGCCGCCCGCGAGCTCGGCTCGCCGCTGGCTGACCCGTTCATGGCGCTGAGCTTCCTCGCCCTCGAGGTGATCCCCAGGCTCAAGCTCACCGACAGGGGGCTGGTGGACGTCGAGCGCTTCGAGCTGGTCCCCCTGTGGGTGGATTGAAGCCGCCCCCTCCTATACCGTGCGCGAGAACGCCGGCACCTCCACGCCCTGCAGATACTGATCGAACTCCATCGCCACGTTGCGCACCAGCAGCCTGCCGAGCGGGGTGACTTCCAGCCGGTCGGGCTCGACCCGCACCAGCCCGTCGTCGGCCAGCGGCGCCAGTCGCGCCATCTCGGCCGCGAAGTGGCGATCGAAGTCGATGCCGTGGGCCTCCTCGATCCCCCGCTTGTCGACGCGGAAGTGGCACATCAGGCGCAGGATCACGTCGCGCCGCAGCTCGTCCTCGGCGCTGAGCGCCAGGCCTCGCGCGGTGGCGAAGATGCCGCGGTCGAGCGCCTCCTGGTAGGCGGGAACGGACTTGAGGTTCTGCGCGTAGCCGCCCCCCACCTGGCCGATGGCGGAGCTGCCGAAACCGACCAGCTCGGTGCCGCCCCAGGTGGAGTACCCCTGGAAGTTGCGGGTCAGGGTGCGGTCGCGCAGCGCCAGCGCCAGCGGGTCCTGGGGACGGGCGAAGTGATCCATGCCGATGAACACGTAGCCGCCGGCGGTGATGACCGCGATGACCTCCTCCAGGAGGGTCAGCTTGACCTCGGGTGTGGGCAGGTGCGCCGGGTCGATGACCCCCTGGTGGGGGAGCATCTGCGGCAGGTAGGCGAAGTTGAACACCGCCAGCCGGTCGGGCCCCAGCGCCAGCACATCGCGCACCGTGGCGGCGAAGCTCTGCGGCGTCTGGTGGGGCAGACCGTAGATCAGGTCGACGTTGACGCTGCCGATGCCGCGTCGCCGCGCCTCGGCGATCACCCTCTCGGTGACCTCCAGCGGCTGCCAGCGATTCACCGCCGCCTGCACCCGGGGGTCCAGGTCCTGCACGCCCAGGCTGAGGCGATTGACGCCGATCGCCGCCAGCGCGTCGAGCTGTTCGCTGGTGCAGCGGCGGGGATCGATCTCGACGCCGAGCTCGAGCTCGGGGGAGAGGACGAAGTCGCGGCGGATCGCCTGGCCCAGGGCGAGGATGTCCTCGGGCAGCAGGAAGGTCGGGGTGCCGCCTCCCCAGTGGACCTGCACCACCGGCCGCCCGTCGCCGCACAGCCGCTCGGACACCCGCGCCATCTCCTCGTGCAGCGAGGCGAGGTAGCGCGTCCCCCGCTCCTTGTCGCGGGAGATGGTGACGTTGCAGCCGCAGAAGAAGCAGCGCGTCTCGCAGAAGGGGACGTGGACGTACAGCGACAGCGGCGCCGGACGCGAAGCGCTCCTCTCCAGCAGGCGCGAGTACTGCTCGGGGCCGAAGTCGTCGCGGAAGCTCGGCGCCGTCGGGTAGGAGGTGTAGCGCGGGCCGGGCCGGTCGTACTTGCGGATCAGCTCGCGGGCGAACGGCGGGGGCGTCCACAGGTCGGCGGCGCCGCCATCCGCCGCCGTTGGGGAGGATGTAGCCGCGGGTTCTGTGGTGGCCATCGCTTGGGGCATCGGTGGGTCTCCCGGAGTGCTGCCGGGAAACACTCTCGCGCCAGCGCCCGCACCCCACAACACCCGCCAGGGTGGGCGCCGCCGCCCCCCGGGGGTGGGGCTAGCGGGCCGGCAGCTCCTCCGACGCCAGCGCCTCCAGAGCCCCGCGGTCGCGGATCACCACCCGCTCCCGCGAGCTGGCCAGGATCCCCTGCTTCTCCCACCCCGCCAGCGTGCGGCTGGCGGTGTACAGGGTGGTGCCGGTGAGCTCGGCGAGGTCCTGGCGGCCGAGCCGCATCTCCAGCACCAGCCCCTCGTCGCTCTCCCGGCCCGCCTGCCGCGTCAGCCGCAGCAGGGCCCGCGCCAGCCGCTGCGGCACCGGCAGGCTGGCCAGCTCGCGGTAGCGCTCCTGCAGGTCCTGCATCCGCGCCGACACCGTGCGCATCGCCTCGAAGGCGACAGCGGGGTAGCGCTGCATCACCTCGCGGAGGACCTCGCGGCTCCACACCAGGACGTCGCTCTGCTCCACCGCCTCGGCGGTCACCGGGTAGCGGGTGGTCTGCATCCCCGCCACCACCGCGAAGACCTGGCCGGGGACGATGAAGGAGACGATGACCTGCTCGCCGTCGGGGTTGAGCTTGCTCAGCCGCAACTGGCCGGAGGCGAGCAGGTAGGCGGCGTTGGCGTCATCCCCCTGGTGGAAGAGGATTTCCCGCCGCTCGAGGCGGCGGCGCACGGTGCGGCGCGCCAGCTGCTGGCGCTCCGGCTCGGGAAGGTCGCGAAAGAGGGGGCTGGCCTGGACGAGGGTGAGCGTGTCGGCCACGCTCACTCCCAGGAGAGTTTCTCGAGCGCCCGCCGGTCGGTGAGCAGGAATCCGTCGCGGCGGGTCTCGATCACCCCGTCCTTGCCCCAGCGGCTCATCACCCGGATGGCGGTCTCGATGGTGGTGCCGGTGAGGTCCGCCAGCTCCTGGCGCGACAGGGGGAGTGGGATCAGCTCCCCCTGCTCGCCCCGCTGCCCCATGGTCTCCGCGAGCTTGAGGAAGAGCTGCGCGAAGCGGGTCTCGACGCGCGAGCAGCTGGCCTCGACCAGGCAGTTCTTGCACTCCATCAGATGGCGAGTGAGGGCCGGCAGCACCTCGGGGACGAGCTGGGGTTGGCGCGTGAACAGGTCGTAGAGGTCGCGGCGCCGCACCTCGAGGCACTCCGACGGCACCATCGCCTGCATCGACGAGCCGCAGACCTCGCCGCCCAGCGCGTTGGCGATGCCGAAGACGTCGCCGGGCCCGAACAGCGCGAGGATCAGGTTCTTGCCCGCCGGGGTCAGGCGGCTCATCTTCACCTGGCCGGCCAGCACCAGGTAGAAGGCGTCCGAGCCCTCCCCCTCCACCAGCAGCGTGACGCCGCTGTCGAAACGGCGGCGGCGGCCGATGCTCGACAGCGCCTCGCGCGCCGTCGGCGACAGCCGTCCTTCAGCGGCGGTCGCATGGGGCGAAGGCTGCATGATCGCGATCATCTTACCTCGTGGGCGCAGCGGCGACCGGAGAATTCCCGGCGCTGCTTGCGGCAGCGCAAGGACGCGGCGTCGGCGGGGCCTTACAGTGAGCGTCGAGACGGCCCATCCAACCACAGGAGACCACGCCATGGACATCCGCCCCGACACCCTGATTGCCGACGTCGCCCGCCAGCACCCGTCGACCGTGAAGGTCTTCCAGCGCCTGGGCATCGACTTCTGCTGCGGCGGCCGGCGCCCGTTGGAGGAGGCCTGCCGCGAGCATGGCCTCGACTACGGCGTGGTGGCCACCGAGCTCGAGGTGGCGCGCCAGCGCCCCGCCGCGGGAGACGACTGGGATCAGCGGCCGCTGGCCGAGCTGACCCGGCACATCGTGCAGCGCTACCACGAGGCGGTGCGGCGCGACGGACCGCTGCTCGGCGAGCTCGCCGCCAAGGTGGCGAGCCGCCACGGCGACCGCCACCCCGAGCTGCGGGAGGTCGAGACGCTCTTCCGGCAGGTGCAGCAGGAGATGCGGACGCACATGGCCAAGGAGGAGCGGGTACTGTTTCCGCTCATCGAGCGGCTGGAGACGAGCGGCGCGGCCCTGTCGGACTTCCTCGGCAGCCTCGACGGCCCGATCGCCGCCATGGAGGACGACCACGACGAGGTGGCGCGCCTGTTCGCCCGCATCCGGGCGCTGACCAGCGGCTTCCTGCCGCCGCCGGACTCCTGCAACAGCTTCCGCGGCCTCTATCAGGGGCTCGCCGACCTCGAGGCCGATACCCACCATCACATCCATCTCGAGAACAACGTGCTCTTCCCGCGGGCCCAGGAGATGGCGGAGCGGGCCGCCAGCTGAGGGAGCCGCGAGGAGCCGGTGGCGGTTGGTACGGTTCTGGCTTGCGGAACCCGCACGGTGAGGCCCGCCATTTCGGTGCGCTGAATCCGCAACCAGGAGGTGGCCATGGGACTGTTCGGCAAGAGCAAGAAGGAGAAGGAGAAGGAGTCCAAGCAGGCGTACGCGGACGCGCAGCGGCGCCTGCAGGACGCCCAGCGCAAGCAGGAGGAGAGGAGCGCGAAGGCGAGCCAGACGCCCGGCTCGCCGGGTTCGCCGGCACCGCTGGGCGGCGGCGCCGCGGTGCCTGCCTCCCAGGGCGCTCCGTCGGCCGGCGGCCAGACCTACACCGTCCAGGGCGGCGACAGCCTGTCGAAGATCGCCCAGCGGGTGCTCGGCGACGGCAACCGCTGGCGCGAGATCTACGAGGCGAACCGGGAGGTGATCGGCGACAACCCGGATCTCATCAAGCCGGGGCAGCAGCTGCGCATGCCGCCGGCGACCGCCGGCGGCTCGCCTCTCGCCTGACGGCCAGCCCGTCAGCGTCCGCGGCCGTCCTGGACGAGCGGCTCCAGGAGGGCCCGGGAGGTATCGCCATTACGGCCCCGGCCCGAACGCGTACGCGGCGGAGGGTCGGTGTTAGGGTCGAGCGCGTCGTGCTGACCGACGCCGCCTCGCCAGCGGTTCCCCGGCAGGGGGGCCGGGAGCCGTGATGGCCGGGGGCCAGAGCGCGCCCCTCGTCGTCAGCTTCGGTGCGCTGGGAGACTCGATCCTCCTCACCGCGATCCTCGACAGCCTGGCCGCCGCCTGGTGCCGGCCCTGTGACCTCCTGCTGAAGAAGGGTCCGGGCGTCGAGCTCCTCGCTGCCCAGCCGACGGTAGGGGGGTTGCGGGCCCTGACGAGCCGGCGCAGGCCCTCTTGGCTCTCCCGCGAGCGACGGGAGGTGGTCCGCTGGCTGCGAGGGCGGCGGTCGGGTCCGGTTTACTTCGTCGACGAGATCGCCGAGCGACCGGTGGCGGAGCTTCTCGCGCAGGGCAGGATCGGAGAGCAGTGGGTGGTGAGCTACCGCACCGTCCCCCGGGGCGATCTCGAGCACAAGATCGACCACTTCCATCGTCTTGCCCGTGCCGGGGCGCCGGCATTCCCTGCCTCGCTGCCCGGAGGCGAGCCCCCGCCGTGTCTCCCGTCGCTGACGGTTCCTCCCGAGCAGGTGGCGGAGTGCGGTGCCTGGCTCCGCGCCAGGGGCTGGGAGGGCGAGCCTCTGGTGCTCTTCCAGACGCGCTCCCGCAACCGGCAGCGCGGACGCTGGGGAGACGACCGTTGGGCATCCCTGCTCCGCGAGGTCCTCGCCCGCGACTCGGGAAGGCGGGGGGTCCTGCTGGGCTCGGCCGCCGAGCGGCCCGAGGTGGCAGGCCTCGGCGAACGGCTGCCGGGGGTGCCGGTGTGGAACCTGGCGGGGGAGCTGCCTCTGCCGCGCCTTCTGGCCCTGCTGGCGCTGGCCCACTCCTGCGTGAGCCTGGACTCGGGGCCGGCCCACGCCGCCGCCGCCGTGGGTTGCCCGCTGGTCGTCGTGCTGGGGAAGGCGGATCCCCGCCGTAACGCGCCGCGCAGCAGTGGTTCCCCCGTGCGGCTGGTGAGCGCCTGGCCGGAGACGGACTGGCCCTCGAGCCGGCGGGAGTGGGAGGCGACCCACCGCATGGAGCAGGTGCGGGTCGAGGACGTCGTGGCGGCCTGGCAGTCCGTCTCCGCACTGAGGGGACAGGGCTGACCAGCCTCCTGGGGGCTGACCGCGCCGGCGGCGCCGCCGGCCTGGCCTGAGGCTAGAGCCGGTCGGTGTCGCGCACGAACTGCGCCAGGTCGTCGCGGAACTTCTCCATCGACGCCGGGTGCAGGTACATCATGTGCCCCGCCTCGTAGTACGCCATGCGGATGCGCTGGCGCGCCTCGGCGGAGACGTCGAGGTGGTTGATGTCGTGCTTGGTGGCGAGCATCGGGGTCGCCAGGTCGTAGTACCCCTGCTGCACCAGCACGTGGAGACCGGGATTCATGGTCATCGCCATCGCCAGGTCCGGCCGCAGGTCGGCCCAGGGCACCGCCCATCCCTGCGTGCTCGGCGGCTGGTGCTGCCAGTCCCACTCGCGCATCCAGTTGGAGACCTTGTACTCCTCGTCGCGGCCGAATTCGAGCTCGTTGTGCAGGTAGTCGAGGAACGCCGAGGTGAAGGCCGGGCCCACCGCCGGGAAGAACGGGTCGTAGTCCATCGCCTCCCCCAGCGGGTTGACCGCCGGGCCGATGAAGCGGGAGTCGATGCGCCCGGTGATCACCCGTTCGCCGCGCTTGAGCTCCTGCAGGTACTGCTGGTGACTGACGCGCAGGTCGGCGTCGAGCCAGTAGCGGGGGGTGGTGCCGGTGTAGGCGGCGAGCTTGTCGGCCACCGCCTGCTTCTCCGCCGCGGCGATGGTGTACCCCTTCATCAGCGCCGGCGCGTACTCCTCGTAGGCGAAGCGGTCGACCTCGGCGACGAACGCCTCCAGGCTCTCCGGCCGGTCGGCGATGGCGCCGTGGTACCAGGCGGTGGCGGCGAGGGTCGACAGGTAGAGCACGTGCGGCGTGTCGATGTTGGCGCCGTCGATGCCCGAGCCCATGTTGAGGAACGGCGACACCAGCACCACGCCGTTGAAGTTCATGCCGTGTTGGCTCTGCAGGTGGTGCACCAGCCCGGCGCCGCGGATGCCGCCGTAGCTCTCGCCGAGGATGTACTTGGGTGAAGCCCAGCGGCCGGTCTCGGTGACGTACTGCTTGATGAAGGCGGCCACCGAGCGGATGTCCTGGTCCACCCCCCAGAAGTCTGCGCCCTTGGCGTCGCCCAGCGGCTTGCTGAAGCCGGTGCCGACGGGGTCGATCATTACCAGATCGGTGACGTCGAGGACGCTGTAGGCGTTGTCGACCCGCTGGGACGGCGGCGGCGGCGCGTACCCCTCGTCCGTGACCACCACGCGACGGGGGCCGAGGATGCCCATGTGCAGCCACACCGACGAGGAGCCGGGGCCGCCGTTGAAGGCGAACATCAGCGGCCGCTGCGCCAGGTCGCGCACCCCCTCGCGACTGTAGGCGGTGAAGCCGAAGCGGGCGGTCGGCTTCCCCTCCTCGTCCTTCAGGATCAGCCACCCCGCCGTCGCCCGGTAGGGGATGGTCTGCCCGTCGATGCGGACCTCGTGGCGGGTGGTGGAGGAGCGGGGCTGCGGCGCTTCCTCCGGCGGCTTGCCGGCCTCCTCGGCCCCGGC
>DATKEH010000443.1:0-2389 GCA_035546355.1 Thermoanaerobaculia bacterium
TGCGCGCGCCCATGCCTTAGACTCGGGACATGGACGTCGTCAAGCAACACCAAGCGTACGCCCCGGAAACGCTCGGCTTCGCCGTGCTGTCGGTGTCGAGCAGCCGGGGGCTGGAAGAGGACGAGGCCGGGCGCGCTATCGAACGGATGGTCGGCGAGGCCGGTCACCGCAACGTCGACCGCCTGATGGCGCCGGACTCGGTAGCGGGGATCCGCGGTCCGCTGCGGACGTTGCTGCGCCGTGACGAGGTAGACGTGGTGGTGGTGACCGGCGGCACCGGCGTCTCGCCTCGCGACCTCACGCCCGAGGCGGTGATGCCCCTGCTGGAGAAGGACCTCCCGGGTTTCGGCGAGCTGTTGCGGATGCTGTCGTTCGAGCAGATCGGGGCGGCGGCCATGCTCGGGCGGGGTTTCGCCGGGGTCACCAAGGGCAAGGCGGTGTTCGTGCTGCCGGGATCGCCGGCAGCCGTCGAGCTGGCCATGGAGCGGCTGATCCTCCCCGAGGCGCCGCACCTGATCGGCCAGCTGCGGCGGCGGCGGTAGCGGCGCGCGGCCGGGCTCAGGGTTCCGGCGGGCGGCCCAGCGCCAGCAGCAGCAGGGCGAGGAGCGCGGTGAGCGCCGCCGAGGCGAGGCCGCGCGGATCGAAGCCGAGGAGGCCCCCGAACCCCAGGGAGGTGGCGATCAGGCCGCCCCCCACGGCCGCGGCGATGCCGACCGCGAGGCTCCAGCCGATCCGCACGGCGCTCCAGCGGCGCAGCGCCCACGGCGCGGCGAGACCGAGCAGCAGCCCGGCGGCGATCCACGACAGGAGGCCGAGCGGCAGGGCCTGCGGCACGGCGGGCAGGCTATCACCGCCGGCGCGCCATCGTGCGATACTTCGCCGACCCGGAGCCACCGTGTACCTGGAGCACGCCGCACGGCTCTTCCTGCAGCTCTCGGTGATTCTCGTCGTCTGCCGGCTCGCGGGCTGGGTGGGCCGCCGCTGGCTCGGGCAGACGCAGGTGGTGAGCGAGATGGTGGCCGGCGTGCTGCTGGGCCCCTCGTTCTTCGGGCTGCTCGCCCCGGCGGCACAGCACTGGCTGTTTCCCCGCCAGCTCGCGGTGGTGGTCGGTGGCGAGGTGGCGGCCGTGGCCCACCCCTCGATGGTGGTGCTGTACGCCCTCAGCCAGCTCGGGCTGGTGTTGTACATGTTCCTCGTCGGGCTGGAGCTCGACCTCGGGTTGCTGCGGGGTGGGGCGCGTGGGGCCGTGACGATCAGCGCCGCCGGCATCGTCGCCCCGTTGCTCCTCGGCGCGGCGCTGGGCCTGCTCCTCGCGGGGCGCGACGATCTGTTCCGCACCGGCATCGCGCCCGCGGTCGCCGCCCTCTTCCTCGGCGCCTCGCTGGCCATCACCGCCTTCCCCATGCTCGCCCGCATCCTCTACGAGCGGGGGCTCGCCCGCTCCCGTCTGGGCACCCTCACTCTCACCGCCGGCTCGCTGGACGACGCGGTGGCGTGGTGTCTGCTGGCCGTGGTTCTGGCCGTGGTCGACGCCGTGCCGGCGCGCGCCCTGCTCACCATCGGCGGCGGCGCGCTCTTCGCGGCGCTGCTGCTCGGCCCGGGGCGCGCGTTGCTGGCGCGGCGGCTGGGCCGACGCGGCGACGGTGGCCTGGGGGCCGCCGGCATGGTGGAAGTGCTGCTGGTGCTCTTCGGGGCGGCCTGGATCGCCGATCTCATCGGCATCTACGCCGTGTTCGGCGCCTTCGTGGCAGGCGTCGCCATGCCACGCGGCGCGCTGGTCGCGGCGGTGCGCGAGCGCACCGAGCTGTTGACGACGACCCTGCTGCTGCCCGTCTTCTTCGTCTTCTCCGGCCTCAACACCCGGATCGGGCTGCTCGACACGGCCCGCGCCTGGGGCCTGGTGGGGCTGGTGGTGGCGCTGGCCATCCTCGGCAAGGGTGTGGCGTGCGCGGCCGCCGCCCGCTTCGCCGGCGAGAGCTGGCGCGATGCGGCGACCATCGGCGTGCTGATGAACGCCCGCGGCTTGATGGAGCTCATCCTCCTCGACATCGGCCTGGCGGCCGGGCTGATCACCCCGACCCTCTTCACCGTCCTGGTCCTGATGGCGGTGGTGACGACGCTCATGGCCTCGCCGCTGTTTCACTGGATCGCCGGCGCGGCGAGACCGGTCGCGATCCCCCCGGCGCCGCAGTAGAATGCCGGTAGGTCCCCGCAGTCGCGGTGCGCCGCCCGCGGCGCCCGCCCGTAGCCCGCGAAAGGAGCGCCCCTCATGAGCCAGCCCGTGGCCGGTCCCCACGCCCCCGTCGCCAGGTCCGGTGGCCTCCCCCCATGGCTGCGCTGGGTCGCGCTCGGCTGCGGCTGCCTGGTGTTCCTCGCGGTGGCCATCGGC
>DATKEH010000444.1:0-2573 GCA_035546355.1 Thermoanaerobaculia bacterium
CGGGGACGCGGCGCGAGACGACGGGCGGCTGCAGGAGGCGCGGCGCCTCTATCGCCGCGCGCGCCACCGCGGGCCGCGACACCCGGAGGTGCTGGCCGCCCTCGGCGAGCTGGCGCTCGCCGAGCAGCGCGAGCGGGCGGCTCGGCGCTGGCTGCGGCGCGCCCAGGCGGCCGACCCGCACAGTGACCGCGTGCAGCAGCTGGCCGCGGCCCTCCCTCAGAGGTAGGGCAGCGCCAGCCGTGCGATGCCGTCGCGCAGCCGCAGCGGCAGGGGCCGCCCCGCCCACTCCTCGGCGACGATCTCCCGGGCGTCGCGGCGCTTGTCGTCGAACAGCGCGTCGAGGCGGCGGCACAGAGCGCGGTCGTAGAGCTCGACGTTGAGCTCGAAATTGAGGCGCAGGCTGCGCGGGTCCCAGTTGGCCGAGCCGACGAACGCCCAGCCGCCGTCGACCAGCATCATCTTGGAGTGATCGAACGGCGACGGCGCCAGCCACACCCGGCAGCCGTGCTCGAGCACCTGCCACAACTGCCCCTGCGACGCCCACTGCACGTAGGGGAGGTTGCTGCGAGCGGGGATCAGCACCTCCACCTCGACGCCGCGCAGCGCGGCGGCGGCGAGCGCGGTCACCAGGTCCTGGTCGGGCAGGAAGTAGGGGGTGAGCACCTTGACCGAGTCACGGGCCGCCGCCAGCGCCCCGAGCAGCGTCCAGCGCGCCTTGTCGAGGTCCTCGTCGGGCCCGTCGGGAATCAGCCGTGCCAGGGTGTCGCCGGCCGGCCGCGGCTCGGGGAACCACGCCTCGCCGGCGAGCTCCTCGCCGGTGGTGAACGCCCAGTCGGCGGCGAACACCGCCTGCAGGTGCGGCACGATCGGCCCCTCCACCTGGAAGTGCAGGTCGCGCACCGGGTGTTTCGGGCGGCTCTGCACGCGGTGCCCCTGGCGGATGTTGATGCCGCCGACGAAGCCGACCCGCCCGTCGGCGACCAGGATCTTGCGATGGGTGCGCAGGTTGAGGCGCGGCAGCCCCCAGGGCGCCAGGCTCTTCATGAACCGCGCGGTGCGCACGCCGCGGCGCCGCAAGACGCCGACGACGGTCGGCAGCGAGTAGCGCGCACCCATGGCGTCGATCAGCACCCGCACCGCGACGCCGCGCGCGACGGCCGCGGCCAGCGCGGCGACGAACTCCTCCCCCGCCTCGTCGCGGTCGAAGATGTAGGTGGAGAGGCTGAGGGTGCGCTCGGCGGCGGCGATCGCCGCCAGCATCGGCGGGTAGGCGCCCTCGCCGTCGACCAGCGGCTCGACGCGGTTGCCGCCGACCAGCGGCAGGTCGACGACGCGGCCGACGAGGTAGGCGATGGCGGCGAAGCGGCTGGGCGGCATCGCCGGCTGGCTGGCGACCGCCGGCAGCTCCACCCACTGGCGTGCCGAAGACGGCGTGCTGCCGCGGCCGCGCAGCGCGCGCGCCCGCCGGCGGATGCGGTTGACCCCGAACAGGGCGTAGAGCAGCGGCCCGACCAGCGGAAACATCAGCACCAGCCCCACCCAGCCGGTGGCGGCCCGCACGTCGCGCTTGTGGAGGACCACGTGCAGCGCGGTGCCGACGCCGAGCAGCACCGAGAGGACGGCGACGATCAGCGACGGATCGAACGGCAGCGCCACCCGGCGATGATGGCACGGTCGCTCGTTCACTACGCCCCGGGTGGCCCCTGGCTCGGCTCGGCGGTCCAGGACGGGGCCCGGGCCGCACGGGGCGCGGGCATGCCTACGCCGGCGTGTGCGGTGGTTGGCCCGCCGCGGCGGGCGGCGGCGCACCCTCGGCGTAGATGGCGTCGCAGCGCTGCCGCGCGTAGGTCGCCGCCGAGAACGGGCACTCGCCGCCGCCGCACACCTTGACCCACGGTTCGGGCCCCGAATCCCCCCAGGCGGCGAACAGCGCCTTAGCGTCGGCGAGCGGCCCGGCGTGGGACTCCAGAAACTCCTCGATCACTCGCCGGCAGGCGTCGCACGCCGCCGCGCACGTGGCGAAGCCGCCGATCCGATACTGCTCCCCCTCGCCGCTCAAGTGGAAGGGCTGGTTGACCCACACCTCGAAGGGTTCGCCGGGGGATGCCGCAGGATCGTCGATCACCGCCGTTCACTCTCCTCGGGTGGCCGCGGCGCCGCGGCCCCACGGTTCCCCTTCCGCCGGGATCCACGGCGCCCTCGGCTGCGGCGCGGCAGGCGCGGCCTCGCCCTGGGAGGCGCCCCGGGCGGCGAGAGGCGCGGCGAGCAGCGGTGCGGCGGCGAGCGGGACGTCGAGGAGGCGGCTCATGCGCTCATGGTACCGCGGCCCGCCTGCCGGCGACCCGGGGAGGCTCGATCGCCGGCGGCATCGGCCACTCCCGCTCGGCGCGGTAGACTGCTGCGCCATGGCCGAGCAGACCGCGATCACGCCCACCCGCGCCGAGGACTATCCCGAGTGGTACCAGCAGGTGGTCAAGGCCGCCGAGCTGGCCGAGGCCTCGCCGGTGCGCGGCTGCATGGTGATCAAGCCGTGGGGCTACGCCATCTGGGAGGGGATCCAGCGCCAGCTCGAC
>DATKEH010000445.1:0-5021 GCA_035546355.1 Thermoanaerobaculia bacterium
TGCTGGCCCTGATCGGCGCCGGCGTGGTGCGGAAGCTCAGCTGACGCCTAGTCCGGACGCCGCTCGCGGGCGGCGTCCACCGGCTCCGTCCCGGTTGGGGTGCCGGCGCCGAGGCGCCGGCACCTCCTCCGGGTTTTTGCCATCCATCTCGATATGAGACGCAACCTCTACCGTCGGCTGGAGCGGGTCCTGTGGGTCGCCGGCTTGGCCGGCATCGGCTGGGCCGGCGTCGGCTGGGCCGACGGCTGGTGGTTCCAGGCGCGGGCCGAACGCCAGCTCGACCGGGCCGTGGCTCGCTTCGAGGTGACCGAGAGACCGGCGGTGGGCCAGGTGCCGCCGGCGATCGGCGAGGGGAGGGCCGCGGGCGCGGGGGCAGAGGCCGCGACTGCCGCCTCCCTCGGGTCGCCGCCGGCCCAGGCAGGCCGCACCCGGCTACCGGCCGGAGAAGAGCGGACCGCTCGACCCGGGCCCGGCGAGGGGAAGCCAACCCCGGCCGGCGGGGAGTCGGCCCTGCTGGGCCGTCTCGAGATCCCCCGGCTCGGGCTCTCGGTGGTGGTGGCGGAGGGCGACGACCGGCGTACCTTGCGGCGCGCCGCCGGCCACCTGCCGGAGACGCCGCTTCCGGGACAGCCGGGCAACGCGGTGATCGCCGGTCACCGCGACCTCCACTTCCGGCCGCTCGAGAGCGTACGGGTGGGAGACGAGGTGCTGTTCACCACCCCGGCGGGCAGTCAACGCTATCGCGTCGATTGGGTGGACGTGACGGCGCCGTCGGCGGTGGAAGTGCTGGCGCCGACGCCCGTTCCCGCCCTCACCCTGGTCACCTGCTACCCCTTCACCTGGGTCGGTACCGCCCCCGATCGCTTCGTGGTGCGGGCCGTTCTCGTCGGTTCGTAGGCCGCCGCCGGCACGACCGACAGGGGAGATGCGGCCCCCTCGCGCGCGAGGAAGAGCAGGGCCTGGTGGTCTGAGTCATTTATGCCTCAGACCACTAGAATCGACGACCCATGGGCTTGACCCGGGTCGCCACCTGGAACGTCAACGGCATTCGCGCGCGGCAGGCGCAGTTCCAGGACTGGATCGCCCGCGAACGGCCGGACGTGGTCTGCCTGCAGGAGATCAAGGCGTCGCCGGAGAAGCTCGACGAGGCCCTCTGCGGCCTTCCCGGGTACTGGTGCACCTGGCACGGCTCCGGAGGGTACTCCGGAGTGGCCCTGCTGCTGCGGCGCGACCGGTTCGCGAGCGAGCCACCGATCGCCCATCCGGAGCTCGACCGCGAGAACCGTCTCGTCACCGCCCGTCTGGGCGCCGTCGAGGTGGTGTCGGTCTACGTGCCCAACGGGGGCAGAGACCTGGCCGGCAAGCTGCAGTTCCTGCGCGGCCTGCAGCAGCTCGCCGCCGATCGCCGGCGCCAGGGAATCGAGCTGCTGTTGTGCGGCGATCTCAACGTGGCGCGGGCGGAGATCGACGTGCACCCCAAGGAGAGGCGGCCGAGAGTGGTCGGCCAGCTGCCCGAGGAGCGCCAGCTGTTCGCCGAGCTGCTGGCGGGCGGTCTGGTCGACCTCGGTCGCCACTTCGCGCCCCGGGACGAGGGGCTCTTCACCTGGTGGGCTCCCTGGCGCAACCTGCGCCAGCGCAACATCGGCTGGCGCATCGACTACGTGCTGGCCAGCGCCGGCCTGGCGGCAGGCGCCGTCGGCTGCGTGGTGCAGCCCGAGGTGGGCACCAGCGACCACGCCCCGGTGGTGGCCGAGCTCGAGCTCCCGTGAGGCCCACTACTCGACTTCGACGAGCTGTAGGGTGATCTCCCTCGCACCGCCGTCCCGCTCGACGGCGAGGGTCACTTCGCCGCCGACGCCGATCGCCTCGAAGTGGTAGAGCAGGTCGTCGACGGTGCGCGCCGGTTTGCCGTCGACGCCCACGATCACGTCGCCGAGGACGACCCGGCGACCGCGGCGGGTCAGCTGCAGGCCGGTGAGCCCGGCACGGTCCGCGGGGGTGCCGGGCGTCACCTCCTGGATCACCACGCCTGCGACGCCGAGCCGGCTCGCCCAGTGGTCGGGGAGCGGCACGATTCCGATCCCCGGCTGGATCGGCTTGCCGAACTCGATCAGCTGCGGCACCAACCGCGCGACGGTGTCGACGGGGATGGCGAAGCCGATGCCCGCCGACGCCCCGCTGGGGCTGAAGATCGCCGTGTTGACGCCGATCAGGCGCCCGGCCGAGTCGAGCAGCGGCCCCCCCGAGTTGCCGGGGTTGATGGCGGCGTCGGTCTGCACCACGTCGCGGATGATGCTCCCGCTGGGGGAGCGTAGCTCGCGACCGAGGGCGCTGACGATGCCGGTGGTGAGGGTCTGGTCGAGGCCGAAGGGGTTGCCGATGGCCAGCACCTTCTGCCCCACCACCAGGTCGCGCGAGGTCCCCGCGGACAGCGGCTGCAGGTTCTTCGGCGGGGCCTCGACGGCGAGCACCGCCAGGTCCTTGGCGGGGGCGACGCCGACCACCCGCGCCGGCCACTCGGTGCGGTCGCCGAGGGTGATCTGGAAGCGCTGACCGTGTTGGATGACGTGGTAATTGGTCACCACGTGCCCCTTCTCGTCCCACACGAAGCCGCTCCCTTCCCCCTGGGGGATCTGGAAGATGTCGAGGGTGAAGACGTCGCGCCGCACCGCCAGGCTGGTGACGAAGACGACGGAGGGGGACGCCCGGCGGAAGATCTGGATGGTGCGCCGTTCGTCCTCGGTGATGCCGGGAGGGATCGGCGCCTCGGGCTGCGCAGCGGTGGCGCTCGCCGCCACTCCCGGGGGCGCGGCCTGCGGCCCCTGCTCACCCAGCGGGCCGGTCAGGGAGAGGATCTGCCCCAGCCCGAAGCCGAACGCCAGCACCAGCACCAGCAGCAACGCCTGCCGCATGGCAGCGGATTATAGGGTGGCCGGCAGCATGGCTCCTGCCGCTACAATGCCGCGGTGACCTCCTTCGCGGCCACCAACCACTATTTCCGACAGGCGGCGCGGCTGATGGACCTCTCGCCGGCCGTCGAGAGGCTGCTGGTGACGCCCCTGCGCGAGGTACAGGTACAGGTGGCCTTCGAGCGCGATGACGGCTCGATCGCCACCTTCATCGGCTACCGGGTGCAGCACGACAACGCCCGCGGACCGATGAAGGGAGGCCTGCGGTACCACCCCGAGGTCGACCTCGACGAGGTACGGTCGCTGGCCTCGCTGATGACCTGGAAGACGGCGGTAGTGGGCATCCCCTACGGCGGCGCCAAGGGCGGCATCAGCTGCGACCCCAAGGAGCTCTCCGATTCCGAGCTGCGCACCATGACGCACCGCTTCGTGGACCAGATCCACGACGTCATCGGCCCCAACCGCGACATCCCGGCACCCGACGTCAACACCAGTGCCCAGGTGATGGCGTGGATCATGGACCGCTATTCGCTGTATCACGGTCACTCGCCGGCGGTGGTCACCGGCAAGCCCGTCGACCTCTACGGCTCCCAGGGGCGTGAGGCGGCCACCGGCCGCGGCGTGGTGCTCGCCGCTCGCGAGGCGCTGGCGGCCAAGGGCGGGACCCTTCGCGGCACCAGCTTCGCCATCCAGGGCTTCGGCAACGTCGGTTCCTGGACCGCCCGCCTCCTGCACCAGGAGGGGGCGCGGGTGATCGCCGTCTCCGACGTCAAGGGGGCGATCCTCGACCGTGATGGGCTCGACGTGCCGGCGCTGCTGGAGCACGCCCGCCGCCTGGGCACGGTCACCGGCTTCCCCGGCACCGACGGCATCGCCAACGAGGAGTTGCTGACCCTCGACTGTGACGTGCTGATCCCCGCCGCCCTGGGCGGCGTGCTCACCCGCGACAACGCCGAGGAGGTGCGGGCGACGATGATCGTCGAGGGCGCCAACGGCCCCACCGAGCCCGAGGCCGACGAGATCTTCCACCGGCGGGGGATCGAGGTGGTGCCCGACATCTTCGCCAACGCCGGCGGCGTCACCGTCAGCTACTTCGAGTGGGTGCAGAACATACAGCAGTTCTCGTGGGACGAAGAGCGGGTCAACCAGGAGCTCGAGAAGATCATGGTGGCGTCGTGGCGGCGGCTGCAGGAGATCGCCGCGGCGCGCCAGGTGTCGCTACGCACCGCCGCTTTCGTCCTCGCCATCGGCCGCGTCGGCAAGGCCACCGTGCTGCGGGGCATCTGAACGGAGATCGCCATGGACGACGAAGGAGTCATCCGGCTGCTGGCCGATACGGCCCTGGGCGAGGGCCTCTCCCGGGACGAGCTGGCGCAGCTCGCCGCGCGCGGCGAGGTCCGCCGGGTGGCGGCGGCGCAGGTGCTACTGCGGGAGGGCGACGTTCGCGGCGCCCTGCTGGTAGTGCTCGAGGGGGAGGTCGAGGTGTTGCAGCAGGGCGAGGGGGGCAGCCACTGCCTGGTCGTCCTCGGCAGCGACTCGGTGCTCGGCGAGATCGGGCTGGTGCGGCGCGCCGCGGCGACGGCTACCGTCCGCACCACCAGACCCTCCCTGGTCTTCGAGCTAGAACGCGGCACTTTCGAGCGGCTGCTTGCAGCCGGCGACGCCGTCGCCCTTCGCCTCGCCTACAACCTGGCGCGGGTCCTCGCCAGCCGCCTGGAGCGGATGAACGAGGAGGCGGTCAAGCTGTGCGAGAAGTACGAGCAGGCACTCGGTGAGGCGGGTGAGCCGCTGGGCAGCAGCCGGGTACGCGACCTCGCCGCCTTCCGCACCCGGCTCTCGGAGTGGAGCTTCTAGCCTGCAGCGGCAGCACCACGTCCTGCCGTCTCGCGCGCTGGGGCGCGGGCTGCACGTCTGGCGCCTGGGACACTGGGGCAAGCCCCTGCTGGTATTTCCCACCGCCGCCGGCATGGCCCACGAATGGGAGGCCCAGGGGATGGTGGAGTCCCTGGGCGAGCTGGTCGACGCGGGTCGCATCAAGCTGTACTGCGCCGAGAGCAACGTGGCCGAGGCGTGGACCCGGCGCCAGGAGCCGCCGGAGACGCGGATCCGGCG
>DATKEH010000446.1:0-8805 GCA_035546355.1 Thermoanaerobaculia bacterium
AGGGCTCAGCGTCGTGCGGCCGGCAAGGCCTGTTCGCTGCTCCCGTCTCCGCGGGAGAGGTCGACCGGCACGCCGTGCACGCCATCGAGCTGGCCCAGGCCGTCCAGCAGCGGCGACGCGCCTCCCGTCCCCTGGCGGTAGCGGAAGACGACCCGCACCTGGCCGTCTGCCGCCTCACGGTAGCTGACGGCGTCCTCCGGCACCTCGTGGTCGGCGAGCATGGCTCGCAACCGCGCCAGCACCAGGCTGTCGTTGCGGGCCAGCACTTCGAGCGGGGTGGCCGAGCCGCTGCGGGAGAGACGCTGCCGCAGCGGACCCAGCGCGGTGACGGTGAGGAGGACCACCAGAGTGACGCCGAGGGCCAGGAGGGGGAATCCGGCGCCGGCGCACAGGCCGATCGCCGAGGCGGCCCAGATCACCGCCGCAGTGGTCAACCCGTGGACTCCGGATCCCGACTGGATGATGGCGCCGCCGCCGAGGAAGCCTACGCCGACCGCCACCTGCGAGGCGATGCGGGTGGTGTCGATGCGGGTGGTGCCGTCGTCCCCCAACGTCAGGCGCGTCAGCAGCTCGCCGACCACCAGGAAGAGGGCAGAGCCGAAGGTGATCAGCGTCAGCGTCCGCAGCCCCGCCGGCTTGTCGCGGTATTCCCGTTCGGCGCCGAGCAGGATGCCGCACAGCAGGGCGGCGCCCAACCGCCACGCCAGGCCGGGCCACACACCAGGGAGATCCTGCCACGGGTCCATCTTCCTATTCTGCCACCTCTGCGAGCGAGCTCGGCCCGATCCCGTGGCCTGACGATCCGCCGCGGCGGAGGCGGCCGGCGAGGCCGGGCCTCGACGACGGTCCCCGAGGCGGCGGCCAGCGGGCCGTGAGGGCGCTGCCGCGCGGGCGGCCGCCGGCGCCCTCCGGGTAGCCGGCTGCGACGGCGTTCGGCCGCCCGCCATCCATTCGGGTAGGCGCTCTCCTGCCCCGACGGACATTGCCCCTCCCCCCTCGCCGACGCAAGAGTCTGCTTCGTCGACCCGCCTCACACCACCCGCCGGGGTTGCGGGCGACCGCTCCCCGGCACTGGCTTCGGAGGTGCCCGTGACCCTTTCGCCGACAACGTGCCGCACCGGTTGGTCCTCCTGGTGGACCCGTCTCGGCCTCGCCGCCCTGACCGTCGAGGCCATCACCGGGCTGCTGGTGACCTTCGCCCCGTTTCACGGCGTGGTGCAGTGGGGCCTGCTGCTGCACACGGCGCTGGGACTGGCGGTGCTGGTGCCGATCACCGTCTACCTGGTGATCCACTGGCTCGACTACCGCCGGTACAACCTCTCGGACGCCGTGCTCCTCGGCTACGCGGCCGGTGTCGCCCTGCTGGTGTGCGCGGTCTCGGGTCTGGTGGTCACCTGGCAGGGGCTGTTCGCCGTCCGGATGAGCGCCGGCTGGCGCACGGCGCACCTGTGGAGCACCTGGGCGATCCTCGCCACCGTTGGCGCGCACGTGGCGCTGGTGCTGTGGCGGAGCAAGCGGGAGAAGGTCGCACGGCCGGCGTGGCAGGCGACGGCGTGGGCGGCGGCGGTTACCGTCGCCGGGCTGCTCCTCGCGCTCGGCCTGGCACGCGTCTACTCCGGAGTCACCTACGTCAACGAGTTCCCCGCGGACTACAGCTTCCTCTACGGCGAAGACCGGCCCTTCGCTCCCAGCCTGGCGCTGACCACGACCGGCGGCGCCTTCGACGACGAATCGCTCGCCAACTCCCGCAGCTGCGGCACGGCGGGGTGCCACTCGCAGATCTTCGCCGAGTGGGAGCCGAGCGCCCATCGCTACGCCGCCATGGACCCGCTGTTCCAGAAGGTACAGAGCGTGATGGCCGAGCAGAACGGCCCCGAGTCCACCCGCTACTGCGGCGGCTGCCACGATCCCATCTCGCTGTTCTCGGGCACCAAGAACCTGTTCACCGAGGACCTCACTGCCCTGCGCGGCTACGACGAAGGCGTCTCCTGCCTGTCCTGCCACGCGATCCGCGAGACCGATCTGCAGGGCAACGCCAACTACGTCATGAGCCAGCCCGCCACCTACCTCTGGCAGTGGCAGACGGAGGGTGCGGGCAAGCTGGCCAGCGACTTCCTGATCCGCACCTACCCGGACGAGCACCGCAAGCTGTCGAAGCGCATGTACAAGGCCCCCGAGTACTGCGCCGCCTGTCACAAGCAGTTTATCGACCAGGAGGTGAACCGCGTCGGTTGGGTGCAGCTGCAGAACCAGTACGATAACTGGAAGTCCAGCCACTGGTTCGTGGAGGACGACCCGGCGCGCACCGTCGAGTGCCGGGAGTGCCACATGCCGCTGGTCGCGTCCCGGGACCCCGCCCGCGGCGATGCCACCGACTACAACCGCACGCCCGACGACGGCAAGCACCGCAGCCACCGCTTCCTCGGCGCCAACAGCCTGGTGCCGAAGCTGCTCGAGCTGCCGGGGTGGGAGGAGCAGGTGCGGGGCACCGAGGAGTGGCTGCAGGGGACCTTCGACATTCCCGAGATCCGCGACAAGTGGCGCGATGGGCCGGTGGTCGCCATGGCCCTGGAAGTCCCCGAGCAGGTCGCCGCCGGCGATCGGCTGCCGGTGCGCGTGGTGCTGACCGCCAACAAGGTGGGGCACGACTTCCCCACCGGCCCGCTCGACATCATCCAGAGCTGGGTCGAGCTGCACGTGGTCGACGCGGCGGGCAACCGCGTCTTCTCCTCCGGCACCCGCGACGCCGGGCACTTCATCGAGCCGGGGAGCTTCCTGTTCAAGGCCGAACCGGTGGACCAGCACGGCAACCTGATCGACCGCCACAACCTGTGGGAGATGGTGGGCGTGCGCTACCGCCGGGCCCTCTTCCCGGGCTACTCCGACACCGTGGAGTACCTGGCCGACTGCCCCGCTACGCTGGCCCCCGAGAGCGCCGTCGCCTGGGACGGCAAGGGGCAGCACGTGCAGCAGATCGACGTGCCGCCGGCGGAGCCGGGCAGCTACCGGATCGAGGCGGCGCTGATGTACCGCAAGGTCGACCAGTTCCTCATCAACTTCCTGCTCGGCGAAGACTCGGGGCTCACTGCGCCGGTGATCGAGATGACCCGGGCGACGGCCGCCGTCCGCGTCAGCGGCGCCGAGAAGGTGGCAGCGGAGCCGACCGCCGCCGCCACCCGGACAGGCGGCTGAGGCGAGCGACGACGTGCAGCCGCTTGCCGATCGCCACGAGGACGACGCGCCGCCGCGCGCCCCCGAGCCCCGCCCCGGCCCGCCGCGGCGGCGGCGACTGGGGCGCCGCCGCCTCCGCCTGCGGCGCGCCGCCCTCGGTCTCACCGTCGCCGGGCTGGGCGCGCTGGTCCTGGCCCTCTGGCTCTACCGCGCCAGCCGCCCCACCACCCGCGTGCCGGGCGAGGCCCTGCCGGAGATCACCGACAAGCTGGCGCGCGGCCTGCCCGCCGCCGCGCCCGACCCCGCCTTCACCGACGTCACCGCGGCGGCGGGGCTCGCCGGCTTCCGCAGCTTCGCCGGCGAGCGCACTTCGCAGCTCCCCGAGGACATGGGCGCCGGCGCCGCCTGGGGCGACTTCGACGGCGACGGCGACGACGACATGTTCCTGGTCGCCGCCGGCGGCAGCCTGGCGCTCCCCCCGCAGCAGTGGGCGCCGTCGCAACTCTACGAGAACCTGGGCGACGGCAGCTTCCGGCTGGTGGCCGGCTTCCCCGACACCCGCATCCTCGGCATGGCCGCCGCCTGGGGCGACGCCGACGGCGACGGCGACCTCGACCTCGCCGTATCCGGGTATGGCACGCTGCTGCTGTTCCGCAACCAGGGTGGGGGGCGGTTCACCCGCGACGCCGATTTCCCCTCCCCCGACGGGTACTGGGCGGGCCTGGTATGGGCGGACTTCGACGGTGACGGCGATCTCGACCTGTACGTCACGGGGTACGTCCGCTACGACGCCGGCCGCGGGGCCGGAGCCGGCGTCTCGCAGCAGTACGGCGCCGCCGTGCCCTACACCCTCAACCCCGCCTCCTTCGACCCGCATCCCAACCTGCTGCTGGAGAACGACGGCACGGGCCGCTTCCAGGACGTCGCCCCGCTGTGGGGGGTGGCCAATCCCGAGGGGCGCAGCCTGGGCGCCCTGTGGCACGACTTCGACGACGACGGGCGCATCGATCTCTACGTCGCCAACGACATCTCCGACAACGCGCTGTTCCTCAACCGCGGGGAGACCTTCGAGGACGCCGGCCTCACCGCCTGGGTGGCCGACTACCGCGGCGCCATGGGACTGGCGGCGGGGGACTGGGACCGCGACGGCGACGACGACCTCTTCGTCACCCACTGGCTGGCGCAGGAGAACGCGCTGTACGACTCGCGGCTGCGCACAACTCCGCCCTCCGCCGCCGAGGGGCTGCTCGCCGCCAGCACGGGGCGGGGGCGGCTCACCTTCACCGACGTGTCGGCGCCGATGGGGCTGGGGGCCGTCGCCCTGCCGCTGGTCGGCTGGGGCACCGAGTTCGCCGACCTCGACGCCGACGGCTGGCTCGACCTGGTGGTGATCAACGGCAGCACCGTCGAGCGCCAGGACGACAGGAGGCGCCTGGCGCCGCAGGCGCCGCTGTTGATGTGGAACCGGCAGGGGCAGGGCTTCCACGACCTCGCGCCGCAGAGCCCGCTGCTGCGTCAGCCGCGGGTCGGGCGCGGCCTGGCGCTGGCGGACTACGACGGCGACGGCGACCTCGACCTGCTGCTGGTCGATCTGGAAGGCGGCGTGCAGCTGCTGCGCAACGACATGCAGCGCGGCCACTGGCTGCAGCTGCGCCTCCGCCAGCGCCTGGCCAGCGGCGCCTTCGGCCAGGGAGAGGGGGCGACCGCCGTGGCGTGGGTCGGCGACGTGCCGCTGCGCCGCTCCGCCACCGGCGCCTCCTACTTGTCGCAGAGCAGCCGCACCCTGCACTTCGGGCTCGGCCCGCAGACGCAAGTGGACGCCCTCGAGGTGCGGTGGCCCGACGGCAGCGTCGAGCGCTTCGGCCCGCTGGCGGCGGATGCCCTGTGGGAGCTGCGCCAGGGGGATGCCGCTCCCCACCGGCTGCGCGGGGCCGGCGGGACGGAAGCGCCGGGCGAGGGGCCGCCGCAGGCGCTCTCCCGCCAGCAGGTGGTGGCGTTCTGGGCGGCCCAGCGGGCCGGCATGGACGCGATGAAGCGCGACGGCGATCTCTCCAGCGCCGTCCGCCACTTCCGCCAGGCCCTGGCCCTCGACCCGGCCCACGAGGACTCCCGCTACTACCTCGGAACCTCCCTGTGGGCGTTGGGAGAGCAGGACGCAGCGCTGGAGCAGCTCACCGAGCTCACCCGGCGCAGCCCGATGAGCCACCGCGGCCATCGCCAGTGGGCCATCTACCGGGCGCTGGCCAGCCGTGGCGAGGCGGATCTCGCCGCGGCGGCGCGCGCCGCCGAACACGCCCTGGCCATCAACGGCGAGGAGACCGGCAGCCTGCTGCTGCTCGGAGAGCTGGCGCTGCTGCACGGCGATGCCGCCGAGGCAGACCGCCGACTCGCGCTCGCCTGCCGTACCAACCCCCGGGCGGTCGGCGGCTTCTATCTCCGCGCGTTCCTGGCCTGGCGGAGCGGCGACGCCGACGGCGCTCGCGAGCTGCTGACGGCGGCGCGTGCGGCGCGGGGTGAGGAGTGGAAGCCGGCCGGGGCCGTGGCCGAAGGCGACGTCGCCGTCACCATGCACCGCGACGAGACGCCCCTGTCGGTTTTCTGGGAGGGCTGGGACGGCGGCGCCGCCGACCTCGATGCGGCCTTCTCCGGGCTGCGGGTGTTCCTGGGCGACTGAGGGCCCCACCGCCAGCGGAGCTCCCGTCTCGTCGCGGCCGCGGGGCGGGGGCAGGGGCGGATGCGACGAGACGGTAACCGAGCCGTCACCGGGCGGTCACAGCGCTGGGCGAGGATGAATCCGATGCCCGCACCGGGCGCAGGAGGAAGACGATGACGAGCTTCGACCCCACCCGGCTCAGGCCGCTGCCCCTGGCCTTGTCCCTTACCCCGCCCCTGGCCTTGCCCCTGGCCCTGCTGCTGGCTCTGGGAGCCTGCGGCCGCGACGACGGCGCCCGGTCGCCCGCCGCCGAGGAGGCGGGCCCCGCGGCCGGGCGCGTCACCCCCGCCGCCGGCGAGGAGGGCGCGGCCGACGGGGAGCAGGAGGCGCCGGCAGGCGCCTTCGCGCTCGATCCGGAGCTGGCGCCCTACCAGACCACCAGCGGCGTCGCCGGCACCCTCGGCTCGGTCGGCTCGGACACCTTGAACAACCTGATGACGTTGTGGGCCGAGGGCTTCAACGCGCTCTACCCCAACGTGCGCGTGCAGATCGAGGGGAAGGGCTCGTCGACGGCGCCGCCCGCCCTCATCGCCGGCACCGCACAGCTGGGACCGATGAGCCGGCCGATGAAGGCCCAGGAGCGCGACGACTTCGACAAGCGCTACGGATACGCGCCCACCGAGGTGCGCGTCGCGCTCGATGCCCTGGCGGTGTACGTGCACCGCGACAACCCGCTGTCCCGCCTCACCCTGCCGCAGGTCGACGCCATCTTCTCCAAGACCCGCGCCTGCGGCTACCCGGGCGACGTCAGCACCTGGCGAGCCGCCGGGGTAGAGGGCCCGCTGTCCGGCCGCCAGATCAGCCTCTACGGCCGCAACTCGGCCTCGGGTACCTACGGCTTCTTCAAGGACCACGCGCTGTGCGGCGGCGATTACAAGGACGCCGTCAAGGAGCAACCGGGGTCGGCCTCGGTGGTGCAGGGAGTGGCCGAGGACGGCAGCGCGATCGGCTACAGCGGCATCGGCTACCGCACCTCCGGGGTCAAGGCGGTGAAGCTGGCGGCCGACGACGCGGCCCCGGCGTACGGCGTATCTCAGGAAGAGGTCTATTCCGGCGACTATCCGCTGGCGCGCTACCTCTACGTCTACGTCAACAAGCCGCCCAACGAGCCGCTCGATCCCCTGGTCCGCGAGCTGCTGGCCTACGTCCTCTCGCGGCAGGGGCAGGAAGCGGTGATCAAGGACGGCTACGTGCCGCTCACCGCCCAGGTGGCCGAGCAGCAGCGCGCCGCGCTCAGGTAGGGGCGGCGCTGCGGAGCGCCCTCAGCCGAACCGTCCCGTGATGTAGTCCTCGGTCTGCTGCTTGCGCGGCTTGATGAACAGCTCGTCGGTGACACCGTACTCGATGAGCTGGCCCAGATAGAGGAAGGCGGTGTAGTCGGAGACCCGCGACGCCTGCTGCATGTTGTGGGTGACGATGATCAGCGTGTAGCTGTCCTTGAGCGTCTGCATCAGCTCCTCGATCTTGGCAGTGGCGATGGGGTCGAGAGCCGAGCAGGGCTCGTCGAGCAGGATCACCTCCGGCTCGACGGCGATGGCGCGGGCGATGCAGAGCCGCTGCTGCTGCCCTCCGGACAGGTCCAGCGCACTGGCGTCGAGGCGGTCGCGCACTTCCTCCCACAGAGCGGCCGCGTGCAGGCTGCGCTCGACGATCTCGTCGAGCAGCGAGCGCTTCCTCACCCCCTGGATGCGCGGCCCATAGGCGACGTTCTCGTAGATCGACTTGGGGAAGGGATTGGACTTCTGGAACACCATCCCGATGCGCCGGCGCAGCAGGTTTATGTCGATCTCCGGACTGTAGATGGTCTCTCCACCGAAGCGGATGTCCCCTTCGATCCGCACTTCGTCGATCAGGTCGTTGAGGCGATTGATGCAGCGCAGCAGCGTCGACTTGCCGCACCCGGAGGGCCCGATGAAGGCGGTGATCCGCTTCTCGGGGATGTCGAGGGTAATGCCGTCGAGCGCCTGGGTGGCGCCATACCACAGCGACAGCGCGTCGATCTGCAGGATCGGCCTGTCGATCGCCGGCTGCAGCGCCGCGTCGCGCTGCCGCGGCGCGGAGGCCGCCTGCTCGATCGGCCGGGCTGCGACGGGCTCTGTCGGGCTCTGGGCGTGCATCGGTCCTCCGGGAGCGTCCTAGACGGCGCTGCCGCGGTACTTGCGGCGCAGGTGGTTGCGCAGCGTGATGGCCACCAGGTTCATCGCCGTCACCACCAGGACCAGCAGCAGGGCGGTGGCGAACACCAGGGGCGTCGTAGCCTCCACGTTGGGGCTCTGAAAGCCGACGTCGTAGATGTGGAAGCCGAGGTGCATGAACTTCCGCTCCAGGTGCACGAAGGGAGAGTGATGGTCGATGGGGAGCGCCGGCGCCAGCTTCACCATGCCGACGATCATCAGCGGCGCGACCTCGCCGGCGGCGCGGGCCATCGCCAGGATCATACCGGTGAGGATGCCGGGCGCAGCGGCGGGGATGACCACCCGCCAGGTCGTCTCGAGCTTGGTGGCACCGAGTGCCAGCGAGCCCTCGCGCACCACCCGCGGCACGGCGGCCAGCCCCTCCTCGGTGGCGACGATCACCACCGGCACGGTGAGGATGGCCAGGGTGAGCGCCGCCCACAGGATTCCCCCGGTGCCGAAGGTCGGCGTGGGCAGCGCCTCGGGGAAGAAGAGCTGGTCGAGAGTGCCACCCACGAGGTAGACGAAGAAGCCGAGACCGAACACTCCGAAGACGATCGACGGCACACCGGCCAGGTTGTTGACTGCGATGCGCACGATCCGCACCAGCAGTCCCTGCCTGGCATACTCGCGCAGGTAGAGGGCGGCGAGCACCCCGAAGGGCGCGGCCACGAAGGTCATCAGGAAGACCATCAGGACGGTGCCGAAGATCGCCGGGAAGATCCCTCCTTCGGTGTTGGACTCCCG
>DATKEH010000447.1:0-2332 GCA_035546355.1 Thermoanaerobaculia bacterium
CGGCATGGTCGACCCGCGGGTGTTGCGCAACTGCGGGCTCGACCCGGCGCGCTACTCGGGCTTCGCCTTCGGTCTCGGACTGGACCGGGTGGCGATGATCCGCTACGGCATCCCCAACATCCGGCTGCTGTTCGACAACGATCAGCGGCTGCTGCGCCAGGTCGGGGGGATCGGCGGCTGATGCGGTTCTCGCTCGCGTGGCTCGGTGACTACGTGGAGCTGCCGGACCCGCCGCCGCGGCTGGCGGCCCGGCTGACCGCCGCCGGCCACGCCGTCGAGGGGATCGAGGAGGTCGAGGGGGAGGCGGTGCTGGACGTCGACGTCACCACCAACCGCGTCGACGCGATGTGCCATCTGGGCCTGGCGCGGGAGCTGGCCGCCATCTACGGCACGGTTCTCCGCCCGCCGGCAGTGGAGCTCCCCGCCGACCGTCCGGCGCCGCCGGACGAGCTGGTCACCCTGGAGGCGCCGGCGCTGTGTCGCCGCTACGTCGGCCTGGTGGTGCGCGGCGTGACGGTGGGCCCCAGCCCCGACTGGCTGCGATGCCGGCTCGCCGCCATCGGGCTGCGGCCGATCAACAACGTCGTCGACGTCACCAACTACGTGCTGTGGGAGCTCGGCCAGCCGTTGCACGCCTTCGACCTCGCGACCCTCGGGGGCGGCCGGGTGGTGGTGCGGCAGGCGCGTGCCGGCGAGCGGCTGCGGACGCTCGACGGCGAGGAGCGTGCGCTGGGGCCGGAAATGCTGGTGATCGCCGACGAGCGGCGGCCGGTGGCGTTGGCCGGGGTGATGGGCGGCGCCGAGACCGAGGTGTCGACGGCGAGCCGCGATCTGCTGCTGGAGAGCGCCTGGTTCGACCCCGCCAGCGTCCGCCGCACCGCCCGCCAGCTCGGCATGCACACCGACGCCAGCCACCGCTTCGAGCGCGGCGCCGATCTCCAGCTCTGCCGCTTCGCCGCCGAGCGCGCCGCGGCGTTGCTGCGCGAGGTGGCGACGGCCGCCGAAACGGGCGCGCCGGCGGACGTCCGCGGGGAAGCGCTGGAACCGCCAGCGGCCATCGAGCTCGCCGGCGAGCGCCTCGACGCTTTCGCCGGCACCGCCGTGCCGGCGGCGGAGACGGAACGCATCCTGGCGGCGCTCGGCTGCGGGCTGCAGGCGGCCGGCGCGGGCCACTGGCGGGTCACCGTCCCCTCCTGGCGGCGCTTCGACCTGCTCGAGGAGGCGGACCTCTTCGAGGAGGTGCTCCGGCTGGTGGGCTACGATCGCATCCCGGCCTCCCTGCCGCCGCTCGCCGGCGCCGATGCCCCGGAGCCGCCCGCCCACACCCTGCGCCGGCGGCTGCAGGACCACCTCGCCGCCTGCGGCTACGGCGAGGCGATCGACTGGGCCTTCTACTCCCGGGAGGACGAGGGTCGCTTCCCGGCGCTGGCGGGGGAGGGTGAGCCTCTGCCGCTGGAGAACCCGCTGTCGGAGCGCTACGCCCTGATGCGGCGCTCGCTGCTGCCGCCGCTGCTGGCGAGCGCACGCTTCAACCGCCGGCGCAACCTGCCGGCGGTGCGCCTGTTCGAGGTGGGGCACGTCTTCTGGCGCGACCCCGAGGGCCGCCCCCAGGAGGAGGAGCACGTGGCGCTGGCGTGCGGCGGCACCCTGGGGACGCCGTGGGAGCGACAGGTGGAGCTCGACCTGTTCGACCTCAAGGGAGTGGTGGAGAGCCTGGCGCAGGCTTGCGGGCAGGAGCTCTGCGCCCGGCCGGCGGAGCTGCCGGGGCTGGCCTCCGGCGCTGCCGCCGAGCTGCTCGACGCCGTCGGCACCCGGGTCGGGGTGCTCGGCCGGGTCGCCGAGGACGATGGCGGTTACCCGCTCTACGCCGCCGAGCTGCGCACGGCGACCTTCCTCCCCCTCCTCCCCCCGGCGCCGGTACGGCTGCCGCCGCGGGTGCCGGGCGTCGCCGTCGACCTCACGCTCACCCACCGCCAGGAGGTGACCTGGGCCGAGCTGGCGGAGGCGATCCGCGCGGCGGCGGTGCCCGACCTGGCCGACTGCGCGCTCAAGGACCGCTACACCGGCGAAGGAGTGCCGCCGGGAGCGGTCAACACCACCATCGCCTTCCACTATCAGGCCGCCGAACGCTCGCTCACCCAGGAGGAGGTCAACGACCGCCAGACGGCGCTGGCGGCGGAGCTCGAGCGCCGCTTCGGCTGGAGGGAGCCGACATGACCGAGTGGCCCAAGTTGTCCGAGCTCGAGGATCGCATCCAGCAGGCCGCCGACGAGATCCAGCGCCTGCGCCGGCACAACGGCGAGCTCGAGGCGCGCCTGCGCCGGCTGGCGGC
>DATKEH010000448.1:0-4340 GCA_035546355.1 Thermoanaerobaculia bacterium
CCGCACCGGCCCCGCCATGATCCGAGAGCTATTCCACATCGGCCCGCTGGCCATCAGCCCCTTCGGGGTGATGCTGATGCTGGCTTTCCTCGCCGCCTATCTGCAGGTCTCCTGGGGTCTGAAGCGGCTCGGCGTCGGCGATGCGGAGGACGCCAGCAGCCTGATGCTGTGGGGCGGGCTCGCCGGGGTGGTGGGGGGCAAGGTCTACTACGCGCTGCTCTACCAGGACTGGCGGCTGCTCTTCGACCGCTCGGGGCTGGTCTGGTACGGTGGATTCCTGGCTGGCACCGCCGCGGTGCTGTGGACGATGCGGCGCCGGCGGCTGCCGCCGTGGCACACGGCCGACGCCATGGCCCCCGGCCTGGCGCTCGGCTATGCCATCGGGCGCATCGGCTGCTTCCTCGTCGGCGACGACTACGGGATCCCCACCGATGCGCCATGGGGGGTGGTCTTCCCGGTCGGACTGCCGCCGACCACCGCTGGGTGGCTGCGCCAGGAGTTCGGCGTCGAGCTGCCGGGCGTGCCGGCGGACGCCCTGGTGGCGGTGCACCCCACGCAGCTCTACGAGACGGCCGTGGCGGGCGCCATCTGGCTGCTGGGCCTGTCGCTGCTGCGACGACCGACCCGGCCAGGCACCGTGGCACTGGTCACCGTGGGGCTGCTCTCGGTGGAGCGCTTCGCGGTGGAGCTCCTGCGCGCCAAGGACGATCGTTTCTTCGGTTACCTGACGCTGGCGCAGCTGATCAGCGTGGCGGTCCTGCTGGTGGTGGTGGGGGTGGCCGTGGGCCGCCGCCGGCGCGGCGCGCCGCCTTCGCCGGCGGAGGCGGCATGAGCGGTCGCCCGCCCGGTACGCCTCCTCGCCTGCTCACCATCGCCGGTTCGGACTCGGGGGGCGGCGCGGGAATCCAGGCCGACCTCAAGACCTTCGCCGCCCACGGCGGCTACGGGATGAGCGCGATCACCGCCATCACCGCCCAGAACACCCTGGAGGTGACGGCGGTTCACGCCCTGCCGCCGGAGCTGGTGGCGGCGCAGATCGATGCCGTCTTCGCCGACATCGGGGTCGACGCGGTGAAGGTCGGGATGCTGGCCGAGGCCGCCATCGTGGAGGCGGTGGCGGAACGGCTGCATGCCTGGGCGGGGCCGCCGGTGGTGGTCGACCCGGTGATGGTCTCCAAGAGCGGCGCGGCGCTGCTGCGGGACGACGCGGTAGCGGCGCTGCGCGAGCGGCTGATCCCGCTGGCCACCGTCGTCACGCCCAACCTGCCGGAGGGAGCGCGGCTGCTGGGCGAGCCCATCGCCGCCGACCAGCAGGAGGCTTCGGCGCGGCGCCTGGCGGCGCTCGGCCCGGCGGTGCTGCTCAAGGGGGGGCACGGCGAGGGCGAGGAGCTGGTCGATGTGCTGGTCTACGCAGGGAGGATGTGGCGTTTCAGCCATCGCCGCCTCGCCATCAGCTCCACCCATGGCACCGGCTGTACCCTGGCTTCTGCCATCGCCGCCCGTCTGGGCCGGGGCGACGCGCTGGAGGAGGCGGTGGGCGGCGCCCTCGCCTACCTGCAGCGGGCGCTGCGCGCGGCATTCCCCCTCGGTGGTGGGCGCGGCCCGGTACGCCACGACGTCGCCGCGGATACGGTCGGCGGCGAGACATGAGCGTCACCGGCGGTGCGGGCCCGCCGCCCGGCGGCATCCTCGACCTGCTGGTGGTGGGCGCCGGCCCCACCGGCCTCGCCATCGGCGCCGAGGCGATGCGCGCCGGGCTCTCGGTACTGCTGGTCGAGCGCGGCGGCCTGTGCGAGTCGATCCGCGGCTACCCCACCGAGATGGTGTTCTTCACCACCCGGGAACGACTGGAGATCGCCGGCATCCCGTTCGCCATCCCCGAGGCGAAACCGGTGCGGCGGCAGGCGCTGGCCTACTACCGCGAGGTGGCGAGGACCTGGCGCATCCCCCTCGCCCTGCACGAGGCGGTGGAGGGGGTGGAGCGACTGGCGGAGGGCTTTCGGATCCTCGGCCGGCGCCGCGGCCGGCAGCACGAGCGGTACGCCCGGGCGGTGGCCCTGGCGACCGGCTACTTCGGGCGCCCGCTGCGCCTCGAGGTGCCCGGCGAGGAGCTGCCCTGGGTGCACCAGCGGTTTTGCGAGCCCTACGGCCACTTCGCCGACCGAGTGGTGGTGATAGGCGGGGGAAACTCCGCCGCCGAGGCGGCCCTCGAGCTGCACCGCTGGGGCGCCGAGGTCACGCTGGTGCATCGCGGGCCCGAGCTCAAGCCGGGTGTCAAGTACTGGCTCAAGCCCGACATCGAGAACCGCATCGCGGAGGGCTCGATCCGCGCTCTGTTCGGCCACCGTGTGCGCTCGTTCGGCCCGCACGGAGTGGAGGTCGAGGGTCCCCTGGGGAACGAGCGGCTCGCCGCCGAAGCCGCCTACGTGCTGATCGGCTATCTGCCCGAGCTGGAGCTGGCCGAGGCCTGTGGCGTAACGATCGATCCCCGGACGCTCGAGCCCCGCATCGATCCCGAGACCTGCGAGAGCGACGTACCCGGTCTCTACGTCGCCGGGACCCTGCAGGCGGGCCGCGCCACCGATCGCATCTTCATCGAGAACTCGCGCGACCACGGGCCGCGCATCGTCGGCCACCTGTTGGCCCGGCGGGAGAGCCTCGACGGCCGCCACGTATAATCCTCTCGCCCATGGAGCCCACCTCGTGAGACGACTCGCTACGCTGCGCGGACCGATCTTGGCGATCGCCCTCGCCTCGGCGCCCTGGCCCGCCGCCGCCCAGGAGGAGCCGGCGCCGGAGACCGCCCACCAACCGGCTGCCCCGGAGAGGGCCTTCTTCGACGTGGTCGACGTCAGCCTGGTCAACGTCGAGGTCTACGTGACCGATCGCAAGGGCGATCCCGTGACCGGTCTGACCCAGGACGACTTCGTGGTGCTCGAGGACGGGCGGGAGGTGACGATCACCAACTTCTACGCCGAGGAGCCTCCGGCAGGGGACCAGCCTGCCCCGCGGGCGCCAGCGCTGCCTCCCGGAACGCCCGGGGCCGCCCCCGCCGAGGAGGTCCCCGAGGATCAGCGGCTGTTCCTGGTGGTCTACATCGACAACTTCAACATCCGCCCCTTCAACCGCAACCGCGTCTTCCGGCGCCTGCGGGAGTTCCTCAACGAGAACGTGGGGCGCCACGACAAGGTGATGTTGGTGACCTACGAGCGCTCGTTCCACGAGCGGGTGTCGTTCACCAGTGACCCCGGGCTGATCAACGCCGCCCTCTACGAGATCGAGACCGAGAGCGGCCACGGCGTCCACGCCGACTCCGAGCGGCGGGACGTGTTGCATTGGATCGAGGAGTCCGAGAGCGTCAGCCACGCCATGGTGCGGGTCCGCCAGTACGCCGGCTCGTTGTTCAACGACCTGATGTTCACCATCGATGCCCTCAAGGAGATGGTCTCCAACGTCGGCGGGCTGCCGGGCCGCAAGGCCCTGCTCTACGTCAGCGACGGCCTACCCCAGGTGGCGGGCGAGGACGTGTACTACGCGTTGCACGAGAAGTATCGCGACAGCTCGATGCTGTTGGGGTCGCGCGACTACGACGCGAGCCGCCGGTTCCAGGAGCTGGCGGCGCTGGCCAACGGCAGCCGGGTGACCTTCTACACCATCGACGCCGGCGGCCTGCGCACCCTCACCGCGGCCTCGGTCGAGCAGACCCGGGCGGGAGCCTCCTCCTACGTCGATTCTCAGCACATCCACAACCTGCAGGCGCCCCTGCTGCAGCTGGCCGAGGCCACCGGCGGCCGCGCCATCATCAACACCAACGACGTCGGGCCGGCGCTGCAGGAGGTGGCGCGCGACCTGCGCAGCTACTACTCGCTGGGCTATTCACCGGCCCACGTCGGCGACGGCCGCTACCACCGCATCGAGGTGAGGGTGAAGCAGAAGGGGCTGCGGGTACGCCACCGCGACGGGTACCGGGACAAGAGCCTGCAGCAGCGCATGGGCGACGGCACCATGGCCGCGCTGCTCTTCGGCGAGACCGGCAACCCCCTGGGGCTGGGGCTCGACTTCGGCCGGCCGATGCCGCGCGACGGCGGCAACTTCCTGGTGCCGGTGCAGGTGCGGATCCCGTTGGATCAGGTGGTCCTAGTGCCGCAGGGCGAGAGCTGGGAGGGGCGGCTGCGGGTGTTCGTGGCGGCCTCCGACGAGGAGGGAGGGCTGTCGCCGGTGCAGGAGGCGGCGCTGCCGATCACGGTGCCGGCCGCGGACCTCGACATAGCCCGGCAGCAGGGGTGGGGTTACGACTTGACCCTGCTGATGCGGCGCGGCTACCACCGGGTGGCCATCGG